>CANPYE010000232.1 GCA_947588005.1 uncultured Lachnospiraceae bacterium | reverse complement strand
GTAACCCATGACCAGACCGAGGCTATGACCCTTGGTACCAGGATCGTTGTTATGAAGGACGGCGTTATCCAGCAGGTAGATACTCCGCAGAATCTGTACGACAAGCCCGGCAACAAGTTCGTGGCCGGATTCATCGGCGCTCCGCAGATGAACATGGTTGATGCTGTTGCTTCCAAGGAAGGCGGCGAGACCGTTCTTACATTCGGCGAGCACAAGATCACAGTGCCGGCTGACAAGGCGAAAGTCCTTGAGGAGAAGGGTTATATCGGCAAGACCGTTACCATGGGCATCCGTCCCGAGGATCTGCATGACGATGATATATGGCTGGAGAAGGCTGCGAAGAGCACCATCAAGGCTACCGTTCGTGTATACGAACTTCTTGGTTCCATAGTTAACCTGTACTTCGATGTTGTCGATTCGAACTTCACGGCCAGCGTGAACCCGAGAACCACCGCCAGAGTCGGCGATGAGGTTAAGGTCGCTCTGGATACCAGCAAGCTTCATATCTTCGACAAGGACACCGAGCTGGTGATTGTCAACTAGTTTTAAGACGTAAGAGAGATCGAAAGCGTACCCTTTGCGGTACGCTTTCTCTTTTTTGAGGCGGACAGGGCGCTGACGGCGATCTCCTTATACCGGCCTGCCGCGGGTCTGCGGTTATATCCGGCTGCTGTGATTTTTGTGTGAACGGTCAGGAAAGTTCTTGCATTTTCCCTGTGATTGCATTAAGATAATATATGGGTAAATTTACGAAAAGGAGAGAGGATACCATGATTTCGAATCAGATACTCCAAACTACGATTGACGGACTGAAATCGATCACCAGGATCGACCTCTGCATCTGCGATACGGAGGGTAAGACGCTGGCCACCACATTCCCGGATCCGGCGCAGGACGAGGCGGCTATCCTCATGTTTGCGGAATCGCCTGCCGACAGCCAGGTGATTCAGGGCTATCAGTTTTTTAAAGTATTCGACGAGCATCAGCTGGAATATATTCTGCTGGCTAAGGGCGGCAGTGAAGACGTATACATGGTCGGAAAGCTGGCGGCGTTCCAGGTACAGAACCTGCTGATCGCTTATAAGGAGCGTTTCGATAAGGATAACTTCATCAAGAACCTGCTTCTGGACAACCTTCTTCTGGTGGATATCTATAACCGGGCGAAGAAGCTTCATATTGAGACGAATGTGAAGCGCGTGGTCTATATCATTGAGACGAAGAACGAGAAGGACGCCAACGCGCTGGAGACGGTCCGCAGTCTTTTCGCGACTAAGACCAAGGACTTTATCACCGCCGTGGATGAGAAGAATATCATTGTCGTTCGCGAAGTGAAGCAGGGAGAGACCTACGATGATCTGGAGAGAACGGCGAATGTGATCCTGGATATGCTGAATACCGAGGCGATGACCAAGGTTCATGTGGCGTTCGGCACTGTAGTCGGCGATCTGAAGGAGGTCTCCCGTTCCTACAAGGAAGCCAAGATGGCCCTGGATGTGGGCAAGATCTTCTACAGCGACCAGAACGTGAACGCGTATAATAAGCTGGGCATCGGCCGCCTGATCTATCAGCTCCCGATCCCGCTGTGCCGCATGTTCATTAAGGAGATCTTTGACGGCAAGTCTCCGGATGAGTTTGACGATGAGACGCTGACGACGATCAACAAGTTCTTCGAGAACAGTCTGAATGTTTCCGAGACATCCAGACAGCTCTATATTCACCGCAATACGCTGGTCTACCGTCTGGACAAGCTTCAGAAGAGCACCGGGCTGGATCTGCGTGTCTTTGAGGACGCGATCACCTTTAAGATTGCCCTCATGGTGGTCAAATACATGAAATACATGGAGAATTCCGATTTCTAAGGAGCCTCGCGGACGGATGATAGAAATTTCGAATGTGACCAAAGAATATGTGGAGGGCAATAAAGCCCTCCGCAATGTAAGCATTACCATCGACGACGGCGAATTTGTCTTCATCATGGGCCGCAACGGCTCCGGTAAAACTACGATTTTCAAGCTGCTGATGAAGGAGGAAGAGCTTACCTCCGGACGGATCGTTGTCAACGATATGAACCTGGGCAAGATGCCCAGAAGCTATGTGCCCAAATACCGCAGGAGGCTGGGGGTCGTGTTTCAGGACTTCCGCCTCCTGAAAGACCGTAATGTCTACGAGAATGTGGCGTTCGCCCAGCGCGTCATAGGCGCTTCGAGCAGGCGAATCAGGGAATCGGTTCCCGCCATGCTTCAGATGGTGGGCCTTTCTTCCAAATATAAGATGTATCCGCACCAGTTATCCGGCGGGGAGCAGCAGCGCGTGGCGATCGCCAGGGCGCTGATCAACCGGCCGGAGGTTTTGCTGGCCGACGAGCCGACCGGGAACCTGGATAGCCATAACGCGATGGAGATCATGAAGCTTCTGGAGGAGATCAACGAGATGGGGACTACGGTCGTCGTGGTTACCCACAGTCATGAGATCGTGGAGAAGATGCAGAAGCGGGTGATCTATATGGAGCGCGGCTGCGTGGTCAGCGACGGCATGCCCGGATTTTACGGAGATATGGCGGACGAATGGGTGACAGAAGGCGGAGAGACTTATGAGGATTAGTACGTTTTGGTACTGCTTCAAGCAGGGCGTAAGGAATATCTGCAGGAATATCTGGTTCTCGCTGGC
>CANPYE010000231.1 GCA_947588005.1 uncultured Lachnospiraceae bacterium | reverse complement strand
ATCGTGAAGGAATCACCGGATAGGTCGCTCCAGTTTATGGGGCAGAAGAAACCGTGATTGCCGTCGTTGGAGCCGGAGACCAGATCCCCGCGGTAGCTTATCGCGGGAACGGTCAGCGTACTGGCGGCTGTCTTGGCGTTCTTCGGAACGATATCGATCGTAACCTCCATGGTATCGCCGGGCTTTTCCGCGTCCCAGGCCCAGCCGGCAATCGTATAGCTGCTGGCCCAGTCAAGATGTCCGGTGGGCTCCGCCATGGCCGGAATACTGCAGACGAGACCGAGCGCCAGAACAAAAATCGCGGCCGCCGCGTACTTCCATGCGGACCGGACGCCGGTGGCGCTGCGGCTGTATTTCCATGCGAGCAGGGCGCCGGTGACGCCTTGCTTATATTTTCGTGAATTCTTTCTCATAGTGCATACCTCACACATATTTTTTCAGTTAAGGAAATTCTACCGATTACAATTATATTACAAATGTGTTAAAAGTCAAGCTATATAGGAAATTGTAGGAAAAGCGTAAGAAAATGGCATTGGAACGCGGGGCGGAAATGTATCCGGAAAAATATTTTTGGAAAAAAAGTATTGACAAATACTGGTGGAAGTAATATAGTAAGAACGTAGGAATTAGCACTCGAAGCAGATGAGTGCTAACAAACCGAAAGAAGCGGAAGAAAGGAGCGGACAGATGGAACTGGATGAGCGCAAGATCACCATATTGAAGGCGATCATTAAGAACTATATGGATACCGGCGAACCGGTAGGATCCAGGACCATTTCCAAGTACGTGGATAACCGGTGGAGTTCCGCGACGATCCGCAACGAGATGTCTGATCTGGAGGAGATGGGCTATATCATACAGCCTCATACATCCGCCGGGCGGATCCCTTCGGATAAGGGGTACCGCTTTTACGTGGACCAGATCACTTTGGAGAAGGACAGCGAGGCGGCCGAGGTCCAGGAGCTGATGATCCAGAGAATCGACCGGCTGGAGTCCGTCCTTAAGAAGCTTGCTAAGCTGCTTGCCAACGATACCAATTACGCCGCGATGATCAGCGGTCCGCGCTATCGGGAGAATAAGCTGAAATTTATCCAGCTTTCGCGTGTGGACGAGGATAAGCTCCTGATCGTCACGGTGCTGGAAGGCAACCTGATCAAGAATACCATCGTCCATGTGAACGATGTTCCGAATGACGAAGAACTTCTGAATATGAATATCCTGCTGAACAGCAATCTAAACGGGCTGACGATCGAGGAGATCAATCTGGATGTGATCAGCCGCATGAAGCAGCAGGCGGGAAGCCATGCGGAAGTGGTGGATCTGGTGCTTGAGCAGGTGGCGGAAGTGATCCGGGCGGATTCGGAGGACCTGCAGATCTACACCAGCGGGGCTACGAACATTTTCAAGTATCCGGAGCTGAGCGATAACCAGAAGGCCAGCGAGCTTCTGCAGACGCTGGAGCACACGGAGCTTTTGAAGGATCTGGTGGACACCGGAGACAGCGAGAGCGGGACCGGGATTCAGGTCTATATCGGAGAGGAATCACCGGTGCAGGCCATGAAGGACTGCAGCGTGGTCACAGCGAATTATGAATTGGGCGAAGGGATTCGTGGAACCATAGGAATCATCGGACCCAAGAGGATGGATTACGAGAAGGTGCTTAAGACGCTGAGGACACTGATGAGCCAGCTGGAGACCGCCTTTAAAAAAGAAGAAAGGTAGATGAAACGTGGAAGGAAAAGAGCAGGAAGAAATATATGAGGAAAAGCCGGATATGACCGGAGCCGGAGAACCCGCCGGGGACGACGGGTGGGCCGACGCCGAAGTCGTGGAGGCTTCGGATGTGACGGAGGAACCCGGCGCGGAGGCAGATTCCGATGGACAGGAAGCAGAAGGCGCAGGAGACGGCGAAAGCGATGCGGCGGCCGGCGGCGAAAGTGATGCGGCCGGCAGCGCGGATCCGGAAGACGCCGCACCCGGGACGGAGCAGGCGTCCGGCGCAGGAGACGGCCCGGAACCGGCATCCGACGGCAAATGGCACGTCTTCGGCAAGAAGAAAGAAAAGAAGGATCCGAGGGATCAGAAGATCGAGGATCTGACCGACCAGCTGAAGCGCCAGATGGCGGAGTTTGACAACTTCCGCAAGCGCACTGAGAAAGAGAAGTCGGCGATGTTCGAAGTCGGAGCCAGAAGCATTATTGAGAAGATGCTGCCGGTGATCGACAACTTCGAGCGGGGCCTGGCTGCTGTGCCGGAGGACGCCAAGGGCACTCCCTTTGCGGAGGGGATGGAGATGATCTACAAGCAGCTCCTCAAGAATCTCGAGGAAGCCGGCGTAAAGCCCATCGAAGCCGTAGGCCAGCCCTTCGATCCCAACTTCCACAACGCCGTGATGCATGTGGAAGATGAAAACCTGGGAGAGAACGTAGTCGCCCAGGAGTTTCAGAAAGGGTACATCTACCGCGACACAGTCGTTAGGCACAGTATGGTGCAGGTTGCCAATTGACTGTGAGCACTTAGCGAACGCGAGCCGGAAGGCGAAGCGAGAGGTTAGTCGAGCGGAACATACCCGTCAGCACTTAGCAAACGGAAATAATCAATTTCAAATATATATGTAGGAGGAAAAAATCATGAGCAAGATCATAGGAATCGATTTGGGAACAACCAACAGCTGC
>CANPYE010000230.1 GCA_947588005.1 uncultured Lachnospiraceae bacterium | reverse complement strand
ACGGACGGGATCGTGTTCTTTGCCCACTCGCAGCCGCTGGTGATGGAGAACGCGGTGCTGTTCCGGATCATACGGAGGCTGCATGAGTAGCCGCGCCTTCGATTCCACAGGGGTCGAACTGTGTTTCCATCTTACGGGTGATCAGGCCCGGATTAAATAAAGTTGAATGTTTTGCGGCAGAGGAGGTTGGGGTGATATGAAAAAGAGATTTTGGATTATGTGTCTGGCAGGAGTTATGGTACTATTGAATACAGGCTGTGGCGCTGGCGGCGAGGCGGGAAGATCCCTCGCTGCCGATGAAAAATCGACGGACATGCGTCAGGATCAGAAGCATTCCGAATCGGATGCCGGATCGGACGGAAAGGCGCGGGACGACGCAGACGGCGAACCGGCCAAACAGGGAGATGAAGCAGGAAATGAATCAGGAGATGCGCAGATACCGGAGACAGCAGGAGAGAACGCACAGCAGAAGGAGAAGGAATCGGAGGACACGGCTATGAAGGACCATGAAAGCGAAATCCCGGCTGTCAGCGTGCCGGAGATCAGCATGGAAAAGCGTATACTGAATGAAGGAGCAGATCCATCAGCCATCGATTTTGTAGAAAACATGAAGGTGGGCTGGAATCTGGGCAATACCTTTGACGCCGGCAGCGATCAGAACAGACAGGACGAAATGTCTTTCGAATCCCTGTGGTGCGGAGTTAAGACGACGAAGGAAATGATCGACGCGCTTAAAGCCGCCGGCTTTGAGACGCTCCGCATTCCGGTGTCGTGGCACAATCATGTGTCGGACGACGGCAGTTATACCATTAGCGAGCCGTGGCTGGATCGTGTTCAGGAGGTGGTGGATTACGCGATGGATAACGATATATATGTGATCCTCAACATCCATCACGACAATTCCACCGGGTATATGTACCCGTCGCAGGAGTACGCGGAGCAGTCCAAAGCGTATATCAAGTCGATATGGTCGCAGCTAGCGCAGCGTTTCGCGGATTATGACGAGCATCTGCTCATGGAGTCGTTAAACGAACCGCGGCTTGTGGGAACCAGCTACGAGTGGTGGCTGGATCTGAAAAAGAAGGAATGTGTGGAAGCGGTAAAACTTATCAACGAATACAATCAGCTTTTTGTCGATACGGTGCGCGCTTCCGGTTCCCGTAATGCGGACCGCTACCTGCTGGTGCCGGGCTACGACGCGTCCCTGCAGGGCGCTTCCAACGAGTATTTTGAGCTTCCGAAGGACATGGAAGGGAATGAAAACCGAATCCTGGTGGAGGTCCACGCCTATACGCCTTATGATTTTGCGCTGCAGCCGCCGGACGAAAAGGGCAGTACGGCCGAGTGGAGCATGAGCAAACGCGCAAGCACGTCCGAGATCGACACACTGATGGACACATTGTTTGAAAAATATGTGAAGAACGGCACCGGCGTCGTGATCGATGAATTCGGCGCCAGGGATAAGGGCGGCAATACCCAGGCACGGGTCGATTTTACGGCCTATTACATAGCGGCGGCCCGGGCGCGACGGATTAGCTGCTGCTGGTGGGATAACAACGCTTTCGCGGGAAACGGAGAGAACTTCGGAGTTTTCCGCAGAAGCGACTGCGCATTCGCGTACCCGGAGATCGTGGAAGCGATGATGAGGTACTGTAAATAAACTTTACGATGTCGCACTGCAAGCAGAGTTTCTAAACATAAGATTTGCAAAAACTTGATCTTTCAGGAGGCAATCGATGATACAGATAAAAGAAAACGGTCTGCTGTTCCAGACCCGCGACGAAAATGTATGGATCGAACCCTACGGCGCGAACTGCGTCCGCGTCAGGGCTTCTCGCAGCACAAGATTCTCCGATGAGAAATGGACGCTTAACGAGCCGGAACCCTGCGAAGCGGAGGTTCTGCTTGACTGCGGCGGCGTGTTGAAAAAGGAACCGGCGGAGGATCCGGTCCGTGTGAATCGCGGCGTGATCCGAAACGGCCTTCTCACCGTGATCCTCACAAAGTCTTGGTCCGGCTGCCGGATCGAGTTTAGGCGCGGCGTGGAGACGGTGCTTTCCACCCACGAAGAGGCGGACATGGTCACCCGCTACACGCATATTGCCGGCGAAAACTACCGGGTCCGCGTAAACTTCGACGCGCGCGACGAGCATATTTACGGCATCGGCCAGGAACAGCAGGGCTTCTTTGACCGTAAGGGCTGTACCTATGATCTGGCCCACTGGAACACGAAATCCACGGTGCCGGTCATTTATTCCTCCCTCGGCTACGGCTTTTTGTGGAACAATCCATCTCCCGGCCGCGTCGAATTCGGCTTCAACCACACAGTCTGGACGGCGGACTGCTGCCGGCAGGCGGATTATCTCGTCTTTGTGGGCGAGACGCCGGCGCAGGTACTGAATACCTACTGCAGGCTTACCGGCTTCGCGCCTGCGATGCCTGCGTGGGCGGCCGGTTTCTGGCAGTCGAAGTGCCGCTATGAATCGCAGGAGGAGATCCTTGAAGTGGCGAGAGAATACCATCGCCGCGGGATCCCGGTCGATGCCATCGTGATCGACTATTTCCACTGGAGCGAGCAGGGCAACTGCGATTTCGACCCGAAATACTGGCCCGACCCGGAGGCGATGATCCGGGAACTGAAGGAAATGGGCATGCGGCCGGTGGTGTCCTACTGGCCGACGATCAACCCGA
>CANPYE010000229.1 GCA_947588005.1 uncultured Lachnospiraceae bacterium | reverse complement strand
GCCATGGAGAAAATGTCCTGGCCATCCCAGGTGATCTGCCCGGAGGTGGGCGTATTTAACGTACAGAGCATCCGCATTAACGTCGTCTTGCCCGCGCCGTTGACGCCCAGAAGTCCGTAGACGCCGCGGCTCATCGTACAGCTGACGCCGTCTACCGCGGCGACCTCCTTAAACTGTTTTGTAAGGTCCGTTATTTTCAATTCCATATCGGTTCTGCCTCCAATAATTTGTGTAAATTTCGCTGTCC
Organism: uncultured Lachnospiraceae bacterium; assembly: GCA_947588005.1. Lineage (GTDB taxonomy): Bacteria > Bacillota > Clostridia > Lachnospirales > Lachnospiraceae > UBA3402. The sequence goes on along the minus strand of CANPYE010000229.1, from coordinate 2,470 downwards.
GCATGCGACGCAGAATACCAGATACGCTGCGGACAGCGCCAGAAGCCCGCACCAGACGGGAAGCGTGATCTGGTCGTACAGCTTTCCGAGGACGATCTTGACCCAGACGGCGATCCAGCATCCGCATAAGAAAACGGAAAAGATCTCCGACTGCATCCGGCGGCTGTAAAGGGTCTGAAAACAGATGCAGCAGGTCACATTGAACGGCAGCAGAAACTGCACCGCCAGATCCGTCACAGGAACGCCGCCGGCCGTTACCGCCAGTCCGGCAAAGGCCGTGATCAGCAGAAGATCCGCCATAGCGAACAAGGTCAGTCTGGCCGCGTAGATCTGCCGCAGGGAATAATAGGCGGCCCCTTCGACTTCCGTAGCGCCGCAGCTTCGGTTCTTCCAAAGCTCCGGCAGGATCAGCACCGCGAAGGCGGAGCCGGCGATCCCCATGCTGCGCGCGGTGTAGAAACTGCTGTCCGCGCGGATCAGCATGAAACCCAGCGCCGCCAGGAGAAGTCCCTGCAGGATCCACCAGCGCTTGCGGATATAGCGGCTCTGTTCCATCAAAAACTCAAACCGGGTCAGCGGCCGGGCCGATTCGGCTTCGCAGTAGGCGGACTTCGCGGCGCGGATCGTTCGCTCCAGATGGTCGGAGTACGCAGGGGTATGCGGTGCCGGAACAACGGATGGTTTACTTTCAGCGCGTATCGGTTTCTCATTTTGACCAGCGTTCGTGATTTCCTGGGAAATCAGCGCGTCCGCTTCTTTCCGCAAAACTCGCGTCAGTTCGTCCTGCGATAACCTGTTCTGAAACTTCCTGTTCTGAGAATCCTCATTCTGAGAGATTTCGTTCTGAGACAGCTCGTTTTGAGACAGCTTGCCCTGATACGTCATACAATGATAGCAATGATATGTTTCGTTCCGATATAACCTGCTCTTCCAAGTCATTCCCGCACCTCCTTCAGCATTTCCTGCAATTGCTCACGGGCCTTCCGGATCCTGTATTTCACGAGCGGAAGCCCGATCCCAAGGATCTTCGCGATCTCCCGCTGCTTTAACTCCTGACAGAAGAACAGGATCGCCGTTTCCCGAAGCTCCGGCGGCAGCGCGGCGAAGGCGCTGCGGAGATCCATGCGGAGATCCGCGCGCAGATCCATGTGGAAATCCGCGCCCGGTGGACTTATTCCTGTGAGAGTTTCTGGCACTGCTTTCTCCTGCAGCCTGTGGTCATCCGCTACGGACGATATAAAACCATCTTCCCCGCAGTCCCTACGATTACCGTTTCCATTGCTCCGGCTTCGAAACCGCATCACTTCTTCCGCGTCTCCCGCCGCCACCTCCCGCCGCCTCCGGTAATAGTCCCGGCAGACGTTCCCCGCGATCACATACAGATAATTGGCGGCCTTCCCGTAATGCCGGTACCTGGCAAAATTCCGGAAGAACCGCTCGAAGGTCTCCTGGACCGCGTCCTGCGCGTATCCCGCGTCGTCGATGCGCAGTAAACAGTACCGAAGAACCGCCGGATAATATTTCCGGACAAATTCTTCGATTGCCTCGTCGTCTCCGTCTTTCATCCGCCTGATTAGAAGGAAATCCGGATCCATACCGCGTTCAGACCTCCGTAATTATTTCCGGCGTCCCGATTAGCGGACGGAACGCCGATCACTCTAACATAGAAAGCACTTTCTACTGAGTATAACGCATCTGGGAAAGGAAAAGATAGTCTGAAAAGTCCATTTTCAAGAAAAAATGTATTTGTATATTCAGGCACTTCAGAAAACTTCATTAACTTCTGGGGACTGGAAAATTTCTGCGAAAAAAAGTTACTGGCTAATAGTTTCCTGATCCGCGTCGCTGCGCACGGCTTTCAGCATCAGCAGCGCGGCCTTCTTCTTGTTTGGCTTAAGGCAGACCCAGGCGTCGAACAGATCCTTCTTCCCGGCTTTTCAGCCTGACCGCACTCCTGCTCTCTCTTTCACCGCCTTTTCCCTGTACTCGGTAGGGGACATATTTCCCACCTGCCGGAACACACGGCAGAAATAGTTGAAACTGTTGAAGCCGACCGCTGCCGATACTTCCTCTACCGATATGTCATCCAGATACAGCATCGCCTTTGCCAGGGCAATGCGTTTTTGTTTGATGAACTGGATAGCCGAGCAGCCGGTCTCGCGCTTGAGAATGCGGTTGACATAGACCGTCGAATAACTGAACTGCTCCGCGATTTGCTGCAGACTCAGGTCTCCGGTCAGATTGGCAAAAATGTACTCCACGATCCGTTCGACGGGCGGGCTATAGGTCTTGCGGCCAAATTCCTGCACCATGCCGCAGTAGGTGCGCAGGATGGCGTCCATCAGCGCGCCGGAGCATAGGGTATCCGTATCGGCTTCGTTGATGGCGCGGCCGAAATAGGTAGCGATGCCGTGAAGGATCGTAACCGGTACGTTGGTGTTAAGGAGGGTCATGCGCAGGCCGGAGTTCA
>CANPYE010000228.1 GCA_947588005.1 uncultured Lachnospiraceae bacterium | reverse complement strand
GCTGCTATCCCGACTGCGACATGCTGCCGTTAGGACGCATCGGCGGCGGCTTCGGTGAAGGCCAGGAGCGCTCCACCAATCTGACCCGTAACGAGCAGCGGACGCTGATGACGCTCTGGTGCATCTTCGGCTCTCCGCTGATGCTGGGCGCAGAAATGACCAAACTGGACGAATGGACCCTGTCCCTTCTCACCAACCGGGATATCCTGGCCATGCGCACGCCGGACTGCCGCCCGCGCCAGCTTTTCCGCACCGCGGACGAGGCCGCCTGGACCGCTTTTAATGAGAAGACCGGGGAAATGTATGTAGCGGTCTTCAATTTAGGCGATGAAGAACGGACGGTAGACGCCTGCGATCCCGCTCTGTATGAAGCCGCAGGCACCGTTGTACCTGGCGCTGCCAGTCCCTGCACCGCTGTGCCCTGCGCCGCCGGACGCATCGCGGATAATAACTGCACGGGAGCGCAATTCCCGGATGGAACGAACGCGGAGGAAAGCCATCCCTCCGGCAGCCGTCAGTCCGCTCCGGTCTATACCGAACTCTGGACCGGCGTCACTTACCCGTCACTCAGCGCCGCTCTCCCGCCCCACGGCTGCTGCGCGTTCCGTGTCAGCCGGTAAGGAAGCGCCGCTTCCCTGCTTCCGGTTCCCCGTCAGACAGAAGCAGCTCTTTACTTCGAACCGCTCTCCCGTGGAATCGATGAGCAGGACGCTGTTGTATTTTTTCGCAATATTGCGCATGGCTGTAAGACCATAGCCATGGCCAGCCCGTTTTTCCCTCACGCTGCCGGGGGAACTTCTCCGATGCGCTGTTGACGCATTTGACTAACAGGAAGTTCCCCTGCAGGCGCATCTCCGTGCGGATATACCGTTCTTCCTACGGCTTCATCTTCTGGCACGCTTCCAGCGCGTTCTGAAGCATGAATGATGGGTGATGCCCATCCGGTCGGTTTCATAGTACTGTACCACATGACGATACATGCTGTCTGCTCCTTTGCTTTCTGTTTATTTCCCGCCATTTTGCAAAATGACTTGACACTGTAAGTTATTTTTGATATTGTATTAATGAAAAGAAATGGGTTTTTGCCAAGTAAAGTCTATGACTCCAACGGGTTGCTCGTTTCTTTTTTTATATCTATAATATCATACAAATACATCTTTTCGTCATTATGCCACCCCAATAGGACTTAGCCATTTTGCCACCTGTCTCAATTATAATACGAACATATGTTCTTGTAAAGTATTTTTTCGTTTCTTTGTAATCGCCGACCACACGCCATATACTGACATAATCAAAAACGGAGAGAACAACTGTCTCTCCGTAAGCCCGACAAAGTCATTTCAGACAACTCCATACGCAGGCAAAGTCGCATCACCGTAAATAACCACGACGCCAGTATCCGAGACAAAGACAGATCCTATATATTCGACCGTTTCTATCACTACGACCAGTCTCGCACCTGGCGAGACCATTTCGGGCTGGGCCTTATAAGCGTCATCTTCTCCCGATAAACCGCGTCCCGACGCCCTTCCCGTCCACGATATCATACAGGCTCTCCGGCTTCGCGCCGCTTGTAATGACCATATCGATCCCGGCGTCCGTGGATATCTTCGCCGCGTGAAGCTTCGTCTTCATGCCGCCGGTTCCCAGGGAACTCCCGGCCCCCTGGGCCGCTTCCAGGATCTGAGGCGTGATCTCGCGCACGACCTCGATCCGCCCCGCGCTCTCATCCTTTCGGGGATCCGCGGTGTAAAGTCCGTCGATGTCCGTCAGAAGCACCAGAAGATCCGCCTCCACAGACACCGCCACCACGGCCGCCAGCGTGTCGTTATCGCCGATGACGATCTCGTCCGTGGCCACGGTATCATTTTCATTGACCACCGGCACCGCCCCGATCTTAAGCAGCCGCAGGATCGTGTTGCGGAAATTCTCATGCCGGCGCCCGTCCTCGATATCCGCAGCCGTCAGAAGGATCTGCGCCACAGTGTGGGAATACTCGGAAAAGAGCTTGTCATAGGTATACATCAGCTCGCACTGTCCCACCGCGGCCGCAGCCTGCTTGCCGGGGATATCCTCCGGCCTCTCCGAAAGGCCCAGCTTCCCCACGCCCATGGCGATGGCTCCCGATGAGACGAAGATCACCTCATGTCCCGCGTTCTTCAGATCGCTCAGTACGCGGACAAGACTTTCCACCCGGCGGATGTTCATCCGGCCCGTGGCGTATGATAATGTGGACGATCCCACTTTCACAACGATTCGCATTTGTAATTCCTCGCTTGATTTCATTCTGCTCTTTTACGCCATTCGTATCAGCACATAAAAGCTTTTCTATTATAACGAATCATTTTCGAATATTCAAGAGCATATCGCCCCGCATTTTCTGTTTGCTGGGTCTTCTCAAAATCGGTCAACGGATTTATGATAGTGGTATCAGTATACACGGAGGTGCGGCAAAATGAACCCGAAATTCTTCTCCCTTCCCGAGGAAAAGCAGCAGGCGATCCTTAGCTCCGGTTATCGCGTGTTCTCCCGGAATTCCTACAAGAACAGCCCCATGAGCCAGATCGCCGCCGAGGCCGGGATAAGCAAATCCCTGCTCTTCCACTACTTTCGCAACAAGAAGGAGCTGTATCTGTTCCTGTGGGAAAAGTGCGCCGAAATGACCATCGAGGTCCTGACCGAGTACGGCTGCTATGAGCAGGCCGGGCTCTTTGAAAGCATCGAGCG
>CANPYE010000227.1 GCA_947588005.1 uncultured Lachnospiraceae bacterium | reverse complement strand
GAAGAAAGCATTGAAGTCGTGATCGCCGGTTATCAGAAGAAGAACGCCATTCTGACCGACAAGGAGAAGCGGATCGTTTCCTATCACGAGATCGGGCACGCCCTGGTCGCCGCGATGCAGACCCATTCCGCTCCGGTGCAGAAAATCACGATCATTCCCCGGACCTCCGGAGCCCTTGGCTACACCATGCAGGTAGAGGAAGGTAACCATTACCTGATGAGCAAGGAAGAAATCGAGGACCGGATCGCGACCTATACCGGCGGCAGGGCGGCGGAAGAAATCGTGTTCAGCTCTGTGACGACCGGCGCCTCCAACGATATCGAGCAGGCGACCAAGCTGGCCCGCGCCATGATCACGCGCTACGGAATGAGCGGCGATTTCGACATGGTGGCGCTGGAGACCGTGAACGGGCAGTATCTGGGCGGCGACACCTCCCTGATCTGCGCGGCCGAGACGCAGGCCGAGATCGACCGGCAGGTGGTAGAGCTTGTCAAGAAGCAGCATGAGAAGGCGGCCCGAATCCTGATGGAGAACCGCGGGAAGCTGGACGAGCTGGCTATGTACCTCTACGAGCATGAGACGATCACCGGCGAGGAATTTATGGCGATTCTGAACAGCTAAGGGCTAAGGCACGGAGCTTATGTGCCTTGGGGCTGCCTCTTAAGTTTGATGAGGAATTATGTGGATTTAATGGAAGGTTCGAACACTTTCACGGACTTTGGCGTCAGCGGCAAAGTCCGGATCAGGTACAATATCTTCAGGCGAAAAATAAATCTGCGCAGCCGGACAAATCACGCACATTTCATGGTTCACATACCTTGGTTTCAGAAAGGTGTGTGAACCATGATTTTTTTCGGCTTTATGGTTCGCATACCGAAACCCCAGGAGGTGTGCGAACCTTGTTAAATGAAAGTGATTATGTTGCCGGATGGCAGGAAAATGCTGCCGAATGTGGAGAGAAAAGTCCGGCGACGGAGGATTGCGTGGCAGCTCCGGCTAAAGATAGTGCCGGTGTCAACGATTACGGAAGCGAGCGTTTCTGCGAGGAGATCCAGTTTACATTTCCGCCGCAGCACCAGAACCGCCAGCCGGGTTTCGAATATGTCATGAACCCGCGCCCCATATCCGAGCGGCTGGCTGCAGGCCGTAAGCTGGAAGGCAAAGTGGCGGTTATCACCGGCGGGGACAGCGGCATCGGCCGTGCGGTAGCCTACGATTTCGTAAAGGAAGGCGCAGCAGTTGTTTTGGTCTATTACGACGAGGAGGCGGACGCGCAGGAGACGAAGGCGCGGATCGAAGAGCTGGGCGGAACCTGCCTGCTGCTTCGCGGCGATCTGCGGGACCGCAGTTTTATCAATAGCTGCATCGATCGAACGATGGAAAAATTCGGCCGACTCGACGTGCTTGTGAACAACCACGCGGTCCAGTTCCTACAGCGCAGCATCCTGGATATCTCGCCGGAACAGCTGAATTTCGTGTTCCAGAACAATGTGATCTCGTTTTTCTATCTGATTCAGGCTGCACTGCCTCATATGAAGAAGGGTGCGGCTATTATCAACACCACGTCCGTCACCGCCTATCAGGGAAATAAAGACCTGATCGATTACAGCGCTACCAAGGGCGCGATCGTCGCCCTCACCCGGTCGCTGGCCCTGTCCCTGGCCGATCAGGGGATCCGCGTCAATGGCGTCGCCCCCGGTCCGATCTGGACGCCATTAATACCGGCATCGTTCTCCGCGGAAGAAGTGACTACCTTCGGACGCAAGACGTCCGAGGTGCCAATGAAGCGGGCCGGTCAGCCCTGCGAGGTGTCGCCGTGCTACGTATTTCTGGCTTCCGATGATTCTTCCTACATGACCGGTCAGGTGCTGCATCCGGACGGCGGAACCATTGTCGGATCATAATTTGATTGAATGGCTCAAGAAGATACGCTGATCCGCTTCATCCGGCAGAAGGCGATTTATCAGCATTTGAAAGAAAAATCAGAATTATTTCGCAGTTTTCCATAAAACTCCTTTCCTGAAGCGTAACGTATATGTCCGGAAAGGAAACGCAGCTGTGAGATTGCAAAATAAGAAGTCCGATCAGAGAAGCTTCAAAAGGCAGAAGGGAGAACATTATGAAAAAGATTATCGGAAATACTGCCGGAGATACCATCCGCCGTGCCGCAGCCGCCTTGCTGGCCGCGGCTCTGGCGTGTACAAGTCTGGCCGCCTGTGCAAAGAATGAAAACAGCAGAGAGACCGGCCAGGAGCAGGGGAATGCCAAAGACAGCAAAGTCAAACAACTGGCAGAGGCTGTCTATCCTGTAAAGGAATACAGAAATGAAGATGAAAAATGGGAAGCCGAGATCCAGGAACGTCACGATATCGACGCAGATCTCTGCGAGAAGCTTGCGTATTTCGCTTATGATACCGCCAGCCCGCTTCTGAGGGAAGAAGCCGGAAATACGATCTATTCTCCGCTTTCCCTCTACTATGCGCTGTCGCTGGCCGCGGCGGGAGCAGAAGGAGAGACGCAGGCGCAGATTCTAACGCTTCTTCGGATGGACGACGCGGAGGATCTGACCGCTCGGGCCGGGAAACAGTTCGCGATCTTTTACCGCGACGAGGACAGCTATAAATTCCAGATGGCCAATTCCATCTGGTTCAACAAAGGTCTGTCGCATAAGGACGCGTATCTGCAGACAGCTGCCGATGATTTTTACGCCGACATCTTCGAAGGAGAGATGAACACGGCGAACATGAAAGACGCCATGGAGGACTGGGT
>CANPYE010000226.1 GCA_947588005.1 uncultured Lachnospiraceae bacterium | reverse complement strand
TGATAATGCCGATGAACTCGTCGATATCGTGGTCGCTGACGCAGATCTGCATGCCCTGGCCGCCCAGCACATAGGACGGACGCACCAGAACCGGATAACCCAGATCGTGGGCCGCCGCCTTCGCTTCCTCCGCCGTGAATACCGTGTGACCCGCCGGCCGCGGGATTTTGCATTTCTCCAGGATCCGGTCAAACAGCTCCCGGTCCTCCGCCGCATCCACATCCTCGGCCGCGGTTCCCAGGATTGGCACGCCCATTTTCATCAGGGATTCGGTCAGCTTGATGGCCGTCTGTCCGCCAAACTGAACCACGGCCCCATCGGGCTTTTCCAGATCCACGATGGATTCTACGTCCTCCGGCGTCAGCGGCTCGAAATACAGCTTGTCCGCGATATCGAAGTCGGTGCTGACCGTCTCCGGGTTATTGTTGACAATAATCGTCTCATAGCCTTCCTTCTCAAACGCCCAGGTGCTGTGGACCGAGCAGAAGTCGAACTCAATGCCCTGGCCGATGCGGATGGGGCCGCTTCCCAGAACCAGAACTTTCTTCCGGCGATGTCCGGCCTCCGGCTGCGCTTCCGCAGAAACCCTTGTCCCCGCATCCGGGGCGCCCGGCAGTTTCTGTGTTTCCACAAGAAACCCCGCACCCGGGCAGCCCGGCTGCGGTTCCACCTCCACCTCATTCTCGCTCCCAAAACAAGAATAATAGTAGGGTGTCTCCGCCGCGAACTCCGCGGCGCAGGTATCCACCATCTTATAGGCAGCCGTGATGCCGTTTGCGCGACGCATGGCCTTTATCTCCGTTTCCGGCACGCCGCTTAAACGGGCGATCACATTGTCGGGGAACTCGATGCGCTTCGCTTCGGCGAGAAGCTCCGGCGTCAGCGGCCCCCTCTCAAGCGCCGCCTCCATCTCCGTCAGGATCGCAAGCTTGTCGATGAACCAGGGATCGATCATCGTGATCTCATGGATCTTATCGTAGGAGAACCCGCGGCGCAGCGCTTCGGCGATGACCCAGATGCGGCGGTCGTCCACCTTTGCCAGCTGTCCCTCCAGTTCCTCGTCATTTAAGCCTGTAAAATCATAGGATCGCAGGCAGTCCACATGCTGCTCCAGAGAGCGGATCGCCTTCATCAGCGCCCCCTCAAAATTGGTGCAGATGCTCATAACCTCTCCGGTTGCTTTCATCTGCGTACCAAGGTTACGCTTGGCGTTTATGAACTTGTCGAAGGGGAGCCTGGGCATCTTCACGACGCAGTAATCCAGCATCGGCTCGAAGCTGGCGCAGGTCTTCTTCGTCACCGCGTTTTTGATTTCGTCAAGCGTGTAACCTAACGCGATCTTGGCCGCCACCTTGGCGATGGGGTATCCGGTGGCCTTGGAGGCCAGGGCCGACGAACGGCTGACGCGGGGGTTCACCTCGATGACGCAGTATTCAAAGGACGTGGGATGCAGGGCGAACTGGACGTTGCAGCCGCCGGTGATCCCCAGCTCGGTGATGATATTGAGCGCCGAGGTACGCAGCATCTGGTACTCCTTGTCGCCCAGCGTCTGGGACGGGGCCACCACGATGCTATCGCCGGTATGGACGCCCACCGGGTCGATATTTTCCATATTGCAGACCGTGATCACGTTGCCGGCACTGTCGCGCATGACCTCGTACTCGATCTCCTTCCAGCCGGCGATGCAGCGCTCCACCAGCACCTGCCCCACCCGGGACAGACGCAGGCCGTTCTGCAGGATTTCCACCAGCTGCTCCTGGTTTCTGGCGATGCCGCCGCCGCTGCCGCCCAGCGTATAGGCCGGCCGCAGCACCACCGGATAGCCGATGGTATTGGTAAAAGCGATGCCCTCCTCCACCGACTCCACTACCTGGGACGGAGCCACGGGCTCGCCGATCTTCTCCATCGTCTTCTTAAATTCCAGCCGGTCCTCCGCCTTTTTGATCGTGGCCGCCGTGGTTCCGATGAGACGCACGTTATGTTCTTTCAGGAAACCGGCCTCCTCCAGCTCCATCGCCAGATTCAGCCCCGCCTGGCCGCCCAGGGTAGGCAACACGCTGTCCGGCTTCTCTTTGAGGATCAGCTGCTCCACCACCTCCAGGGTCAGCGGCTCGATATAGACCCGGTCGGCGATGTCCTTGTCGGTCATGATCGTGGCTGGGTTGGAATTTAGAAGCGCCACCTCGATGCCTTCCTCTTTCAGCGAGCGGCAGGCCTGGGTTCCGGCGTAGTCAAACTCCGCCGCCTGACCGATGACGATGGGGCCGCTGCCCAGCATAAGCACCTTCTTGATATCCGGATTCTTAGGCATCTGCGCTCACCTCCATCATCTTAAGGAAACGGTCGAACAGGTAGCTGGAATCCTGGGGCCCCGGGCAGGCCTCCGGATGGTACTGGACCGTGAAAATGTTCTTGCCGACATAGCGCAGCCCCTCGTTGGTGCCGTCGTTCACATTGATAAAGGCGGGTTCCGCCACATTCGGGTCCAGGCTGTCCGTATCCACCGCGTAGCCGTGGTTCTGGGAAGAAATGTAGACGCGTCCGGTCTCCAGATCCTTCACCGGATGGTTTCCGCCCCGGTGGCCGTATTTTAATTTATACGTATCCGCGCCAGTCGCCAGCGCCATCAGCTGATGACCCAGGCAGATCGCGAAGATCGGCACGTCGGATTCGTAGAGCTTCCGGATCTGACGGATCACTTCCACATTCTCCTTGGGATCGCCCGGTCCGTTGCTGAGCATGATGCCGTCCGGATGGGCGGCCAGGATCTCCTCCGCAGTCGTGTCGCTGGGATAGACCGTCACCTGGCATCCCCGCTCCGCCAGGGACTGGGCGATAT
>CANPYE010000225.1 GCA_947588005.1 uncultured Lachnospiraceae bacterium | reverse complement strand
TGGGTCACCCGGATGCCGTTGATGCTCTCGGCGATGTAGGCGTTTAAGTTGGACTGCTTGTTGGACTGGATCTGCCACGCCCGCCGCTGCCTGCGCTTGATGAAAATGACCACGGCGGCCAGAACCGGCAGGCCGCACATGCAGATGCCGGTAAGCCGGATATCGTTGATCAGCATGAAGACCACGATAAAGACCAGATTGCACAGATCGGTGATCGTGTTGACGATACCGTTGCTCAGCAGGTCGCTTAGGTTATTGACATAATTGACGACACGGACCTGAATCTTCCCGTGGGGACGGTCGTCGTAATAGGAGAACGGCAGCTCCTGCAGGTGGCAGAAGATGTCGGAGCGGATCGTGTGGATGATGCTCTGTCCGATGACGCTCATGGTCCGCACCTTAAGCCGCGTGCAGGCGGATGAATAAACAGCGATCAGGAGCGTCAGTACGCTCACCAGAATGACGCCGTTCATGTTCTTATCCGGGATGTACACGTCCATGATCTGCTTTAAGAACATGGGGATCACCATGGTCAGGGCGCTGCCGCTCAGCATCATGAAGATGACCGCGGTCATCTTGCCGCTGTATGGTTTGATATACTGAAGCAGACGCTTTAACTGCTTCGTATTAAATCCGACCTCCAGGGTCTCGTCTACGTCGTATTTATTGCGTGCCATTTACGCCGCCCCCATTCTTTTCTTTCTGCCGTTCTTCCATCCGGCCCGCTCGTCAAGCAGATCGTAGGGGATCTCGCCGTACTGGTTACGGAAGGCGTCGGCATAGTAGCCATTCTGCTTCAAAAGCTCGTCGTGGGTGCCCCGCTCGATGATACGGCCCTGGTCCATGACCAGGATCATGTCCGCATCCTTGATGGACGAGATCCGGTATGCGATGACGAAAACGGTGCAGCCCTTGGACTGCTGGATATTCTTAAGCTGGGTCTGAATGTAGCTCTCGGTCTCCATATCGACCGCCGAGGTGGTATCGTCCAGGATCAGGATCGCCGGATCCTTAAGAAGCGCCCTGGCCAAGGAAATACGCTGCTTCTGGCCGCCGGACAGGCCGACGCCCCGCTCGCCCACGATGGTATCGTAACCGTCGGGAAGTTCCTTGATAAAATGATTGGCGTCCGCCATGACCGCCGCCTGATGGACCGCCTCGAAATCGCAGTCCGGACGGCCGTAAGCGATATTTCCCTCGATCGTGTCAGAGAAAAGGAATACTTCCTGCATCGCCATGCCGATGTTGTCGCGCAGGTTATAGAGATCATGCTGCCGCACGTCCATGCCGTCGATCAGCACCTGGCCCGAAGTCGTGTCGTAAAAGCGGCACAGCAGATTCATAAGCGTGGACTTGCCGGAACCGGTCGTTCCGATAATACCGACGGTCTGGCCCGGCTCCACCTTGAAATTGATATCCGACACCAGCTCGGCGCCGTCGTCCGCCTGATAAGCCACGTCCTTAAATTCTACGCTGCCCTTCAGCTTCTCATGGATGCCGCCGATGCGGGGCGAGAGCACCTTTGGCTCCTCGCTGTAGGTGGAGTAGATCTTCTCCACGGAGGTCGTAAAGTTCTGCACGTCGTTGACCCACCATCCAGCCATCCTTAAAGGGTTATTGAGCATCCAGAGATATCCGTTGACCTTTACCATATCGCCCAGCGTGATCTCCTCCTGGATAACCATGTAGCCGCCGACCAGCATCAGGATTACGTTCAGCGCGTAGGAAAGGATCTCGAAGTTGGGAACGTATTTGCTCCAGATCTTCGACGCGCGGACCTGACAGTCGCGGAACTTGTCATTCTCCGCGTTGAACTTGCCGATCTCGTAATCTTCCTTGGCGAACGCCTTCACCACCCGGTTGCCGCTGATATTCTCCTGAACGAACGCATTCAGCGAAGAAAAACACTCACGGTTCTTCCGGAAAGCCGGACGCACCCTGGTCGCCTGCATATATGTATTAATCGCAGTAAACGGAAGAACCGCGAGCATCATAAACGCAAGCTTTACATTAACCGTGAAAATCATCATCAAAGCGAAGATAAACAGAAGCACATTCTGATATACCGCGTAAATAATCATCGCCACGAAATGACGGATCGCTTCCATATCGCCGGTCTGGCGGCTCATCAGGTCGCCGGTCCGCTTGCGGTTATAAAAGGAAAAATCTTCCAGAAGAAGCTTGCGGTAAACCGCGTCGCGCATATCGTAGAGGACGCCCTGGGACGCCGTCTCAAACGCCACCTGATAGAGAAAACGCAGAACGCCGGTCAGAAACGTCACCAGCACAAGCGTCCCTACCAATACCGGCAGCCGGTCATAGTTTCCCGCCCCGATCACGTCGTCAATGATGATACCGGATATGTAGGGGTTCACGATCGAGAGGGCGGCGATAATCGTCGTCAGAACCAGTCCGACAGCAATGAGACCACGGTATTTTTTTAGAAATGAAAGGAACCATTTTATCGGTGTCATAGTGATTCAGCCTCCGTAAATATATCAGTAAGAAAGCCCAATTTGGCTTTCACTGTAAAATAATCGAAATCGGAACAAAAAGAAATGGAATATCTTGTTCAAAAGATGGCTTTTCTTGCAGTGCAGTTTTTTCTTTACAATTCCCTTTTTTGCAGTTACAATAGATGAGGTTTCAGGAGTTTTCGGACAGCACAGACGGAGGTGGCTGGCTGATGTGTGAGAAGAAAAACATGTTTCCAAAGGAATTTAATCCGACCTTCCTTTTCGCCTGGAAAGGCCGCAGACCCGGAGAGCGGGAGGAACCCCACGTTCATGATTATATGAAGCTGGTGTTCGTTATGTCCGGCCACAGCCGCTACCGGATCGA
>CANPYE010000224.1 GCA_947588005.1 uncultured Lachnospiraceae bacterium | reverse complement strand
CTCTTTGTGACGGATGAAGGGATCGCGGATGCGGTAAAGGCGTTCGTCGTGGCAAAGACGGGCCTGAACCCTGCGGCATTTAAAACGGTTGTCGTTGATACAATCCCGAAGAATGATGCAGGGAAGACCCTGTACAGGGAGCTGGAAAGGTATTACAAACAGTAACAGGTCTGGAACAGACAAGGGGAAGCCGAATGGAGGGGCGCGCATGCGTCTTTTTTGTTTTACATATGCAGGGGGCGCGGCGTCCTTTTTTGATTCGTTAAAACCATATCTGGATCCATCCATAGAGCTGAACGGTCTGGAATATGCAGGCCATGGGAAGCGTATGAAGGAGCCGTTTTACCGGGACTTCAGGGAATTGGCCGATGACATGTATCCGCGTATTTGTGCGGCACTGGATGACCGGCAGGAACCGTACGCGCTCATGGGCTATAGTATGGGGAGTATTTCGGTAGTGGAGATCCTGAAGAAGATATTGGAAGAAGGCGAGCTGCCGCTGCCTGTGCATGTGTTCCTGGCGGCCCATGAGCCCCACACCAAGGGGGAGCTGGCTGGGTTCTCCTCCGGGGAGTCGGATGAGCTGGTCCGGGAGAGGACGGTCCGCTTCGGGGGTGTTCCAGAGACATTGGTCAACAACCGCAGTTTCTGGAGGCTGTATCTGCCGCTCTACCGGGCGGACTATACGATGATTGGAAAATATGATTTCGCTGATCTGGATCTGCGGATGGAGATACCGATGACGGTGTTCTATTCCGAGGAAGACACGCCGCTTGGGGAGATGGAGCAGTGGAAGAAATATTTTGCCGGGGAGAGTGAGTTCCTGCGGTTTGAAGGAAGCCATTTTTTTATGCAGCAGCATTACCGGGAAATAGCAGGGATTATTTCAGAAAGAATGAACAAGAAGCTTTATGAATAAATTTTGGGATAAAATTTGTAAAAAATTCCTTCTTTTATTTGTTATAATAATATGTTAAAATAAACGTTAGCGTGTAACGGGAGCGTAGGAGCGGTAGAAGTTTATGGAGATTTCGGAAAAACTGTGCATGAAGTTTCCCGCCGTTTTAAGAGACAAACTACTCACTCGTGAGATTGAACTGCCAGATGAGACATTGTTTGAGTATGAGAAATTTTTGGTATACAGAGCGGTGGAACGCGAAGCAGATGATCATCATGGGGTAACTGCGGCAGATTTCAAATCATATTTTGAGTTAGGAAAAAATCCTAAAAAAATGAGAGGGGTTAGTAGTGATTATCGGCTGGATCCCCACTATTACGGAGTGTCGACGTCTTTGCAAAAGGAAATTGTGGAACAACAGATGAGGTTCCCTAATCCGCATAAGAAGATGGCTGTCGGATATGTGCATCAGGAAGGTGGCCCTCAGCATACCAAGGCTCCTCACGTGTGCTGGTGGCTCTATGAGGGGGCAGACGTCAGTGGTTTCAAACTGATGGAGGGGTGATTTATGAATGAGTGGGAGCAAATGCTTTTATATCGAAGGAAAATACTTGTATTTGGAACAGACGCTTGTTGAATACAATGGGATTCCCATCTATTTTTTGTGCAGGAATGATGAGCAGTATTACACTGTACTGTGCACAGATATAGACGAGTTAACGTATGTAGTTGTCAGGACAGCTGCCAGTGATGTCTATAGTCTGCTTCATGGAAGGATTCCCATGAGAAATGTGATCCTGAAGGCGGATCACTATTGGCAGGTGGTTTCTGCGGAAGATATGCTTCAGGATGACGTAAAGTATCTGGCTATGGATGAACTGGATCATTCACTGCTTCCGGAAGCGGGTGCCTGTTTCGAGGTGCTGTCGGATGAGATTCGTACATTTGTTGAGAAATTTGACAGTGAATTCTTGAATTCTGAGACATTTTCCCGAGTGTCGGAAGAGATACTGCAAGTATTTGATACTGCAATAGAACTAAACTGTAAGAATATAGATGCATTCGAATATATTGCTAATTATATGCTGAAACTTAGAACAGCAGCTTCGGTATCGCTGCCGGTTTCTGGCAATTATGAGCTTCAGGAGAAAAGAATGGGTAATTTGCGGCGAGGCAGCGAGACGGAGGACTGGACTATTGATGAGATGACGCAGATAGCGGCTTGAGCAAGATGGAGGGCGGACATGGCAGAGAGCGGGCAGGCACAGAGCGTATTGCAATTAGATAAGATCTTGTTTGATAAGATTGAGTTTAAGAGACTTGGTTTTCCGGCGGACAAAGAATTCGAAGTGACAATTAACTCGAGTGTTTCTCAAAAGCAGGGGGCAGATGTTTACCGTGTCACACTGGAGCTTGAAGGGAACAAGCCGGAAGAATATCATATAGAGATTGGTTTGACAGGATATTTCTCATTTAAATCCGATGAAGAATTGGGAGAAGAACGGAAGAATGCGCTGATTTCCAGAAATACGATTGCTATTCTGATGCCATATTTGAGAAGTCAGGTGTCGCTGTTGACGGCGCAGCCTGGGGTGGAATGTGTGGTTTTACCTCCGTTTAATATTAACAAAATGCTAGAAGAAAAATAAATCGAAGTTAATGGTCATGAGTTAAAAGTGCTCCTGTGTTTGTTCAGGGGGCACTTTTTATATTTCCATGCGAGGAGAGCGCCAGTGACGCTTTCCTCGTATTTCCATGCAAGCAAAGCACCAGTGACGCCTTGCTTGTATTTATAGTTTTTAATATGGATATGGAAGGAAATAGCAGAATGGTAATGGATGATATCTTACAGACGCAGCCGTATTTCCTTGACCACGGGGAAAAAGAACGCCTTCTGACAGAGCGGCTCATAGAGCTGACGGAGCGCCACCGGGAGAACTGCCCGGAGTACCGGGCCATCCTGGAGGCCATGGGCTATGACCGCGGACTGGTGCGGACCTATAAGGACCTGCCGTTCCTGCCGGTGCGCCTGTTCAAGGAGCTGTCTCTGAAAAGCGTCCCGCAGGAGGAAGTCGTGAAGACCATGACATCTTCCGGCACCTCCGGGCAAGCGGTCTCGAAGATCTACCTTGACCGGGCCACGTCCGCGAACCAGCAGAAAGCGATGGT
>CANPYE010000223.1 GCA_947588005.1 uncultured Lachnospiraceae bacterium | reverse complement strand
GCCGTCACATTCGCCTGCACATCCTCGGCGTTCGTGAGCCTGAGGGCCGCGTGGGCCTTGCGGAAGGCGATCAGCCCCTTGTAATAATCAAATACCGCGGCGTATTCCGGCTCGTCCAGTGTATCCCATTTCAGGCTGTTGACCTCGTCGGGGGCGTTATAGCTGTTCTCATTAAGCGTTCCGTCCGCGTTGGGCTTGGAGCGGAGCATCTCCTCCCCGGCCTGCATGAACGGAATGCCCTGGCTTGTCATATAGAACGCGGCGGCCAGATTGTTCATCCGTACCAGATCTTCCCTGGACGCGTCCGGCCTGGACAGCGTAAGGCGGTCGATCAGCGTGTTGTTGTCGTGGCAGGAAACATAGTTCACGGTCTGCGCCGGCGTCTTCGACCAGGACGGCAGTCCCAGGAAATCCTGTTTCAACCCCGTCTCTTTGCCGGAAGCGCCGGAGACAAAGCCCGGATTCTTATCGAACACGCCGCCCTTCAGCGCGTCGCGAATGTTGTCGCTGAAGAAGGCGAATCCGGGCGTGAATTCGGAATGGATCTGAGTGG
Organism: uncultured Lachnospiraceae bacterium; assembly: GCA_947588005.1. GTDB lineage: Bacteria > Bacillota > Clostridia > Lachnospirales > Lachnospiraceae > UBA3402. Next base: position 2,537 of record CANPYE010000223.1, on the reverse strand, counting down.
CCGTAAGCATCAGTTCCTTCGTCATGGCGGTGTCCATTTTCCAGCCTTCTCCGTAGAAGATCACGTCCGGATGACTGGCGTGCACCGTCTCCACGATCTCGTTGATCGTATTCGTGTCCAGAAGCCCCACCAGATCGAAGCGAAAGCCGTCGATATGGTATTCGTCGGCCCAATAGTTCACCGAATCCACGATGTATTTGCGCACCATGCTCCGCTCGGAGGCCGTATCGTTGCCGCAGCCGGAGCCGTTGGAATAGACGCCCGTGTCGCTGACACGGGAGAAATAGCCGGGAACGATCTGATTGACGCAGAAATCCGAGGCGCTCTGTACATGGTTGTAGACCACGTCCATGACTACGCTTAAGCCGTTTAAGTGCAGACTCTGAACCATCTGCTTCATTTCATTCACCCGCACCGCGCCGTTATAGGGATCGGTGGAATAAGAGCCCTCCGGTACATTGAAATTGACCGGATCGTAACCCCAGTTAAACTGCGGCTCGTCCAGCTTCGTCTCGTCCACGGAGCCGTAATCATAGACCGGCAGCAGATGGACATGGGTGACGCCCAGTTCTTTTATATGGTCGACACCCGTCGCCGCGCCGCCGGCAGTCTTTGTCCCGGTCTCGGTAAAACCGAGGTATTTCCCGGCATTCCGGATTCCAGAGCTTTCGTCCATGGAAAGATCGCGCACATGAAGCTCATAGATCACTGCGTCATTGTAGGTAAGGCCCGCGTTGGGATTAGCGTCTGTCTCCCACCCTTCCGGATCCGTGGAGGCCAGGTCGATCACCATGGCCCTTCGGCCGTTTACGCCGGTGGTACGAGCGTACGGATCGCAGGCTTCATGGATCTCGCCGCCCAGCTGAACCGCGTAGGTATAATAGACGCCGTTTAAGTCGCCTTCCTTCTCCGCGATCCAGGTTCCATTCACATCGGCGGTCATGGGAATCGTCTCGAGCCGATCGTCCGTCCCCGCGGTCCCGCTCTGATAGAGGTTAACCGACACACTGCCTGCGGTCGGCGCCCAGATGCGGAAAACCGTCTTCTCCGGCGTCCAGGCTGCGCCCAGATCGCTGCCTGCGTAGGTATATTCATCCTCGAATGCTTTGGTAGAGTAAATATTTGGCATATTGATCTTATACTCCGTTCCGTCGAACGTCACTGTATAATTGCTGTAAATGTCTATCTTTCCTACAGTCAGGGCATACTGCGCACTTCCGCTCTCCGCGGCGGCGGTCACGGTCACATTTCCGTCAGGCCCCTTAATGGCGAAAACTTCCATGGGATCGCCGCTGATCGCGCCGGTGGTCGTTACAACGACCGCTTCCGTCTCGTTGTCATACTTGGCCGACATCACCAGGACGCCGGTGACCACATCGTCGCCGTCCACTCTCGTATAGCCCTCCACGCCGGACTCCACGTAAATGCGTACGGTACCCCGAAGCACGTCCAAAAGTTCGATGAACTGATCCTTGTCCACGTCCTTGGCTGTCCAGGAGCCGCCGCCCTGGCGGACGATAAAACCGATCTTCGTCACGCCCGGCGTCACCGGGATCGTTGCGGCCATTTCGCCGTCCGTCTCAGTAAATTCATAACCAGAACCATCCATGCCGTCCGCCCAGGACCACACATCCCAGCCGTCATAGTTCCCGTCCGGGCGATTGTAATGCAGTTCGATCGTCACGCCGCCTTCCGCCCTTACGGGGATAACGCCGGACGGAGTCAGAACCGCCAGCATCGCGAGTGCGAGCAATATTGCGGATATACCGAAGACCTGCCGCCGGGAGTTACGTTTATACATCGATGCGATCTGCATATTCATATAGTTAACGACCTTTTTTATACGAACCATTCCTTTTCCTTTCTGTGAATCTTCTGCGCCTGCTGTGCTGGTCAAATTCTCCACGGGTATGACCGTTATCCATAAATCAGCGCGATACTGGCCTGCGCTATGTATCGGCAAAACAGTATCCTGCCCATAATGCGGCAGCACGCCTGTCCGCACAGTCTAGTTGCACGCCAGCACCACGCTTGTCTGCCCGTCGATCGTAAGCATACTGCCGTCGAGCGCCGCCGTTCCCATACCGATCGCGGCGCTGATCCCGGCCGCGTCCAGTCCCACGCCGGACAGATCCACTGTCTCCGCGGCCCTGGATGTATTGTGCAGAACCGCGACGGTCCTCCCCTCATACGAAGCCGTAAAGCCTCCCACCTTCGTATCCGTAAGCTCCAGCGCCGCATAGTCGCCCCTGCAGATCGCGGGATTGGCCTTACGAATCATGATCAGCTTCTTATAGTAGCTGAAAAGGCTGCCGCCGTCGGCCATCTGCTCCACAGCCGAAGCAGAAACCCGGTCGGAACCGTAGGTCGTCCCCTCCGGGTCCTTCACCGTATCGCCGTCGCCCCACTCCATCTTCAGGCGGCGGTTCGCGTCCGTATTGGCCCCGCCGCGGGAACCCCGCGCTCCCAGTTCCTCTCCGTAATAGATAAACGGCGAGCCGGAGGAAAGCAGGTAGAGATTCGCCGCCACCCGGATC
>CANPYE010000222.1 GCA_947588005.1 uncultured Lachnospiraceae bacterium | reverse complement strand
CTGAACGACGACATGGCGACGATCAAAGAAGGCACGTTCCGCGCCGATCCCATGGGCCATACGCCCGACGGCTGGAATCAGAAGAACAATGAAATCGGACTTGACACGCGGGACGCGTTTTTCGAGGCGTCCAGTCCCCGGAAGGTGATGGGCAAATACGTCTACATTTATTCCAAACGCTATACCACGCCGGTCCCGGAGCTTGGCGTCTACGGGCCGTGCAACGGTTTTTTGTCCTACAAATACAGCGATTCCCCGCTGGAAGGCTTCAAAGAGGGCGGCGACATCAGCTTCAATGGCGGCGAGATCCTGCGCCTTCCAGACGGGACCGGGCAGCAGACCTACCGCTGGGGCAATAATCACGGTTCGATCATTGAGATCAATGGAAAATGGTACGTCTTTTACCACCGTCATACCGGGACGGACGAGTTCGCCCGGCAGGGAATGCTGGAACCGGTGGACGTGGCCATGGGGAAGGACGGCAAGGTCTATATCGGCGATATTACATACGTAGGCGGCGAGCCGGTCAGCTCGAAGCCGGTGGAAATGACCTCGCAGGGCGGACATATCAACGGCCTCGACGCGTACAGGATCATTTCCGCGGGGTACGCCTGTCATCTGAGTCCGCTTCGTCAGGCGTATATCAAGCCGGTCTATGAGCAGATAGAGGGAATTTCCGCGCCGATTGTCGGTATCGCGGATGGGACGACAGCGGGCTTTCGGTACCTGCAGTTCGGCACGGCTTCGCCAAAGAGCGTGACGGTCCGGGCGGCGGTGAAGGCGGAATCTGCGGCGGAAACTGCGGGGCAGGCGGTTACTGCGGAGTCAGGAGATGGTGTGAAAACGGCTGCGGAACCGACGACAGACACCGCCGGAAACTCAATAACAGACGCTGCCGCAAACTCTATGACAGTCCGAGTGCGTCTGGACAGCTGGCGCGGACGGGTAGTCGCTGAACTGGCGGTCCGCCCGGGAGAGATGGCGGAGTATTCCGCGCCTGTGACGGCGGGGATCGTCGGAAAGCACGCGGTGTATTTTGAATTTACCGGCGGCGGGGAAGCGGAGTTTGACTGGTTCACGTTTGACCGGTGAGATGTGACTGCCGAAGGGAACTGTAAAGAGTACGCTGGTATTTGCTGCAGGGAGGCATACAGCAAACCAACGCCTACCTATAGCTGTAAATCGCCGGCGCTTTAGTAAACGCTGCAGGTTGGCGAATCACTGGCGCGGCTGCGGCAGGGCCATAACGCGCGCGGAAATGTGGTTTAAAAAAAGGAGAAATCAGAGAATGGGTATTCAGTTTATTGAGGATCAGAAGCTGTTCCGGCTTTCGGCCGGCGATGTAGAGTATGTCATCGGGATTGCGGATGACAAATATGTGGGGCATGTGTATTTCGGGAAACGGCTGGACGATGACCGCTGCGGATATCTGATGCGCACAGGCGAATCGCCGTTCGTGCCGTCGGCGAATCTGCGGGAGAAATGTTCCTTCGCGGATACATTTCCGACGGAGTACGCCGCGTGGGGCGTGGGCGACTACCGGCAGAGCAGCATCCGGGTAAGGACAGAGGCGGGGTACCGCGGGTGCGAGCTGCACTACGCGGGCTACCGGATCCTGGAGGGGAAGCCGGGACTGCCCGGGCTTCCGGCTACGTTTTGCGGCGGCGCAGGCGGCCAAACCCTGGAGATCGACCTGCGGGACGAGGTTATAGGTTTAAAGGTTACACTGCGCTACAGCATCTTCGACGACAGCCGCGCCGTGATCCGGAGTGCGGAACTGGTCAATGAGAGCGGTTCCACGATCTATGTGGAGAAGGTCTTAAGCGCCAGCTTCGATATGGATATCAGTGACAGGAACCTGTGCGGCGGTCTGGCTGGCCGCGGCTGCGCGGGGATCGGTTCGGGCTCCGATTCCGGCATGGACATGCTGACGCTTCACGGCTCTTGGGCCAGAGAGCGGCATATGAACCGCCGGCCGGTGACGCTGGGGCGGCAGATGGTGTCGTCCTTCCGCGGCGAGTCGGGGCACCAGGACCATCCGTTCATCGCGGTGATGGACCGGGACGCCGGGCAGGACCGCGGCGACGTGTACGCCATGCATTTTATCTATTCCGGGAACTTTACGGCGGAGGCGGAGCTGAACCAGTTCGGCAGCCTGCGCATGATGATGGGCATCAACCCGGAGGGCTTTACGTGGGCGCTGCGGCCGGGGGAGACCTTCACGGCGCCGGAGGTGGTCTGCGTCTATTCGGACGAAGGTCTTGGGAAAATGACCCGCACCCTTCACGACCTGTACCGGAACCACCTGATCCGCAGCCCGTACCTGCATAAGAAGCGCCCGGTCCTGATCAACAACTGGGAGGCGACCTATTTCAAATTTAACGCGGACAAGCTGGCGGACATTGCCCGGGAGGCGAAGAAGCGGGGCATCGAGATGCTGGTCATGGACGACGGGTGGTTCGGGAAGCGGGATTCGGACAACTGCTCCCTGGGCGACTGGGTCGTGAACGAGGAGAAGCTGGGGTGCAGCCTGAATGAGCTGGTGGAGCGGGTGAAGGCCGAGGGCCTGAAATTCGGCATCTGGTTCGAGCCGGAAATGATCTCGCCGGATTCGGACCTGTACCGGCAGCACCCGGACTGGGCGATCCGGCTTCCGGGGCGAACGCCGACGCAGAGCCGTGCCCAGTATGTGCTGGACCTGTCCCGGCCGGAGGTGCGGGAGTATGTCTACGGCTGCGTGTCGGGGATCCTGCACAGCGCGGACATTTCCTATGTGAAATGGGATTCGAACCGGCAGCTGACGGACGTGGGAAGCCCCTATCTCGCGGGCGACCAGCAGGGCGAACTGGCGCACCGGTTCACGCTTGGGATCTATGAGCTGCAGGAAAGGCTCCTTAAGGAATTCCCGGATCTGCTGCTGGAGAACTGCTGCGGAGGCGGGGCCAGGTTCGATCCGGGCATGCTGTATTACAGCCCGCAGATCTGGTGCTCCGACGACACGGACGCGGTGGAGCGTCTGGAGATCCAGGAGGGGACGGCCCTGCTCTATCCGCTGGGGACGATGGGGGCGCATGTCAGCGACTGCCCGAACCATGCGGTAGGGCGGACGACGCCGTTTAAGACCAGGGGGCATG
>CANPYE010000221.1 GCA_947588005.1 uncultured Lachnospiraceae bacterium | reverse complement strand
ACGGTGATGCTGCGCTGGCAGGCGGCCGGCAATGTGTTCGCCGCCGTGGTGCTTCTGCTGTCCTGCCTGTTTCAGGCGACCGGGAAAATGTTTCCGTCCTTTCTGCTGTCCATCAGCCGCCAGGGCGTAATATTTCTGACCGCGTTGGCCGTCGCGGCGGCGCTGGCCGGATACATGGGCGTGGTAGCGGCCCAGGCGGCGTCAGATCTTTTGAGCGCGGCGCTGGCGGCGGGGCTTTATGTGCGGTATTTTCTGCTTTCCGGGCGGACGGAGCGTTAAACGGTGCGGAATGCAGCCTTGAGCCGGCGCGGGCTGCGTAAGGTTAAGGTTTCGGCATGGTCGGAGGGTATGAGAACAAGTGAATGAACATACATAGAAGGAGGATCGTCTGCAATATGAAAAGAATCTTGATTTCCGGTATCTTTGCGGCTGCCGTAATATTGTCGGCCTGTTCGTCCGGCGGCGACGGTAAGGCAGGTGAAGCGCCGGGGGTTTCAACGACGCAAGCCGCGGCAGAGACGGCCGCTGGAGTTTCTGGGTCCGGAGCGGAGACGACAGAAACAACGGCCGGAGCCTCTGGGGGCGAGACAGCGGAGACGGCCGCTGGAGCTTCCGGGTTCGGGACAGAGACGACAGCCTCGTCCGGGCAGGAACAGGCCTCGGAACCAGCCGGGGAGGCGCAAAAACAGGCCGCGGAGCCGCTCATCCTTGACAGCAATGAGGCTCTCAAAGCGGCAAGGATAAGCATATATGAAGAAATGTGTGAGGAAGCGAAGCTTGACGCGAACCGTACCGCCGAGGTCGGAGCCAAGTCCATGACCTACGGCGAGGCTACGATGCGCTATTCGCTGGCGACTGTGGGAGAGGACAGCGGCGAAGGTTATCCGGTTTACATTGCGCTTCACGGCGGAGGCGAGGCTGAAAAGGAGCTCAACGACAGCCAGTGGGTCCAGATGCAGCTCTATTATTATTTCAGCGTTAAGAACGGCATTTATATAGCTACGAGAGGCGTCCGCGACACGTGGAACACGCATTTTAACCCGGAAAGCTATCCGCTTTATGAAAGGCTTCTGGAGAATCTGTCCATTTTTTATCATATCGACACGAACCGGGTCTATCTGATGGGCTATTCCGCCGGCGGCGACGGCGTCTATCAGATATCGCCCCGTCTGGCCGACCGGTTTGCGGCGGTCAATATGTCCGCCGGTCATCCAAACGGCGTGAACCTGGCGAACCTTTACAATACGCCTATCGCCCTGCAGTGCGGTGAAAAGGATACGGCTTACGATCGGAATCTGGAAACGGCGAAATACGACGGCGTGCTGGACGAGCTGGCGGACCGTTACGGCAGGAACGGGCAGCCGGAAGGCTACATACACCGTACGTTCCTCCATCTGGGGAAAGGCCATGCGGTCGTGGACAACGATAAGAACCGGGCAGACCAGAAAGTGATCGCCGACCTGGCGGGATGGCTTGAAAACGGCCCGTCGGAGACGGAAGCCACAGAAGCATTGAATACCAATGCGGTGGATTTCGTGACCGCGTATACGAGAGATCCGATTCCGGAGAGGATCGTCTGGGATCTGTCGGTGCGCACGGAAGAAAGCGATGTGGAGACATTCTACTGGCTCAGAGCGCCGCGCACTGTGACGGAAGGCGTGGTCGTCGCGAGCTGCGATAAAGAGACGAATACGATCCATATCGAGCAGAATACGGCCAACGGCCCGGTTTACGCGATGGTAAATGACGATATGCTGGACATTTTCAGCGATATTCATGTCACGACGGCGGATGGCGGCAGCGAAACGGTCACAGTGACGCCTTCGGAGGATTATATCCGTAAGACCATTGAAGAACGCTGGGATAAGAACATGATTTTCGTCGGGGAGCTGGAGCTTCCGGGCTGTCAGACCGAAAATTGATCGGACTGAGAGCGTAAAATCTGTCGGGTTGAAAATAGAAAATCTATCGGAATAAAAATTAGAAATTTATCGGAATGAAAATGAAAAATCTGTCGGGTTGGTATATAATAAGGTGAAAAGAGAGCTCTGAATATGAAAAAAGAAGATTATATACCACATCAGGATTACCAGGGAAGGGAGATCGACGCGGTAATCGAGCTGACCGACGGCCGGTGGTGCGCGTTTGAGATCAAGCTGGACGCCAATCAGATCGACGCGGCGGCAGCGCAGCTTCTGAATTTCAGAAAGAATTTACCGAAGATCCCAAAGGCCATCCGCCGGATGTGCTGTGCGTGATCTGCGGTCTGTCGAAGGCCGCCTACCGGCGGCCGGACGGCGTATTCGTGGCGCCGGTTACAGCGCTTAAGAATTGAAGAATGCCGCCGCAGCGAGATAGAAACCCATGCAGAAAGAGGAATTCACTTGAAAATTACATTCGTAAAAGAAAAATCCTTCTACCGTTCCGTTCTGGCGATCATGCTGCCGGTAGCGCTGCAGCAGGCCATCAATATGGGCGTCAATATGCTGGACACCATGATGCTGGGCTCCTTCGGGGAGGTGCAGCTGTCGGCGTCCAGCCTGGCGAATCAGTATTACAATCTGTTTACGATCCTCTGCATGGGGATCATCGGCGGTTCCAGCGTCCTGGCGGCCCAGTACTGGGGCGCGGGTGATAAGGAGAAGGTGCGGGAGACCTTTAACATGGCGATCCGCCTGTCGACGGCGCTTTCGCTGGTGTTCGCGCTGCTCACCTGGTTCTTCCCGGCGCAGATCATGGCGATCTATACGTCGGAAGCGGAAGTGATCACGCAGGGCGTCCGCTATCTGCGCATTACCGCGTTTATCTTTCTGATCCACGGCACCAGTCTGGTATCGGCTCAGCTGATGCGGTCCGTAGGGCAGGCCAATCTGGGGCTTGTGGTATCGATCATTTCCTTCGTGGTCAACATCGGAGGAAACTATATTTTCATTTTCGGTAAATTCGGCGCTCCCCGCATGGAAATCGCCGGTGCGGCGCTTGGAACGCTGCTGGCGCGGTCGGCGGAATTTCTGACGACATTTATCTATATTCTGGCGATCGATAAACGGCTTGGGCTGCGGGTGCGGCACCTGCTTAAGTCGCCGTCTGGCCTGTTCTATAAGAACTACTTCCGGCTCGGCGCGCCGGTGCTGGTAAGCGACGGCCTGCTGGCGCTGGGCGACAGCGCGGTGGCCATCGTGCT
>CANPYE010000220.1 GCA_947588005.1 uncultured Lachnospiraceae bacterium | reverse complement strand
ACAGGTGTTTATCTAACATATGTTCGATTAACGCCTGTTCTTTTTATCCTTCCCAAATATCGGAATTTCCTATAAAGTAAAAAAGAGAACGCTTACGCGTTCCCTTTAATTCGTATCCCTCTGAATCCGAAATCAATTCCACCATGCCGGCTCCAGTGCCGCTCTGCCTATATTGCCGACTTCGCTGTCATTCACCTTTGTCACGATCCCGCTCTTGTCCGTAGCATACTTGGTTCCGTCCACATCCTTCACGCCGGAAGTGCTCTTAGTCACGCGGCCGGACTCATTTACCAGATACGTCTTTCCTTCTACCTGAACAGGCTCGTAACGCATTCCTTCCATCGCAGTCTGAAGCTTGCCCATATAGTACAGACTTCCGCTGTAAACGCCGGTATAACCTCTGCCGCTGGATGCGAAATAGAAAGTAGACGTCATGCCGTCGCTCTCCACTACCTTAACCTTGCCTTTCGCAACCGTACGGTCATCTTCATTGAAGTAATACGCGGTATACTCGCCGTTGCTTTCCTGAACCTTCTGCAGGCCGTATACAGGATTACCTTTGTCATTGAACAAATATGTCTTTCCGTTAATTCTCGCGAAATCTGTAACGGAAGCACTCCCGGTCGCCGGTCCGACTTTAGGCTCACCGTTTTTGGAGAAATAGAACCAGTCTACATCGTTCTCATAGCTGCTCTCCAGTTCTGTCGGAGGTTCTGCGGTATACCATCCAGTAACGCAGGCTCCATTGCTCCCATAATAACGGTACCCTGCGATCCCGGCTTTCGACAGATCATAGGGAACCCAGCCTATCTGCATGATCCCGGTACTGTCAAAGCAGTAATAAGTTCCGTCGATTCTCTTTTCTGTATATTCCCCTCCATCAGTCGGCACATACTTCTTACCGCTGGTATTAAAATAATACCATACCTTACCGTCCGCATCGTCAAAAGGATCGGTCCAGATATCTTCATCGTCCGGCGGATAAAGCTTCTGCCAGCCCGTAAGAGCCGCTCCGTCGTCTCCGCAGAAATACATATCATCATCGACCCAGCCAGTCTCCATGATGCCTTCTGAATCGAAATGATACCACTTGCCGCTGATCTTCATCCATTTATCTGTAACGATCTTGCCGTTATCCTGAAAATAATACCAATGGGTATCCGCGGTATCCCCATCCGGAGTTACATCCAGCTGCTGCCATCCGCCAGCCACCATAATGCCGTTATCGTCCACGTAGTATTCATCATCAATCCATGTGCTGAGAGCCATCTGCCCGTACCCATCCAGATAACGCCACTGATTATCCGCGCCGCGGCGCCATTCATTGTAGACCTTATCCCCATTCGAATCCAGGTAGACCCACGAACCATTCTCCATCGACCAACCGGCTGCCAGAGATGTCACAGCACATCCCACCGACATCGTCAGCGTCAAAGCGGCGATCAGCAACGCTTTCTTCTTCATATAGACACACTCCTTTGTATTTCGTCCAAAACCCTACCATATATTGTATCAGGGTCTTTCAATTAATTCAACACTTATATCTTTCATTTCTATTACGATTTCGGGTTTTTTTTCAGGCATTTTGCTCCTTTTTGAAATTTGTGCCCGTTCTTGACGCTTAACGGTGTTCCCTGTATAATGAAATCAAATATTTTAGCGAAAGGACAAAGCAGATATGTGGCTGGCTGACAGATGGAAAGATTATGAAGTGATCGACTGCTCCCGGGGAGAAAAGCTGGAGCGCTGGGGTACGTATCTCCTGATACGGCCCGATCCTCAGATCATTTGGGACACTCCGCGCGCGCACCGCGGCTGGAAGAAATGGAGCGGCCATTATCACAGAAACGCCAAAGGCGGAGGACAGTGGGAATTTTTCGATCTGCCCCAGCAGTGGTCCATCGAATACGAACCGCTGACTTTTAATCTGAAGCCGTTCAGCTTCAAGCATACCGGGCTGTTCCCGGAACAGGCCGCCAACTGGGACTGGTTCGGGCAGCTGATCCGTGAATCCAGCCGTCCGGTGCGGGTCCTGAACCTGTTCGCCTATACCGGCGGAGCGACGCTTGCCGCCGCCGCGGCCGGAGCGAACGTGACCCACGTGGACGCGTCCAAAGGCATGGTCGGCTGGGCGAAGGAGAACGCGAAGTCAAGCGGTCTGGAGAACGCGCCGGTCCGCTGGCTGGTGGACGATTGTATGAAATTCGTGGAGAGGGAAATTCGCAGGGGAAGCAAGTACGACGCCATCATCATGGATCCGCCCTCCTACGGCAGAGGCCCGAAGGGGGAGATCTGGAAGATCGAGGACGCGATCCATCCACTGGTGAAGGAGTCCGTTAAGCTTCTGAGCGACGATCCGCTTTTCTTCCTGATCAATTCGTATACCACCGGGCTGGCGCCGGCAGTGCTTTCGTATATGCTCTCTCTGGAAGTAAAGAAGAAATTCGGAGGCACGGTCGAAGCCGGGGAGCTGGGACTGCCGGTGACGGAGTCAGGACTGGTTCTGCCCTGCGGGGCATCGGGGAGATGGATGAAGGGGTGAGCCCGAAAAAACGGAGAACTGCTTAATACAGTTCCCCGAAAGTGTGGCTGGTCTTACTTTTTTGATGCCCTTCTACCCAATTATAAAAGTGCAGCTGGTCTTATGTATTACTGCTGCCCTTCTGTGATTTTAATGTATTATATGACTCCGAAAAAGTCAATCGCTTTTCTTTTTCTAAAACTTAACCTTAATCATTCCAACAATTCATGCAGGATGAACCCCTTTTAATTCATAAGATTCTGTTCCATGCAAATCAACAGCATATACTCCTCCTGTAATTATATCTTTCATAAAACATCCATTCTTTCAGCGCGCAAAAAGGCTCCCGAGAAAAATCTCGGAAGCCTTGAAATTACTGTATTATTTACGATTACTCGATAATCGTAACAACTCTGCCGGATCCGACGGTACGGCCACCCTCACGGATAGCGAAACGAAGACCCTGCTCCATAGCTACCGGGTGGATCAGCTCTACGGTCATCTCTACGTTGTCGCCAGGCATGCACATCTCGGTGCCGGCCGGCAGCTCGCAGACGCCGGTTACGTCAGTCGTTCTGAAATAGAACTGCGGACGATAGTTGTTGAAGAACGGAGTATGACGGCCGCCCTCATCTTTGGTCAGGACGTAAACCTGAGCCGTGAACTTGTGATGGCACTTTACGGAACCGGGCTTTACAAGGCACTGGCCTCT
>CANPYE010000219.1 GCA_947588005.1 uncultured Lachnospiraceae bacterium | reverse complement strand
CACCCGGTTGTCGTAGAAATAAAGCCCGGTCACGCAGTAGTTGGACTTGGGGTTCTTCGGCTTCTCCTCGATGGAAATGGCGCGCCCGTCGGAATCGAACTCCACGATGCCGAACCGCTCCGGATCGTCCACATAGTAACCGAACACCGTAGCGCCGTGCTGCTTGTTGGCCGCCTTCAGAAGCCGCTTCTTCAGCCCGTGACCCGCGAAAATATTGTCGCCCAGGATCATGGCCACATGGTCGTCCCCAATGAAATCCGCACCGATAATGAAAGCCTGCGCCAGCCCGTCCGGCGACGGCTGCACCGCATAGGACAGACGGATCCCGAACTGATGGCCGTCGCCTAAGAGATGTTCAAAACGCGGCGTGTCGTCCGGCGTGGAAATAATCAGGATATCCCGGATGCCGGCGCTCATCAGCACCGACAGCGGATAATAGATCATCGGTTTATCGTAGATCGGAAGCAGCTGCTTGGATGTGACCATGGTCAGCGGATAAAGCCTGGTGCCGGAGCCTCCGGCCAATATGATACCTTTCATGACTGTGCTCTCCTTTTTTCACGGGTCCGGTCCCTCTTAAGAAAAAACAGAACCCTTTATCATGCGTCCATTTGCAAAAACAACCGGATCGGCGTCATATGCTAAATGTACCATCTGGACACATTATAAAGGGTTACGTTACGTCACTGTCAAGCGATTTTTTAAATTTGACTCGCCCTTCTTACGATAAAGGCTCGAAATTCTGCACTTTACTCCCGGCAGACAAACATCCCCGCCATCTTCGTGATCCGGATGCCGCCCTTTTCTTTGATCTTTTTCTGCAGGAACTTCCGGAACTCGTCCTTCCGCTGATTCAGATACTCCCCCTGGTTCCCATGACAGGAAAGAATATAATCGAGAAGCGGCTCCGCCTCGTCCACCAGCAGATAATCGTCATACAGGACCTGCTCCACCCGGCCGAAGACCCGCTCAAGCATGGCGCGGCCGTTTTCCAGGCCGAACAGCTCATAGAGAGCCACGTCGGAAAGCGTGACCCTGGGATCAAATTCCTGCACCAGAGAGGTGATTTCCTTCATATGCTCCCGCCCATAGGTACTGCAGTAAAACACGCCGTCCGGGCGCAGCACGCGGCGGATCTCTCCCAGCGCCTGCGGAATGTCTTTTACATAGAATAATACATGGTTGGCGATCACCGCGTCGAAGGAATCATCCCCATATGACAACCGCTGGCAGTCTTCCACACGGAAATGCAGGCCGGCTCCCAGCCGCGCAGCCGCGTCTTCCACCATTCCCTCTGACACGTCGGTCACATCGACGCGCCGCGAGGCAAGGATCTCCGCCCCCACATGCTGCCACAGCTCCCCGTTCCCGCAGCCTATTTCCAGAATGTCTTTCGCCGCGGCGAAATCGATCTGCGACGCCAGCCAGGAAAACCACCCGACGGGATTATGGGAAAAGCGCCGGTGAAGTCCGATCCGCACGTCGATATTGACGGCGGATTTGTACTGCTCCACCACCGCGTGCTCCATATTCGTAAGATGGATCAGATGGAGGATCCGGCTCCAGTCTACCTGCCGGGATTCGCCCACCATCCGCTCCGTATCCGCAAGCGCCTGATTCATGCTTTCCAGATGACGGATGCGCCTGCGGATCAGATCCTTCTGCATCGCCAGGGAACGCGCTACATTCTCCGCGTCGTCTCCCATTGGCATAGCCATGATCTCGTCCAGAGAAAAGCCCAGATAGCGCAGGGACAATATCCGCTGCAGACGTCCGAAATCCTCGTCCGTATACAGGCGATAGCCGTTCTCACCTATCCGGCTGGGCTTTAAGATGCCCAGCTTATCATAGAACCGGATGGTCCGGATCGTCACATTCGCCTTCTTCGCGAACTCACCGGATGTGTAATAGCTCTCCTTCACCGCTTATCTCCTCCTTTCTGTCTTCTGATCTCTGCGCTGCCGGATCAACCCTGCCGGTTGTTCTGCTGTTTATTCTGCTGTCTATTTTGCTGTTCGTTCTTCTGTTCATCTCGACGAAGGCTGCCACTCCTCCTCGATTTTCAGGCGCTTCCACAAAAGCATTGCGACACACAAAAGAATGGGGAACAGAAGCGCCATCATCAGTCCGCTCTTTAGATCTCCCGATTCCACCGACGCCATCCCCACAACCGTCGGACCCAATGAGCAGCCCATATCGCCGGCCAGGGACAAAAGCGCGAACATAGCCGTGCCGCCGCCCCGGATCGTCTCAGTTGCCAGGCTGAAGGTACCCGGCCACATGACGCCCACAGAGAAGCCGCAGATGCCGCAGCCTGCCAGCCCTATTACGGGCGACGGCGCGTATACCGCCAGCAGATAGCTGACGACGCACAGAAGTCCGCAGCCGATCATGAACCGCATCAGCGGGATCCGATCCGCCAGCTTCGCGTGCACCACCCTGGCCGTGCCCATCAGCGCCGCGAACATGCAGGGACCGGCCAGATCTCCTATGGCTTTATTTACATGCAGGCCGGTTTCCGCGAACGCGGACGCCCACTGGCTCATGGCCAGCTCCGACGCTCCCGCGCACAGCATCAGCACGCAGAACACCCAGAACATTTTCCGGCGAAGCAGGCGCGGAATCGGCATTGTCTCCTGCCCTTCCTCCAGCGTCCTTATAGGCACCTTACGAAAATAAAATGCATTGCAGGTCGGAAGCAGCGCCCACAAAACGCAGAGGATCCGCCAGCTTCCCATCCCGGCCACGCCAAAGAACGCCGTGGACAGAAGCACCACGGCCATCTGTCCCCAGCAGTAAAAGGAATGCAGAAGGCTCATGGCGGCCGCCTTTCCTTCCGTCGGGCACGCTTCCACGATGGGGCTTATAAGCACCTCGATCAAACCGCCTCCCAGAGCGTAGAAGACCACGCAGATGAGAAGTCCCGCGTAAGCGCTTCCAAACAGCCGCATGGTAAGTCCGGGCAGCACCGCCATACCGGCCAGTCCCAGCGCGGCGCTTACATGCGCGGCAACGACCCCAGTCCGGTATCCGATCCGGTCGATCAGGACCGCCGACGCCAGATCCACCGTAAGCTGGATCCCGAAATTAAGCGTGATCAGCCATGTGATCTTATCCAGGGATATCCCGTAACAAGACTGAAAGGTCAGAAATAAAAGGGGCGACAGGTTATTGACGATCGCCTGCGTCACATAGCCCAGATAGCTGGCCCATATCGTATGCTGGTAAGACAGCGGACGTTTCTTCATTGTCTATCCTCACCGTATCTTTCTTCTC
>CANPYE010000218.1 GCA_947588005.1 uncultured Lachnospiraceae bacterium | reverse complement strand
CTTATGGTGTGCGATAAGGATAACGTCGCTTCCGCCAGAAGTATTATCAAAAACGGCGGCGTGCTGGAAAATGAAGTCGTTGTAGACGGGGAGACGGTGCAGAGATACTGGATTAGGCTGGACTGAATGAAGGAAACAGAGAAATGAAGAACCTATGGCTTCCGTCTGAGATTGAAAAGAAAGTGAACGGCCTGCCCTATGATGAGAATACCATTGGTATGTCCGGGGCAGGCGTTCTTATGTATGAGGATATGGTGCTGAAGATCCAGCCTGCCGCTCCATGGACGGAGCGCGAGGTGACGATGCTTCGGTGGCTTGCTGGAAAAGTCCCCGCGCCGGAGGTGATCGCCTGCGAGGAGCGTGAGGGGAAGATGTATCTGCTGATGACGCGGGTGAAGGGAAAAATGGCTTGCGACGAAGAATTCCTTGCCCGGCCGGAGGTGCTGATCCCGCGGTTAGCGGAGGCGATACATATGCTGTGGAATGTGGATGTGTCGTCCTGCCCGGTCATGCGGGATCAGGAGACGGAGCTTGCGGAGGCGCGGTATCGCGTGGCGCATGGTCTGGTGGATACGGACAATGTAGAGCCGACCACCTTCGGGCCGGGCGGGTTTAAGGATCCGGAAGCGCTGCTTTACTGGCTTGAGAATAACCGGCCGCCCTTTGATCCGGTGCTGTCCCACGGCGATTTCTGCCTGCCGAACGTATTCTTCACGGAGACCGGGATCGGCGGCTTTATCGATCTCGGGGACGCCGGCGTGGGCGACCGCTGGCGCGATATCGCGCTGTGTTACAGGAGCCTGCGGAGCAATATGGAAGGGAAATACGCGTCGGTGAAGCGCAAAGTGGACGCGGACCGGCTCTTTGACGCGCTGGGCGTCGCGCCGGATCCGGAGAAACTTAAGTGGTATCTGCTGCTGGACGAGCTGTTCTGAGAGAAGCGGGGGGAATGTGTTGATAAGGATAGCGATCTGTGATGATGAAAAAGATGCCGTCATACAGCATGAGGGCATTGTAAAAAGCACTCTCAAATCCTGCGGTATCGGTTATGAAATTGTAACCTACACGCAAAGCAGCAATCTTCTGTTTGATATTACTGACGATCACTTTTTCTTTGATCTCATTCTGCTTGATATAGAAATGCCTGGCATAACTGGCATGGAGCTTTCCGAAAAAATCAAGCTGTATTTGCCGAATGTAAAGATTATCTTTATCACGTCGCATATTGAGTATGCGATTGACGCTTTTGAATTGTCTATCTTCCGCTATGTACCAAAAAGCAATCTTACTGATCGCTTGGTAGCAGCCATAACGGACGCGGCAAAACTGATTGAGCTGGAAGCAGGGAAAGAGTATATCATTCAAGCCGCCGGGCGCATGGAAAAAATACCCTACAAAGACATTTTCTATATCCAGCGTGACGGCGGCAAAAACTCAATGCTTGTTTCCGGCATGGGAATATCGAAAGTGAGGAAAAGCCTGCAACAAATTTTTGAGGAATTGGACACGCCGGAGTTTATCTTCATTGACCGGGGCTATATCGTGAATATCATTCAGATTATGAAAATCAGCGACGGTATGGCGTATCTCAAAAATGGCGAAAAGCTGCCTATCAGCCGTTCCCATTTACAGGAGGTAAAAAAGCAAATCAACAGGTTTTGGGGGGCGCGTATATGATGGCCTGGTATCAAATACTTTCATTCTTTTTAACAAATGGGCTGCGAATATTCTTCGGCCTGTATCTTGCTGTAACGCTCCTTAAACTATCCGGGAATATGAAAAAGGCTGCTGCCTTCTCTGTGTGTGCAGCGGTATGTATAACTGTGTTTTCATGCTTCCCTATCGGGCAAATCTATATTGCAGGGGCGG
This sequence comes from uncultured Lachnospiraceae bacterium, assembly GCA_947588005.1. Classification (GTDB taxonomy): domain Bacteria; phylum Bacillota; class Clostridia; order Lachnospirales; family Lachnospiraceae; genus UBA3402. Next base: position 1,448 of record CANPYE010000218.1, on the reverse strand, counting down.
AAACGATTATTTTAACTGTGATTTTATATTACCTGTTCGCCGCAAACTTAAGAATGAGCCTGTTCCTTGCTTTCTTTTACGAGATAACCGTTGCCCTTTGGGACTTTATTCTGTCTGTTGGCCTTGGGGTTGCATTTCATTCAGACAGTTTTCTCGATGTAAAATCTTTTGGAAATATGGCTGCCGTTTGGATCGTCCGTCTTATCATGCTCGGTATGGCGTTTCAGATGAAAGAAATATCTAAAAGAAATGATAAGCAATCATCACGGGTAATAGCCGGAGCTGCATTAGCCGGTTTTTTAGGAGTAGTCCTCTTGTCCGGGCAAAAGACCATAGCGATCCCTGACGATCAGCTGACCGTTTGGGTTATCTTCGCCTTGTTAATCCTTATGGCAATTCTGTTTTTCAACCTGAACCGTCAATATGAAATGGAGAAAACAATCGCACAGCTTGAAAAAGATAAAAATGTGCTGCTGGAGCGTGACTATCAGAATTTAAAAAATTCCTATGCCGCTAACGCAAAACTGTTTCACGATTTTCATAACCATGCGGAAGCATTGTACCGCTATCTGTCAAAGAGCAGCACCAGCGAAGCAATGGAATACCTTGAAAAGCTGCGTACCCCTATGCAGGGCATCTCACAGACGGCATGGACAGGCGACGAAGCAATCGACTATCTGATCAGCAGCAAAATCGCCCTTGCCGGTTCGCAAAACATTCGGGTAAACACCAATATTGAATTTCCCCGTCATACAAATATAAGAAGTGCTGACCTGGTTGCGATTATAGGGAACCTGCTGGATAATTCCATGGAAGCAGCAGGCGGCGCAGAGGGCAGTTTGCGGTTTATCAATCTGACGATCCGCCGTATCAATGCTATGTTGGTTATCAAGGTGGAAAATGGGTGCAGCGCTGCACCAGCCGTGGCTGATGGAGAACTGCAGACTTCCAAAACAGAGAAAGCCCTGCATGGCTGGGGATTGAAAAGCGTCCGTACCGCCGCAGAACGCTATGACGGGACAATTGAAACGGAATACAACGATCATACATTCCGCGCCGTTGTCACATTATCATTTGAAGCAGTAAAAGCTTAAGCATTATTTTTCGGCGAAGCAGGCCGCCCGTTCTGGACGACCTGTTTTTGCTGTGGCGACGAGGAAAATGGCTCATGCTTGCATGAAACCATTTGACGACCGCTTACAATCCCCGGAAACGCCGGTTCGTTTCCGGGGATTCGTGGACAAAAACATACCGATTATGGACAAATCGGCATGAGCGTAGTTTTAACTGTATGCTATGAATGCAGCCGTAACTTACACAAAAATCAATGGAGGTTATCTTATGCGTCATTTTTATTTTCGTCTCATTCTCGGTATTGTTTGGCTGGCCGCAGCGGTTGTTAGTGCCGTAAAAGCCAATATTCCCTTTGCCGCTCTGTATGCCGTACT
>CANPYE010000217.1 GCA_947588005.1 uncultured Lachnospiraceae bacterium | reverse complement strand
AATAGAACATGCAGCTTTATTTGGAAGAATTTATCTGCCCCAATCTGTAAGGAAATGGCAGATGGAATGCAGAGACTCTTTCGAGGCGGAGATATGTTCTGAAATGCGGCTTCTGGTTATGAGCGTGCAGCGTGCGACGGTACAGTACAAATAAAAAGGGGTTGTTTTTATGTGCCTCTTCATTTATGATAGGATAAGAACAGAAAGGCGGGACAGACAGATGAAAGAATATTATTTCTACGGCTGGGCAACGGCGGACGCTCCGGCGGTCACGGATACCTATCCCGGGATCGCGACCCCGCGGGATCTTTATGACGCGCTTTCAGACGTCTGGTGCGCGGAAACATGCTCGCCGCGGATGCGCGATAACTGGAGCCAGGCGAACCGGACGCTGGGGCAGTGCTCGATCACGGCGTTCCTGGCGCAGGATATCTTTGGCGGGAAGGTCTACGGCGTTCCGCTGCCGAATGGGCGGTTCCATTGCTATAATGAGGCCGGAGGCCGCGTCTTCGACCTGACCAGCGAGCAGTTCGGGGATGCGGATCTGTCCTATGAGAATAACCCGGAGCAGTTCCGCGAGGTGCATTTCGCGGATCCGGATAAGAAAATGCGGTACGAATATCTGAAGCGGATGCTGCTGGAGCGGCAGCGGGGGCGGTAGGACGGCGCAGGGCGTGTCAGACGGCTGGGCGCACGGACAGCGGCGGAAAGGCGCGGAGCGCTGCGGGGTAATAGCATCGACGGCAAAAGGAGACACGGATGATTTCAATTAAGGAATATAGAAAAGCAGAGAGTCTGGAAGAAGCCTGGGAGCTGAACCAGAAGAAGGCCAACCGGATCATCGGCGGCATGATGTGGCTGAAAATGAGCCGCGGCCGGGTGCAGACAGCGATCGATCTGTCTGGCCTGGGGCTTGATACCATCGAAGAGCGGGAGGACGCCTTTGTCATCGGCAGCATGGTCACGCTGCGGCAGCTGGAGACGCACCCGGGCCTGGATGCGTATACGGACGGGGCCGTGAAGGAGGCGCTTCGGCATATCGTGGGCGTCCAGTTCCGAAACGGGGCCACTGTGGGCGGGAGTCTGTTCGGACGGTACGGATTCTCGGACGTGCTGACCCTGTTTATGACGCTGGACGCGGAAGTGGAACTTTATAAAGGCGGCGTGATTCCGGTTTCTGTTTTTACGGAGATGTCCTGCGACCGGAACGTGCTGGTGCGCGTGATCGTGAAGAAGAAGCCAGAGAAATATTATTACCAGTCGGTCCGCAATACGGATACCGATTTCCCGGCGCTGACCTGCGGAGCGGCGCTTGCAGCCGACGGCAGTCTGCGGCTCTGCTTCGGGGCGCGGCCGCAGAAGGCAATGATGCTTTTGAACCGGAACGGTGTGTTGGATGGGCTGTGCGCGGGAGAGAATTCTGTCGGGCGCACGGAGAGCGGCGCAGGAGATGAATCAGAGAGTCATGCCGAAGTCGAGATGGAGAGTAACGCCGGAACTGAATCAGAGAGCTATGCCGGAGTTGAGATGGAGAGTGATGTCGGAACTGAATCAGAGAGCCATGCCGGAGTCGAGATGGAGAGTAACGCCGGAATTGAGTCAGAGAGCTATGCCGGAGTTGAGCCGGAGAGAGATGCCGGATCTGAATCAGAGAACCACACTGGAGTTGAATTGAAGAATAACGCCGGAACTAGGCCGGAGAGCGTCACTGGTGTCGAAGTCAGATCGGAGGACGCCGCTGTGAAACGCGCCGAGGCGATCGGCATTTACGCGGCGGCAAATATCCCCACCGGCTCGAACATGCGCGGCAGCGCTGCGTACCGCAGCCATCTGGTGAGGACGCTGGCGTCGCGGGCGGCGGAGCATTTTCTGACGGAGGCATTATGAAGATACAGTTTACATTAAACGGCAAAAAATACGAGCAGGAGATCCGACCGGACCTGCTTCTCATCGATCTGGTACGCTCCCTGGGCTGTTACAGCGTGAAACGGGGCTGCGAGACGTCCAACTGCGGACTCTGTACCGTCTGGCTGGACGGACAGCCGGCATTGTCGTGCTCAGTCCTTGCGGCGAGAGCGGACGGCCGTGAGGTCACGACGCTGGAGGGCCTGCAGGAGGAAGCCGCCGAGTTTGGCGCATTTATCGCGGATCAGGGTGCGGAGCAGTGCGGCTTCTGCAATCCCGGATTCATGATGAACGCGCTGGCGCTTTTCCGGGATAACGAAGACCCGTCCGAACAGGAGATTCGGGAGTACCTGGCGGGAAATCTCTGCCGCTGCTCAGGCTACGAAGGGCAGCTGCGGGGGATGATGAATTTCCTGGAATGGAGGAAGGCGCGTGGGAAAGCGGCATCGGAAGATGACACGGCAGATGGCAGCTTGGCTGGAGAAGCTTCCGACAGAACCGTGGCAGAAATGCAATATAGCGACGTAGCGAAAACGTCAGCAGCATTGTCTGACGGCAGTATATCGGATAGATCAGTATTGAGTAGAACTATAGATGATGAGGCAATATCGGACAGGGCCGCGGCAAGGCTGGGAAGCGGAGCGTCTGTAACTGAGCATGCACGCTGCGTTTCATCCGATACAGATCCCCAGACCCATCATGAAAAAGAAACTTCCCAATCCCTGCGTACGGTCAACAAGGCTGTCCGCAAAAAGGACGCCATGCAGCTTCTCACCGGCCAGCCGGTCTACACTGACGACCTGGCGCCGGAGGAGTGCCTGATCGTGAAGGTCCTGCGCTCGCCCCACGCCAACGCGCTGATCGAGCGCATCGATACGACGAACGCCATGAAGGTGCCTGGGGTGGAGGTCATTTATACATGGGAAGACATCCCGGCGGACGCGAAACGCTTCACCTGTGCCGGCCAGACCTACCCGGAGGCCAGTCCCCACGACCGGCTGCTGCTGGACCGCCATGTGCGGTATGTGGGCGATCCGGTGGCTATCGTGGCCGGCGAGACAGAGAAGGCTGTGGACCGGGCGCTGGCCCTGATCAAGGTGACATATCAGGTGCTTACGCCGGTTCTTGATTACCATACCGCCATCGACAATCCGGTGCTGGTGCATCCGGAGGACAACTGGGAGAGCCTGTGTCCGGTGGGGGCGGACAACCGGAGAAATCTGTGCGCCCACGACGAGAGCCGTGGCGGCGACATTGATAAAGTGCTGTCCGAGTGCGACATCGTTCTGGACCGGACCTATCACACGAAGGCGGCTCAACAGACCATGATGGAGACATTCCGGGCTTTCTGCGCCATCGACGCCTACGGGCGGCTCCATGTGACCAGTTCGACCCAGATCGTGTTCCATTGCCGCCGCATCG
>CANPYE010000216.1 GCA_947588005.1 uncultured Lachnospiraceae bacterium | reverse complement strand
GGTTTTCACGCACCGGGAGTCCCCTGTTTTCTATATGGCGGGGCTGTACCGGAGATTTGACGGCGAAGACCGTTTCGTTGTCCTGACGACGCAGGCCAACGCTTCCGTCGCGCCGGTTCATGAGCGGATGCCGCTGATCCTGGAGACCGACGAGCTTGAGACATGGCTGAATGACGACGCCGGCGCGGCAAAGCTTCTGGCGAAGACGCCGGAAATGCTTGCGCGGAGTCAGGAGTATGAGCAGCTGAGCCTGTTCGGGTCGATGTGAACCCGCCGGAACAGCTGCGAGAGGAAGTTATAGATGGAATTGGAGACAAAACGGCTGCTTCTGCGGCCGTGGAAAGAGACAGACGCGGAAATGTGCAAGAGAATGGAACAGACTGAAAGTCGAATAGAACAGACCGGGAGTCCGCGGGGCGCGGATCCTGTGCGCTGTGAGATCGCTCCCCCTAATATGGAGGCGTATCTGGCCGCGAAAAGCCGCTGGGACAGCGTCGCGAAGCCCTTAGGCGGTCTGGGAGAGCTGGAGGAAGCCGTGCAGAAGATCGCAGCGGCGCAGCGGACGGCTGCCGTCGATCTCAGCCGCCGGTGCGTAGTAATTATGTGCGCGGACAACGGCGTAACAGCGGAGAGAGTGACCCAGTCGGACAGTTCGGTGACGGCTCTCTGCGCGGAAAGCATGGCGAACGGCACATCCAGCATCAATCAGCTGGCGGACGCCTATGGGGCGGAGGTATTGGTCGTAGATGCGGGAATGGCGGCGGATGTGGAAAATAAGAACATTCTTACGCGTAAAATTGCCCGCGGAACCGCCAATATTGCCGCCGGCCCGGCGATGACGCGCGCGGAGGCGCAGCGTTCTGTTCAGCTGGGAATCGATATCATGGGCGGTCTGAAACAGAGAGGCGTACAGATCGCCGCCGCGGGCGAGATGGGCATTGGCAACACGACGACGGCCGCGGCTGTGGCCTCAGTGCTTCTGGGGTTTCCGCCGCGGAAGGTGACCGGCCGCGGCGCGGGACTGGACAGCGCGGGCCTTGAGCGGAAGATCACTGTCATTGAAAAGGCGATCCGTATGAACAAGCCGTCCCCGGACGACCCGCTGGATATCCTTTCCAAGGTAGGCGGTTTTGATATCGGCGCCATGGCGGGGATGTTCCTGGGAGGCGGGATCTACGGAATCCCCGTGATCATCGACGGAATGATCTCGGCGGCAGCAGCGCTTCTGGCCTGCCGGCTGGCGCCGGCGGCAAAGGCCTATATGCTCGCGAGCCACCAGTCCGGGGAGCCGGCCGGGCGGCTGCTGCTTGCGGCGATCGGCCTGAAACCGGTGATCGATGCCGGGATGCATCTGGGAGAAGGAACTGGCGCGGTGATGCTTCTGCCGCTTCTGGACGGCGCGCTGGCCGTATACCGAAATGCGCACCGTTTTGAGGAAATCGGTCTGGAAAGGTATGTGAAGCTGACATGATGACACTGGTGACAGGCGGGGTTAAATGCGGCAAATCCCATTACGCGGAGCAGCTTTTAGAAAATTTCGCGGGAAAGAAATATTACGTCGCTACGATGGAACCATACGGCGAGGAAGCAATGGCGGCGATCGCCCGGCACCGGAAGCTGCGGGCCGGAAAGGGATTTGAGACGATTGAACGGTATACGGATATCGACGGGCTTGCTGCGCCGGAGGGTGCAGGCAAGGGGACTGCGGAATCGGGCTGCGGGATCCTTTTGGAATGCACGGCCAATCTCTGCGCTAACGAGATGTTTAAGGACGGCCGGATCTGCGATCCGACAGAGAAAATCCTGCGTGGATTTGGGCGGCTTAAGGACATTTCCGCAGAGCTTGTGATCGTAACCAACGAAGTTGGAAGCGACGGCATTTCCTATGAGGAAGGCACGGCGGAGTATATCCGGGTGCTTGGTACGATCAACCGGCTGACGGCGCAGATGTCCGACCGCGTTGTGGAATGCGTGTACGGGATCCCGGTGGTGAGGAAGTATCGGTCGATATTGAGATAGGAGAAATTACGCATGAAAATTCTTTACTCGTTGATTACGGCTTTTCAGACGTATTCCAGAATCCCGATGCCGCCGATTGCGTGGAAACCGGAGAACCGCCGTTACGCACTGTGCTTTTTTCCGCTGGTCGGAGTGGTGATCGGGACGGTATTCCTGCTTTGGAAAAAGATCGGTGCGTGCCTGGCGGTCAGGCCGTTCCTGGACGGAGTCGTGGCGGCGCTGATCCCGCTGGCGGTGACGGGCGGCATCCATATGGACGGATTCTGCGATACGGTGGACGCCAGGGCGTCGTGGGCGGATCGGGAGAAGAAGCTTTCAATCTTAAAGGATCCGCATATCGGCTCCTTTGCAGTCATGTCCTTATGCGCGTATCTGCTTCTGCAGGCGGCGCTTTTGGGCGAGATCGGAAATGGCCCAGCGGCGCCGGTCATCGCGGCGTCTTTCGTGCTTTCCCGGGCGCTCAGCGGTCTGGCTGCAGTCCTTTTCCGAAACGCGAGAGAAGACGGCATGCTTTATGAGAATACGGAACCGGCGCGGAAGAAAACGACTGTGGCGGTACTTGCGCTGACGGCGGCTGCCGTCTGCGCCGTTATGCTGTGGTGCAGTCCGATTATGGGAGGAGCTGCGATCGCCGGGGCCGGCCTGTGCTTTCTTCATTACCGCATCGCAGCGTACCGGGAATTCGGCGGCACGACCGGCGATATCGCCGGGTGGTTCCTGCAGCGGTGCGAGCTTGTGATGCTGGTATGCGCAGCAGGGGCGGAGAAGATCGCGGCCTGGGCGGCGGGCGCGGGAGGATTGCTGGGATAATATCATTTTGCAGAAGCGGATGCAAAGCCAGGGATTAATTGAAACGAAAGCGGCAATTCAGATTTTGAAGAAGCAATTCAAAAAAGATTTTTTGGGAGAATCAGGGCATGATCATGATAACAGGCGGCGCATTTGCCGGAAAGCTGGAATTTGCGCGGGCACAGTTCGGACTGAACAAGGATGAGATCGTTGATGGAACTGACTGCGCCCCGGAAGATGTATTTACTGCGAAATGTATCGTGCATTATGAACGGATCATCCGGCGGCTGATGGAGACGGATGGGAAGGATGTTCGATATAAAGCCGGCGGCGCGGATGAAAAAACGGAAGCGGCCGGTACGGATGGAAAAATGGAAGCGGCCGGCATAAATGGCGCGCCAGAGTGTAAAAGTCTGTGGCCGCTCACATTTACCGACCGGCTGCTTTGCGAGAATCCGGATGCGATCGTGATCATGGATGAGATCGGCAGCGGGATCATTCCGCTGGAGAAGAGCGAGCG
>CANPYE010000215.1 GCA_947588005.1 uncultured Lachnospiraceae bacterium | reverse complement strand
TCCGGGATCTCAAACGGTATCTCGTCCTCGATACATTTCACGCTGCCATCCTGGAACTTCTCATAATGCAAACTATCAGAAGAGCAGCTATGCAGTTTCTGTTATCGTTTTATACAGAAATGGATTCGTTTAGGTTATGGTAATCCCTACTTTTCAGAGTAATTTGGCTTGTCAGGTCGTGCTATTCTGTGGTAAAATTTAGCTGTCATATTGCGGCGCATCGCGGCATGGATAAGACCGGCAAAGACTGGCCGTCTGGAGCAGGGCAAAGACTGGCCGCCTCAGGCGGCAGAGAGGAGAACGAATACAGAATGAAACCAGTGATGAGAAAGGACGTCCCGGAAGAACTGACCTGGGATTTATCGGCGCTTTATAAGACCGAGGAGGATATGTACGCGGATGCGGAGAAGATGGAGGCGGCGAGCCGCAGGATCGAGGCGGAGTACAAAGGGAAGCTGTCCGCCCCGGAGCGGATCAACGCCTGCCTGGACGAGTACAGGACGCTGTGCGAGCGGATGAACCTGGTCTACAGCTACGCAGATCTGTCGGTATCGGTGGATTATTATGACGCCCACAATCAGGAGCGCAATGATAAGATCGGCGTTAAGGTGTCCGCTATCGAGAGCCGTTTAAGCTTTATCGACAGTGAGATCTTAGAGCAGGAGGACAGCGTTATTCAGGCGGCCATCGATCTGGCCACAGACAATAAGCTGTATCTGAAAAATCTCATGCGGGAGAAGCCCCACCGCCTGGACGCGGCTACGGAGAAGACGCTGGCGGCGCTGTCCAATACATTTAACACGCCTTACCAGGTCTACAACATGGCCAAGCTGGCGGATATGAAATTTCCGTCTTTCACGGTGGACGGCCAGGAATTTCCGATGGGCTATTCGCTCTACGAGGACGATTATGAGTATGACCGGCGCACGCCGGTGCGGCGCGCCGCGTTCGAGGTCTTTTACGCGAAGCTGCGGGAATATGAAAATGTAACCGCCGCCGCGTATCAGGCCCAGGTGCAGATGGAGAAGACCTTCGCCGATCTGCGGGGCTTTGAGACCGTTTTTGACCGGAACCTGTTCGCGGACAAGGTGGATATTTCCCTTTATAACCGCCAGATCGACCTGATTATGGAAAAGCTGGCGCCCCATATGCGCAGATACGCCCGCCTGCTTCAGAAGATTCATGGTCTTGAGAAAATGACCTACGCGGATCTGAAGATCGCGGTGGATCCGGAGTACGATCCGCGGGTGACGATCGAGGAGTCGCAGAAATACATTGTCGAGGGACTGTCGGTTCTGGGAGAGGAATATCAGGAGATGGTGAAGGAGGCCTACCGCGGCCGGTGGGTGGATTTCGCCAAGAACCAGGGCAAATCCACCGGCGGCTTCTGCGCCAGTCCTTACGGCAGTCACTCCTACATCCTGCTGAACTGGAACGAGCGGATGTCGGATGTATTTACGCTGGCCCACGAGCTGGGACACGCGGGGCATTTTAAGGCGTGCAATGCGGCACAGTCTTATTTTGATACCAATGTATCCGGCTACTTTGTCGAGGCACCGTCCACGATGAACGAGCTGATCATGGCCCATTATCTTTTGAAGACCAATCCGGATCCCCGGTTCAGGCGCTGGGTGTTAAGCTCCATGGTGGGACATACCTATTATCATAATTTTGTGACCCATCTGCTGGAGGCGGCTTATCAGAGAGAGGTGTACCGGATCATCGAGGCCGGCGGAAGCGTGCAGGCGGAGACGCTGAACCGTCTGATGCGGGAGACGCTGGAGAAATTCTGGGGCGACGCGGTGGAGATCCTTCCCGGTTCGGAGCTGACCTGGATGCGGCAGCCGCATTACTATATGGGGCTCTATTCCTACACTTACAGCGCGGGACTGACCGTGGCGACCCAGGCCTGCCTGCGGATTGAGCGGGAAGGGCAGCCGGCGGTAGACGACTGGAAGCGGATGCTGGCCGCCGGAGGCACGAAGACGCCGGTGGAGCTGGCGCAGATGGCCGGGGTGGATATCACGACGGATCAGCCGCTTCTGGATACGATCGAATATATCGGCGGGATGATCGACGAGATCTGCGCGCTGACGGAGGAGTTGGGGAAGTAAGCGGAGAGTGTCCGGAGATATCTGGAAAGATGAATGGTATGAGCGGTATCAGCGGCTTTTGTGGAGAGAGTATTCGGAGTAGCCGTTTCAGTTATAAAGATATTTGGAATGAAAGCGTCTGCAGCAAGAGGGAGAAAGTGCCGTATGAAATTATATGAAACATTTGAACTGGAATTCGCCGGCGAGAAGCTGACAGAGAACTGGGCTTCCGTGGATGTAACCGCAGTATTTACAAGTGAAGATACGCAGGTTACAGTGAAAGGTTTCTACGCCGGAGACGGCATTTACAAGGTGCGTTTCCTGCCGGAGAAGACCGGGATCTATACATGGAAGGTTACCGGATGCGTGGAAGGAGAAGGCGAGGAAAGCTGTGAACCGATGGTGGCTGGAGCCGCAAACGATATGGGAAAGTCTGCGTCAGCGCCAGGCAGGGTTTCCATGCGTGGGCAGACTGCGCCCTTCGGCCGTCTGCACCACGGCGTCGTCCGCGCCGTGGGGACGCATTTTGAATATGAGGACGGCACCATTTACAAGCCGTTCGGCACCACGATCTACGCCATGATGCACCAGGACGAAGGGCTGATCGAGACGACTTACCGCACGCTTAAGACGGCCCCGTTTAACAAAGTGCGGTACTGCCTGTTTCCCAAGTCGTATGACTATAACTCCAACGAGCCGCAGTATTACGCCTTCGAAAAGGATGAGAATGGAAAATGGGATGTGAACCGTCCGTGCTTCGCCTTCTGGGATCATTTTGAGACCGGGATCCGGACGCTTGAAGGAATGGGGATCGAGACGGACCTGATCCTGTTTCATCCGTATGACCGCTGGGGCTTCGCGGAGTTTGAGATGGAGGAGTGTCTGGTTTATCTGGACTATCTGCTGCGGAGATTTGCCGCGTTCCCGTCGATCTGGTGGAGCCTGGCCAACGAATACGATCTCTGCCGGAAACGGACGATGGAGGACTGGCACCGTTTCGAGCAGTTTATCGCGGATCACGATCCGTACCGTCACCTGATGAGCAATCACAACTGTATCGTTTACTATGACCACAGCCGGCCGCTGATCACGCATTGCTGCGTGCAGACGGCGTGGATGGAGAAGGCGGACGAATGGATGGCGAGGTACCGGAAACCGCTGATCTACGACGAATGCTGCTACGAGGGCGACCTTCCCCAGAACTGGGGGAATCTCTCCGGCTTTGAGATGGTGAACCGCTTCTGGCAGGCCAATACGGTGGG
>CANPYE010000214.1 GCA_947588005.1 uncultured Lachnospiraceae bacterium | reverse complement strand
GCTTTTCTGATTTATAAAGCCCTCAGGGGCGAGGTGGACGCGGCGCAGTTTGTCCTGTATTTTTCAGCCATCCGTTCTCTTGCGGATCTTTTGGGAGGCATTGCAGGGCGATTCCAGCAGGTAAGGGAAGGAGCGGCGCAGGTCAGCGACATCAGGGAGCTGTTTGAATACAAGGGAAAACTCAACCATGGCGAGGGCATCCCTTTGCCGGAAAAGCCCTTTTCCATCGAGTTCAGAAACGTGACCTACCGATATCCCAAGGGCGAGAAAAACATCCTGGAGAACCTGTCCTTTCAGATCAGGCCGGGGGAGAAAATCGCGCTTGTGGGCTTAAACGGCGCGGGAAAGACCACCCTCGTCAGAATGATGTGCGGGCTGATCCTGCCCGATGAAGGAGAAGTGCTTTTGGACGGCCATACGCTTTTTGAATACAACCGGGACGAGATGTATTCCCTCTTCGGCTTCGTCCCCCAGTCCTACAATCTGCTGCCGGTGTCGCTGGAGAAAAACATCGCCTGCACGTCGGACGAATCAAAAATCGACCGCGAAAGACTGGAAAAAGCGCTTGCGCTTTCCGGCTTTCAGGAAAAGGCTGAGAGCCTGCCCCTGGGGCTGAAAACGCCCCTGGACCGGACCGTAAACGAGGATGCGGCGGAGCTTTCCGGCGGCGAGAAACAGCGGCTTCTGCTGGCAAGGCTCATTTATAAAAATCCCCTCTGCATGATTTTGGACGAGCCTACGGCGGCCCTTGATCCCATTGCCGAGGACAGGATGTACCGCCGCTACAACGAGATTTCTGAGAACGCGACGTCGATATTCATCTCCCACCGCCTGGCTTCCACCCGCTTTTGCGACCGGATTTTCCTGCTGGACGGCGGGAAGTTCGCGGAGGCCGGAACCCATGACGAGCTGATGGCAAAAGGCGGAACGTACCGCAAGCTGTTCGATGTCCAGAGCAAATATTATCAGGAGGAGGTGGGCGTAAATGGCTAAAATCACCCTCAAGGAAGATCTGTCCTGTCTGTGGCGGGCGGTAAAAATCTGGCGGGAATACGCTCCGAAATACTGGAGCTTTGCCCTCGCTCAGAGAGTTTTTCAAAGGATTTCCGCTTATTTTTCCCTGACGATGTCGGCCCTCCTTCTGGACGAAATATCCGGCGGCAAAGACAGGGACAGGCTGATCCTCTTTGTCTGCCTGACGGTTTTCGGAGGATTTCTGTTCTCAGTGGTCACCCGCCTGCTGCAGATGAAAACCTCGGTTTTGGACAGTCAGAGTTATTATAGATATGAACAGATTAAATTTGACGAAAGCTGCCGTCTCCAGTTTGAACACCTGGAAAACCCGGACGTCCGGCTTTTAAGCGAGAAAATCGATGCAAACACCTCAACGGTCTACGGCGGCCTTATGGGGGTGTTAGAAATTGTTTCGGATACGGCGGATACGCTGACAGAACTGATTCTGTCCCTGTCTTTAACGGCTGCCGCTCTCTTTGCGGGCACCTCCGGGCAGTTTTGCGGCCTCCTGGGGTTCTTAAACTCCCCGCTGTCGGCGTGTCTGATGCTCCTGGCGATTGGGGGATTTTCCGCTCTGACGGTGAAGCTTCGAATCATCCGTCGCAGCCGGGAAAATGAGGCGCGAAGCGAGATTTCCCTTGGAAGCCGCCGCTATGGCGCTTATGGCAGACTCTGGGGGCCGGACATGACGATCTTCGGGCTTAACGCCATCGTTCTTGATGAGTACAGAAAATACACCCTGCGGCCCTCCTGGCTGTTAAAGTTTCAGAAAACCGGGCTTGTATTCGGCGCCTTAGAGGCGCCCAAAAACGCCGCCATGCAGATCCTGATTCATCTTTATGTGGCGGCAAAGGCGTTTTGCGGAGCCTTCGGGCTGGGCAGCTTCGTGCTTTACCAGGGCGCCATCAGCCGCTTTGTGGGAGCGGTGGACGATCTTGTGGGGTGCTTTACCGAACTTCGGTTCAACACCGGCTACCTGAAGACGACCTACGAATATTTTGACCTGCCCAACCGCATGTATCAGGGCACTCTGGCCGTGGAAAAACGGGACGACCTGGACTATGAGATCGAATTTCAGGATGTCAGCTTTCGATATCCCCGAACCGATGCCTGGACGCTTAAGCATATTTCCATGAAATTCAAGATCGGCGACAAGATCGCCATCGTCGGCGAAAACGGATCCGGCAAAACCACCTTCATCAAGCTTCTCTGCCGGCTGTACGATCCCACCGAAGGGAAGATTCTGCTGAACGGCATTGACATTACCAGATACCGCTACGAAGAATACCTGGGGCTGTTCTCGGTGGTCTTCCAGGATTTCAACCTGTTTGGCTTTTCCCTGGGGGACAATGTTTCGGCCGGCCTTGGGTACGACGAGGCGAGGGCGAGAGACTGTCTGAAACGGGCCGGGATGGATGAAAAACTAAAAGGGCTTGACCAGAAGGGCGCAGAGGAAGGAAAATCCGCTCTGGATTACTGTATGGGAAGGAATTATGATATCGGCGGGATTGATTTTTCAGGCGGCGAGGAGCAGAAGACAGCCCTTGCCAGGGCGCTTTACAAGGGGGCTCCCTTCGTCGTTCTGGACGAGCCGACGGCGAATCTGGATCCCCTTGCGGAGGCCGCGGTGTATGAAAATTTCAACAGGATCGCGAAGAACCATACCACGGTGTTCATAAGCCACCGGCTGTCCAGCTGCCGTTTCTGCGAACGGATCTTGGTCTTCGACAAGGGGCTGATCGCGCAGGACGGCGGGCATGATGCGCTTTATGCCCAGCCGGGCAAATACCGCGAACTCTGGGACGCCCAGGCGGGGTATTACCGGAAGGAAGGGGGAACGGACGCGGCAGCGCCGGCGGCATCGTTCCCGACGCAGATTCCGGCAGGATCCTGACATCGCATCGCTTTCCATGCAGCTTAGAACCGGATCCGCTCCTCCAGATAGCCTCTAAGCTCCGCGATCGGCACCCGCACCTGCTCCATCGTGTCGCGGTCGCGGACCGTCACCGCCTGGTCGTTCTCCGAATCGAAATCGTAGGTCACGCAGAACGGCGTGCCGATCTCGTCCTGGCGGCGGTAGCGCTTGCCGATGTTGCCGCGGTCGTCGAACTCGCAGTTGAAATATTTGCACAGATCGGCGTATATCTTCTCCGCGCCCTCGTTCAGCTTCTTCGAAAGCGGCAGCACGCCCACCTTCACCGGCGCGATGGCCGGATGGAAATGCAGCACCGTGCGCACGTCGCCCTCGCCGATCTCCTCCTCGTCGTAAGCCGCGCAAAGGAACGCCAGCGTCACGCGGTCGGCGCCCAGGGACGGCTCGATGACGAAGGGGATATATTTCTCATTCTTC
>CANPYE010000213.1 GCA_947588005.1 uncultured Lachnospiraceae bacterium | reverse complement strand
TCTTCCGGCGCAGGAAGGTAGGACTGGTATATCAGTTTTATAACCTGATTCCCACGCTCACGGCGCGGAAAAACATTCTAATGCCGCTCGCACTGGATAAGAAGAAGCCGAACCAGGAGTATTTTGATAAGATCACCGGCTCTCTCGGGATCGCCGATAAGCTGGATCTTCTGCCGAACCAGTTATCCGGCGGCCAGCAGCAGAGAGTCGCGATCGCGCGCGCTCTGATCTACCGGCCCGCCCTGCTTCTGGCCGACGAGCCGACCGGGAACCTGGACCAGAAAAACTCCAAAGAAGTCGTTGACATGCTGAAGCTTTCCAACCGTAACCTGGAGCAGACCATTCTGCTGATCACCCACGACGAAAAGGTTGCGATGGCGGCGGAACGGATCGTTACGATTGAGGATGGGCGCATCGTCAGTGATGAACGGCGGAGGTAACGGATATGTGGAGAGAATATTTATCCGGTTATATGAAAAACAACCGCACGGCCGGTCTGTCTGTTACGATTGCGGCGTTTATTTCTGCCCTGCTTTTGTCTCTGCTGTGCGGGCTCTTTTACAATGCGTGGAAATATGAGGTGGAGCGGATTGAACTGGAGGAAGGCGGCTGGCACAGCCGTATCATCGGAGAACTTGTGGCGGAGGATTTAGAAACGATCAGGAACTTTGCCAATGTAGGAGATGCTGTGGTAAACGAAAAAGGACTGAAAGGAACAGAACCGACAGCCGATATCTATTTCAGCGATAAAAAGGCTGTTTTTACGGATACTCCCCTTATTGCGCAGCAGCTCGGAATCGGGCCGGAACGGATCGTTTACAACTACGAGCTTCTTGCCATGTACCTGATCCGCGGTCCCGGCGATACCGCTCCGAGGCTTTTATTTCCGCTGTTTCTTCTGATCACAGCGGCGGCGTCCTTCTCGCTGATCATCATTATCCATAATGCTTTCGCGGTATCCATGAACGCAAGGATCCATCAGTTCGGCATTTTTTCCAGTATCGGGGCCACGCCGAAACAGATCCGGGCATGTCTTCTGCAGGAAGCGGCTGCGCTCTGCGCGGGGCCGCTGCTCGCCGGGACCCTGCTTGGCATTGCGGGCAGCGCGGGGCTGCTGTATCTGGTAGACGCCTATATCGGCAGCGGCGCCCCGGGGCGGCACCCGCTGGTCTTTGGCTATCACACGCTGGTGCTGGCGCTGACATTATTTGTAACGGTTATCACGATATGGATCTCCGCATGGCTTCCGGCCCGGCGTCTCAGCAGGCTCACGCCGTTAGAGGCGATTAAAAATACCGGGGAATTCCAGCTGAAACGCAAGAAAAAAAAACGCCTGCTCTCGCTGCTGTTCGGAATAGAAGGAGAATTGGCCGGCAATGCGCTGAAAGCGCAAAAGAAAGCGCTGCGGACAGCGTCCCTGTCGCTTATCGTTTCCTTCCTTGCGTTCGCGCTCATGCAGTGTTTCTTCTCCCTCTCGCAGATCAGCACGAGGGAAACCTATTTCGAGCGGTATCAGGACGTATGGGATATTATGGTTACTGTTAAGGATATCGATGTGGACGATTTTTCAGAGGCGGCGGCTGTGCAGGCTCTTGACGGGGTCAAAAGCGCGATTGTGTATCAGAAGGCTTCCGCAAAGAGAATCATCGCCGAAGAGGAAATGACCGAAGATATGAAGTCCTTCGGCGGATTCGCGCAGGCTCCTGCAAACTATGTGTCACAAGTGGATGGCGGATGGCTTGTAAACGCTCCGATTGTTATCATGGATGACCAGAGTTTTGCTGCTTATTGCGAACAGATCGGTATTGCGCCGCGGCTTGACGGCGCGGTGATCTTAAATCAGATCCGCGATGTGACGAACCCGGATTTCCGGCATCCCGTTTTCAAGCCTTATATAAAGGCGCCCGGCGTCGGTGAAAACGCAGTGAGCGTGCTGAGACAGTCCGGCAGTGAGGGGGCATCCGCCGGACACATTTCTGCGCCATCCGGCGATCATAAAGAAACGACGGCGGCGGTTCCGGTTCTGGCTTATACGCAGGAGGTTCCGGCGTTGCGGGAAGAATACGCAACGCTTGATTATTACGAACTGGTCCATTTTATCCCCGCGTCCTTATGGAAAGAGATTAAAGTACAGATCGGGGGAACGGAGGCTGACAGCTGCATCTGCGTTCGCGGAAAAGGCGATGCAGAAGGCGATGCAAAAGACGATGCAGCTCTGGAAGAATTGAATGCTTTGCAGGACGAGATCGCGCGGCTTATCGAGGGGAAATATACCATGTCCTCCGGACATGCTCCCTCCGGGGGATGCGCACGGTTCGCTTCGGTATTTGCCCTCCCTCCGGTCGGGCGCGAACCGGCGCGTTATAATCTCTGGCGAGATTATACTATAGAGCAGGAAAACCGTATTCAGGAGTATGAGACAAACAACCGGCAGATACAGGGAATGATGACGGTTTTCGGGGCTTTCTGCGTTCTGCTCGCGATCATCGGCATCGGCAATGTGTTCTCCAATACACTGGGATTTGTACGTCAAAGGAGAAGGGAATTTGCCAGATATATGTCGGTAGGCCTGACGCCGAAGGAACTGAAAAAGATGTTCTGCACGGAAGCGCTTGTCATCGCCGGGCGTCCGATCCTAATCAGCCTTCCGATCGTGGCCGTCGCGATCGGATTTATGCTGAAGGCAAGCTATATGGAGGTTGGCGTATTTCTGGCGGAAGCGCCGTATATTCCGATTTTGCTGTTCATGCTGGCTATCCTGGCTTCCGTGGCGCTGGCGTACTATCTGGCTTGGCGCGGCGTGCGTAAAATCAGTCTGGCCGAGGTCCTCAGGGATGATACCTTGATATAAAATACAAAAAACACGTCACTGGGCGTTTTTTGTATACTGACGTAATACAGAAAGCATGTCACTGGCTCTCTTTCTGCATACTAACGCAACGAAAGCTGCCGGATACAGTTATCACAAACCACTGTATCCGGCATTCTCTGTCTCTTAATTAAACCCAAAAAACTTCTGGCTGATCTTATACCCCGCCTCGGAGATCTTCCGGCCTCCTTTGCCCGGCAGGTTCATGCCCTGCCCCAGGAAGCCGAACCGCAGCCGCAGCCACAGCGGAAAGCTCCTCTGCTTCAGGTACTTCCACAGCTCCTTCTTCTTCGCCAGATTCTCCTCAGTGCCAGAGCGGATCGCCAGGATCGAGGAAATGACCATCATGATCTCCAGATACCGAACCATATAGTGGCGCAGCTTCCGATTGGGGATCTTCCCCATGTCGTAGTAATCCAGCATCAGCTTCGTCACCTTCAGCTGCTGATCGATGCGGCCGATCATCACCTGCTCATTGACCGACTGATCCTCGCGCCCGATATAGTACCG
>CANPYE010000212.1 GCA_947588005.1 uncultured Lachnospiraceae bacterium | reverse complement strand
CCGTATCCATTGCATTCAAAAGAATATCTATCAGCATAGACAGCAGCTTGTCCTCGTAAATCAAAACGCCCTGGCAGGCATTGCGGTTTACCCTGGATTTTGTCAGACAGTAGTAAGAATACACATCGTCGGTAGTTTTCCTTCTGCATCTTTGCCGGTGGAGGCTACGACCGCAGCAACCACAAAACACCTTGCCCTTCAGGAGATTAACAGTGTAGGCTTCAATGCTTTTCCCCTGGCAGGACTGCGCTGTTTCCGCAAGAATTTTTTGGACTGCATCGAACTGCTCATGACTGACGATCGGTTCATGGGTCCCGCAGACAACGATCCTGTCCTTTGGGTCCGCATGGACTTGCCGGTGGTCAACGGATTTTGTTATACCCTGCACAAGATCGCCTGTGTAAACCGGAGAGTGGAGGATTTTTGCCACGGTCCAGGTCTGCCAGTTTCCACTCCCCACAAGATTATCGTGAGAAATAATCCCGCAGTCCCGCTTGTAATAGCTGGGGGTCTGATAACCCGCCTCATTCAGCTTTCTAACAATGGCGTTCAGCGCCACTCTCTCATTGGCCCATTGGAATATCTGACGGACGACCGGCGCGGCAACAGGGTCTACAATAAGCTGGTGGCAATCGTCGGGAGCTTTCATATAGCCGAAAGGTGTCCTTGCCCCAACAAATTTTCCGTCCTTCATGGCCTGCCGTTGCTGTGCCTTGATTTTCCGACCAATGTCCAGAGAATAAGCCTCGTTGATCATATTCCGCAGGGGGAGAAATAGCCCGTCAGAGCTTTCCGGGTCAGCGGTATCAAAAGATTCAGTGACCGAAATGAAGCGGACCTTGTGCACCGGGAAATACCGCTCAATATAATAACCGGTATCAATGACGTTCCGGCCCAGGCGGGAGAGGTCCTTGACAACAACACAGTTGACGCTTCCCGCCTCTATATCCGAGAGCATCCGCTGAAAACCGGGCCGGTCAAAGTTGGTTCCCGTCGCTCCGTTATCAATGTAGGTATCATAGAGAACTACATCCGGGGCGCGCTCCAGGAAACTGTTGAGGATGATCTGCTGCGTTTCGATGGAAATACTGCCGGTGTGCTTATCCTCTACTGAGAGACGGATATATGCCGCCGCCTTATAGGGGCCGCTTACACCCTGCGGAATGTTCTCCACAGGGGCTTTTCTGCTTTTTCGTGCCATGATTATCCTGCCTTTCCTTGCACGACCGCACTCAGGGCCGCAATCGCGTCCTGGTATTCGTCACTAAAGTTGAATTTGATGTGCAGCTCGTTTTTTCCTGTAACTTGGATAAATTGTATAAGCTGAATAATTGCTTTACGGCTCAATCCGTCCATATCCCGGAACTGGAGAAATCGGTCCATCCAGGCTCCCTGCTCTCCGGCAACGGCCTTCTGCATTTTCTGCTTCATCTCCAAAATGCTTTTCCGAAGCTGGTCAGCCGTATCGCTATATCTTTTTTTATAAGAAGCGTACTCCTGCTTGGTGACATTTCCGCAAATCAGGTTCTCATACAGCCTGGCCTTAAATTCCAGCGTCTGCTCTAACCGCCGTTCGTTCTCCGTGATCTCGGCGGTGTATTTTTGGACTGCTGCTTTACGGTAAAAACTCCGGTCTACATCGGAACGCATCTCTTTCAGGGAGGCCACATTTTCGATATATGCGTTCAGACTGTCCCAAACACAGCGGGTGAGTACCTCCTCTTTCAGCATAACGGGGTGCTGACAGCCTTTTTTCTTACCGGTGGGACAATAATAGTAATTGTACTCTTTCCCGCCCGCACGGTTTGTTTTCCGGGTCATGCGGCCACCGCAGCAGCCACAGACGAGGATGCCGGAAAAGAGATAGACCGTTTCCCTCTTGGGGGCCGTGCGTGTGTCCAGTCCCCGGAGCCGTTGGACCAGCTCAAAATCCTGCGGGGCTATAATGGCCTCATGTGCATCCGGCACCCGTATCCATTCAGAGGCGGGCAGTTGCTCCGCCTCTTTAATTTTGAAGTGAGGCGTACCGTATCTGCCTTGGACTAATGTGCCGGTATAGGTTTCGTCTTGCAGGATGCGGCTGATGGTCGTGGCAGACCATTTGCAATCCCTGCTGTCCGTGTAGCCCTTGGAGCCGTGGGGCAGGTCATGGTTTCTCTTATATGCCAGAGGCGAAGGAATACACAGCCGGTTCAGCTCTGCGGCAATCGCCGCGGCGGAGGCCCCGTCGAGCCTCATGCGGAAAATATCTTTTACAACCGCTGAAGCGTAGGGATCGGGGACAAGCTGGTTTTTGTTTTCCTCGGATTTAAGATAACCATAGACGGTAAAGGCTCCGACAAAATCCCCGTTCTTCCGCTTCACATCCAGGGCGCTCCGGGTCTTGACGGAAATATCCCGGCAGTACGCCTCATTGATGATGTTCTTTACGGAGACAGCCAGATCGTCACTGCTGTTTTCATGGGCGGTATCTATCCCATCGTTGATGGCGATAAACCGTATCCCATAGGTCGGGAAAATGCGGCGGAGATAACGGCCGGTTTCGATGTATTCACGGCCCAGGCGGGAGAGGTCCTTAACAATGACACAGTTGATTTTCCCGTCTGTTACATCCTGCATCATTTCTTTGAAGGCCGGACGGTCAAAGATGATACCGCTGTAACCGTCATCCACTTTCTCAGAAACAAGCTTTATGTCGGGGTTTTGCTCTACAAAATTTTCGATGAGACGCCGCTGGTTGGCAACGCTGTCGCTCTCAACCATGCGGTCAGACGTATAGGACAGCCGGATATACGCTGTTGCCGAATATGTAGGCATAAACTGCCCTCCCTTCTTACCGGAACGGGCGGAAGGGGTCGCGGCTGTTTCCTTTTCCGTTCCTATTGTGCCATTCTCCGCAGAAATTCACAAGTTTGTCAGGTTCGCAAAATCCCGTTCAAGCGGTCCTCCATAGATACTCCGCTATTTGCGAAGGATACCCGGATCACAAAATCGCCGCAGCGAAAGAGGTATGGATTCCTGATTTGCCGGACAAAGGAGGCTATACGCTCCTGTTTGGGGAGAGTTTTGTCAACCTGGATTTGCCGAATATCTACCAAATCTTTATACATAGTTTCTGCCATGGTCAATCCTCCCGTCGGTCTGTTTCATTTTCAAAGTCAAAAATAAGATAGTCATAGCCGCTGCGATAAGAGCAGTATGTGCAAGGCTCCATCACGGTCTGGAAAGGGTCTGCCCTTTTGATAAAGTGATGGGCGGAATTATAGAAGGCTCTTGCGCACCTGCGGCACAAGCAGAGCTCTATGGAGGGGCTGCTGACGTGCTTGCGGGTTCTGACCGTTCTTTTGATCATAATGATTTCTTCCGTGTACTCTATGTCCGCCATGTTGTTTT
>CANPYE010000211.1 GCA_947588005.1 uncultured Lachnospiraceae bacterium | reverse complement strand
TCTCTGTCCTTCGGCTCTACATCGTTGACCAGCTTGCCGTCGATGTACAGTTCACCGGAAGAAATATCTTCCAGACCAGCGATCATACGCAGGGTGGTGGACTTACCGCAGCCGGAGGGGCCTACAAAGATGATGAACTCTTTGTCAGCGATCTCAAGGCTGAAATCCTTTACCGCTACGAACCCGTTGGGGTATGCCTTAGTAATGTTCTTCAGTGACAGACTTGACATAGCAAATATCCTCCTCTTATGAGTAAATTGATATGATTGGGACGCGACACATCTGTCCCTAGATATAACTTCTGCAATTATAATACACGAAACCAGATTTTTTTACCATATTGTAAATTACCAAAAAAATTTTTTCTAATTTGTCTAATCTGCATATTCCTATGACAATTTCACCAATGTTCCAAAATGTCGCGTAAAAAGTCCGACAGTTTCGGTCAATATTCTATGAAACCCTCTCCCAGCACTTCCCGAACGTCGCTCATTATGACAAACGCTTTCGGATCCATCTCCCAGACCAGTTCCCGGATCTGTACAATCTCTTTGCGGGAAACCACGCAGAACAACATCTTCTTCGCCTGCCCGGAGTACATGCCGACGGCGGGAACCGCGGTGACGCCGCGGTCAAGCTGATAAAGGATCGCCCGGGCGATCTCATCGCTCTTATCCGAAATGATCAGCGCCTGTTTGGAGAACTTCATGCCCTCCAGGATCCCGTCGGAGACCTTGGACACCATGAAAACGGCGATGCAGGCGTAAAGCGCGCTGGTAAGCCCGAACACGCCCGCGCCGGCCAGCACGATCAGGCCGTCCAGCACCTGCATGATCTGCGCGATGGAATAATGCTTAAGCTTCCTGCGCATCAGCGCGGCAAGCATATCCGTGCCGCCGGTCGTGGCCTGCATCAGAAATACAAGGCCGGTTCCCACGCCGGACACAATGCCGCCGAAAAGCCCCGCCAGAAGCAGATCGCCGGTAAGCACGCGCATCTCCGGGATCACATAAAGCGACAGGGAAAGCGCCGCCGTCGCCACCGCCGTCCGTTTGATGAAGGCAAATCCCTGCAGCCGCCAGGCAGCCAGGAACAGAGGGATATTTAACGCGGTATTCGTAAACCACAGCGGAATGCCCGTATAATCTTTCACGATGATCGCGATGCCGGTCACGCCACCCGTAACAAGCCCCACCGGATCGTACATATTCTTGATTGCAAAACCCATGATGAACGCGCCGACCACGATCAGCAGGTAATCGACGTAAACCGGTCTGTTTTTAAACATGGGCTACACCTTTTCGATGGTATGGTCCGTGATCCGGATCCGGCCTTCTTTCAGCAGATGTCCCACCGCCCGCTTAAACGCGTTCTTGCTCAGATGGAACTCATCCTTTATCACCTCCGGCGACGCCTTATCGGTAAACGGAAGGCTTCCTCCGCGGGATTCTATCGCGTCCCAGACCAGCTGCGCGTCCGCGTCCATCTGGATGTAGGACTTCTCCCTGGTGCTTAAGTCCAGCTTCCCGTCCGGGCGCACCTTCAAAACCCTGGCTTCCACTGTGTCGCCGGGCCGGATACCGCCGTAGAGCTCCTTTTCCGGGATCATACCGTAATAATTATTATCCACCGCGACGAACGCGCCGAGGCGCTCATTGATCTCATAAACGGTTCCCGTCACCCTGTCATCCTTATGGTAAGGAGAATCGCTGCTCATATAGCGGTACACGTTCATCGTCGCCGCCAGGCGGCCGGACTTGTCCCGGTAGACGGCGACCAGACACTTCTCTCCCGCCTGTACCGGATGGTTCTGTTCCTTAAACGGAAGCAGCAGATCCTTCTCAAGACCCATATCCAGAAACGCGCCGATCCTGCCAACTTCCTTCACCGTCAGCACGCCCACCTCGCCTGTCGTAAGGAACGGCGTCCGCGTGGTGGCGATCAGCCGGTCCGAGGAATCCCTGTAGATAAACACATTCAGTTTATCGCCGATCCGGGTTCCCTCCGGCACCTGCTTTCCGGGCAGGAGCACCGCGGTCTCGTCCCCTTCCGCCTCGCTCAAGAAGACGCCGAAGTTCTTCTCCCGCACCACCACAAGTTCCTGCATCTTTCCTAACTCAATCATACTTCCCTCCGACGGCTGTGAAAATGCCGCCCTGCTCCTCCCGCAGCCAGACTATGGCGTGGGGGCTCCCCGCGCTGTCGCACAGCGCGATCACATAACCTTCCTGCGTGCGGCTGACGTGCGGGAGAAGCGCATCTCCCAGATAAGCCGCCTTCTTATATTCAACCCTCAGCTCGGCGATCCGTATGTCCCCGGGAAGATATTCCAGGGCGATCTGCACGTACTGAGCGTTATTGACATGATGATTCGAATCCAGATGGCGCCTTGCCACAACAACAGGGCTTTTCTCCTCATATTCCGCCGGGAGCGCAATATGCCGGGGCGCGTACTCCATCGGGATCCGCTCCTCTGCCCCGCCGTACCCGCGGATCTGGTCCTCTCCCGCGCGGATCGGACGTCCCTCCCTGGTATCGAACATAAACCAGATGGAATTGGCCCGGACCATATACTGTCCGTCCATGTCCCGGATGCAGAAATTACGGTAGCCGTATATTCCTTTAAAATCATAAGGCCACGTGGCGATCCGTATCGCATCCCCCAGCTTCGGATACCGGTCGATAATGATCTGCCAGGAGGACAGCCACCAGGCCTGATGGCGTTCGTTCAGATAGCCAAGCCCCAGGCCGACGGCCTCGGACTGGAACGTGGAACAGTCCTGCAGATAATTTATGATCCCCGTAAGGGACAGTTCTCCTTCCGGATCCGTCTCGCTGTAGCGGACGCGGCTTTGAAATTCATACATAAAGGTCACTTCCCGATATACAATCTGATTTCCGCGGAAAAGAAAAATCCGGAAGCACAGGAGGCTTCCGGACTTACTTTAGCTAGGCTAGAAGGATTCGAACCTTCACAATGACGGAGTCAGAGTCCGTTATTTCATAGCCCGATTGCCCAGCATTTTCCAGGATTTCCCACGACGCTTGAATTAAATTGACCTATCAATTGACCTATTTTTCTATGAGAGCTTATCCAGTCCTAAAATGACTATGCTGAAGCAAGGCCAAGCCATTCTTCAATCGTCTTGGTCGGCTGGCCGACCGCATGGGCGATCACGTCCAAACTGACACCGTTCTCATAAAGACTACGGGCTGTTTTTACATTGGCCCTTCTGGTCGCTTCCTGAGCGGCTTCTTTCTTTTCGCTCTCCACATACGCCTTATAAATATATTCATCATCGAAAAGCGTTATCATAATATTGCTCCCCTATCTCGGGATGCTCTCTAAAAACTCACACGGAAGCAAGGCCGAGCCATTCTTCCACTGTCTTAATCGATTGCCCAGCTGCATGAGCGATCACTTCCAGACTGACGCCACTCGCATACAGTTTCCGAGCCATATCCTGAGCCGTTCCCTTCTTTTCGCTCTCCACATACGTCTTATAAATATATTCATCATCGAAAAGCGTCATCATAATATTGACAACCTCC
>CANPYE010000210.1 GCA_947588005.1 uncultured Lachnospiraceae bacterium | reverse complement strand
GTCAGCATACAGAAAACGTATGTCTGTATCGCTCCCGAGAACAGATCGCAGTACACATGCAGAGCCGCAGGCAGTACAATCTTCATAAACCACGGCATCATGCCGTACCACAGTCCGATGATGATCACGCCGGAAAGCAGGTTCGCGAAAAGACGCAGCGAGATCGAGATCGGGTTGGCGAATTCGCCGATCACATTGATCGGGAACAGCACCGGGATCGGTTCGAACAGGCTGGTAAAATGCCGCACTCCCCTGTTCTTGAGCCCCTGGTAGTTCACGATAAAGAACGTGAACAGTCCCAGCAAAAATGTGACGCCGAAATCCGCCGTCGGAGCCCTGAGGCCCACGAGTCCGCTCAGATTGCAGAGCAGTATGAATAAAAATATGGTTCCGATGTAGTTCATGAACCGCCGGTTGTTGGCTCCCAGGATGCCCGCGGTCATATTCTCCAGGGCCTCCATGGCGATCTCCAGTCCGCTCTGCAGAAGCCCCGGCGTGTCGCTCTCGCTGACATGCTTTAGCTTCCGGCTCACGATAAAGCCGAACAGCAGAAGCACCGCCGTGATGATCCATGCGCCCACCGTCGTGTCCGAGATCCAGAGTTCCTGACCGAAGGCGTGGTACTTAAGCACGCCGTGGATCATAAAATCCGGCTCATGCGCGATCATCGGAATCTTCATCATTCCCATACTCCTTCCTCCTTTCCCTAAGGATAACGGCACGGCCGCATCACGGTTCCGCCGCGCCGCAGCCGCACGCTTCCGAACGCTTCAATATCATCGCGTTTCATCTTTCGAATTACCGGGATCCGTCCCTTCCGGGGGATTTCCCTCCAATACCGCCGATCCATCCGGGATCTCCGTATCAGACGCATTATTTCCTGCGATGGCCCGATGCACCGCCGGCTGTAAAAATGCGCCCATCTTCAGCCCCAGCGCCCCGATGATCATCGCCACCGCGTCAACCTGCGGCCGGCTTCCCAGAAAGAACAGAACCACCACAAATACTGCTTTGCGAAGCACCGACTGCACCACCGTGATGCGGTTCGCATAGGCCTCGTCCCGGCTGTCCGTCGCCCGCTCCGCCACAACCGCCATATGAATAAGCATCGCCGCATCGGCGAGAAATCCTGCGAAAAGTCCTGCGAGCACCGGTCCAAGGGCAAAGCCCATACCGGCCAGCCCGCGCCGGAAGATCACAGCCAGAATCCCCAGCGCCAGCACATAGAGGAACATCCCCACGCACATCTCCGCCACCAGGCGTCTGATCTCCTTCGTCATGCGGAACCCTCACCGCCTTCTCCCCGGATCCGGCTCGGCCGCTTCGGTCTGCTTGCGGAACTGCCGGCATCCGCCAGCACATCCTGCATCTGCCGCTCCCGCTCCGCCTTCTCCTCCCGGGCGTCCTGCTCGATGATCCGCTTCGCCATCAGATAGGCTCCCCGGCCGCCGCCCAGCACCCCAAAGATCAACAGGACCAGCGTCGTCTTCGTCCCGAACCGGGCGTCAAGAAAACTGCCCGCCGCGATCCCCAGGATCACCGGCGTCAGCACGCACAGTCCCAGCTGCATCACCATGGCGAGGCTGCGAAATACGGATTTCTTATATCGCATAGCGTCTCCTTCCCGGAAAACCTGTGTCCCGCCACGCGGCACGGCAGTCAAAAAAACCGGCCCGGCCGCCAACTATCCACCATTATAACCAATCTTTTCCGATTTGTCCACATTTCACAAAAGTTTAATAGAAAAACTTCAGAGACCCGCTCCGCCATCTTCTGGACCGGCAATTTTTCCGAAAACCCGTTTTCGAAAAAAAATAGAGATTGGTACTTGATTTTCATAAAAAGATGTGATAGAATAACATCCGTCGCTGAAAGAGAGCGGCAGGAATCATTAAGCGCGAGTGGCTCAGGGGTGGAGCACCACCTTGCCAAGGTGGGGGCCGCGGGTTCGAATCCCGTCTCGCGCTCTTTCTTTTTAACCGGGGATTCCGTGCAACAGCGGGATCCCCGGTTTTATGCTCCATTTTAATGAACCTGCGGCGTCCGGCATACGGTTCAAAACCCCGATTCCCGCGCCGGTTCGCCAGACATGAAAGAGGTACGCACGTATGAATAAAAAAGAGATCGCGGAGATCCGCCGCCAGTTTACCCCCGACCGCTGCACCGTCACCCGTATCTGCGGCTGCTATGTGGACGCGGAGAAGAATATCAAGACGACGCTTAAGGAGGCGTTCCTTTCCCTGCCGGAGGAGGATGCTTACAAATACCTGGCCATTTTCAAGAAAGCCCTGTCCGGCACGATCGGAAAGAATCTGATCAATCTGGATTTCCCGCTGGAGGAAGAACGGGAAGACGGCCGGCAGGAATTTCTGCTGAAACTGCGCGGCAGCCGCTTAAAGGACGACGGGCTGACCGAACAGTTCTATAGCCGCGTCATCGAGAATTTCAGCTGCGGAGAGAATTATTATATTATCCTGATCCATGCGGCCTACGACGTACCGGGCAAAGCCAGCGACGGAACGGAGATGTACGACGCTTCGGACAATGTCTACGAGTACATACTGGGCTGTATCTGCCCCGTGAAGCTCTCCAAGCCGGGTCTGGGCTACAACGCGGAGAAGAACTGCATCGAGAACCGGATTCAGGACTGGATCGTAGACATGCCGATGAAGGGCTTTCTGTTCCCGGCCTTCAACGACCGCTATACCGACATTCACAGTCTGCTCTACTACACGAAGGACGCGGCTCAGCTGCAGGAGGATTTTATCCGGGAAATGTTCGGCTGCGGGCAGATCCCGCTGCCGGCGAAGGCACAGAAGGAGACCTTCCAGTCGCTGATCGCGGATACGCTGGGCGAGGAATGCGATTACAGCGTGGTCCGCAGCATCCACGAGACGCTGAATGAGAAGCTGGAGGAATATAAGGACGAGCCGGAACCTCTGGAGCTGGGCAAGCAGGAAGTCCGCCGGATCTTCGAGGAGAGCGGCGTTTCCGACGATCTGCTGGAGGAATTCGATTACCACTATAACGAGCGGGCCGGGGAGAAGACGTCCTTCCTGGCGGCCAACGTGGCCAGCACGAAGACATTCCAGATCGAGACGCCGGATGTGGTCATTCGCGTGAAGCCGGAAGCCGCCGGCATGGTGGAGACCCGCGTCGTCGACGGACGGCAGTGCATCGTGATCGCGGTCAGCGACAAGGTGGAAGTGAACGGGGTCAGTATCCATTGCAAATGATTACTGACCACAGTTAAGCGCCCCTGAAATGCTCACTTTAGACGTTGTAATATTTTTCACCATATGATAATGTACTTTTGTCGAGAGAACCATATTGATTATGATTGAAAGGCACTCATACATATTTGTATGGGTGTCTTTTTTCTTTATATCCCATATAGCACGACATGCAAAACGACGTAATACAAGCAAGGCGTCACTGGCGCCTTGCTTGCATGGAAATACGAGCAGGACGTCACTGGCGTCCTGCTCGCATGGAAATTAAAAAGTACCGCAAATACGGTACTTTTAGAATGCGGGTAGCCGGACTTGAACCGGCACGGGGTCGCCCCCGAGAGATTTTAAGTCTCTTGTGTCTGCCTATTCC
>CANPYE010000209.1 GCA_947588005.1 uncultured Lachnospiraceae bacterium | reverse complement strand
TTCAGGGCAGCTTTCGTTTCTATAACAGGCTGCTCTTTTTGTCTGCCCTGAATCTGATACTTTCCTAAAGAATTATACCATATATAATCACGTTTTGCCTTCCCTTTTTCTTAAAAAGATGAAAAATATCGCAAAAAAGGACCGGAGGGCACGGTTTTGCTTGCATAAATCATCAGCAGAATTTATAATAGAAACAGATTCTCTGAAAGGAGAGCAGGCATGTCGGATAAAAATGGTTCCGCCCAGGAACCGGAGAGGAAACGCCCGTTTATACGTGAGAAGGTGGCGAAACCGCCAAGGACGAAAAGGCAGATGGCATTCCGCGTATTTGCCTATGTCTTCCTTGCGGCTGTCGCCGGGATCGCCGCGGGGACAAGCTTTGCTGTGGCGGGACCTCTTGCGGAGCGTTACCTGATACCGACGACTGCCGCTCCCACGGCGCCTACCGTCACGATTCCCACCGATACGGAGACCGTCCCGGAACCGGCTGCGACCGCAGGGACGGCGCAGCAGACGGAGACAGAGCCGTCCTCCGAGACGCCGGAGGAGACGGCGCCGCCCGAGACAACAGAGTCCGAGACGGAGACGGAGCCCGAGACGACGGAGCCGATCGAGGACATTCTTCAGTCGGCCATCGAGCAGTATAAATATACAGTCGACGATCTGGATTCCATGTATACGTCCCTGCGCGGGGTGGTGACCGCCGCGAACGACGGCATTGTAACGATCCATTCGGTTCGGCAGGAGCTGGACTGGTTCGATAATCCGGTTGAGACCGCCGGTCTGTACGCCGGCGCGGTGATCGCTGAGACGGAGCAGGAGATGATGATCCTGACGCCTGCGGCGGCGATCGAGAACGCGGATACCCTCCGGGTCACATTTGCGGACGGCAAGGAAGCCGACTGTACGGTGCGGCAGACGGACAGTCTGACCGGAATGGCGGTGGTCAGCGTAGAACTGGACACGCTGGAGGAAACGACGAAGACGCGGGTCGCGGCATTTACGCTGGGGAATTCCTTCCTGACCAAACAGGGCGACGTGGTTATCGCGGTGGGAGCCCCAACAGGGGCGGTGCACTCCAGCGGCTACGGCTTCATTGCCAATATCGTCCGCAATGTGCAGGTGCCGGACGGCATGACGAGGCTTTTTTACGCGGATGTGGCGGCCGACGCGGCGTCGGGGACATTTCTGATCAATACGAAGGGCGAGCTGATCGGCTGGGCGACGGACGAATATGAGAGCGGCAGCGGCATAGCGGTCATTCGGGCCATTTCCGATTATAAGACGATGCTGGAGAAGATGTCCAACGGAATTTCGATTCCCTATCTGGGGATTCTGCCTCAGGAGGTCAGCGAGGCGATGAAGGAAAGCGGTATGCCGGCCGGAATCTATGTATCGGAATGCAGCATCGACGGCCCGGCTTACGAAGCGGGTATCCAGAGCGGCGACATTATCGTGCGGATCGGCGAGAACGACGTAGAGAAAATGAACGAGTACCAGGCGCAGACAGCCGCCCTGAATGAAGGAGATACGGTGACGGTTGTGGTTCAGAGGAAAGGCGCTGATGAATATATTGAACTGGAATATCAGGTGAACGTGGGAGCCAGGTGATGTGCCTGGCTTCCGCTGACCGAAGCGGCGGATTGGCCGGCCCGGAGGGCCGCGGCGTAAGTCGTTGGACGGCCAGAAGTGGCGGAAAATGCGGAATTGTCCAGGCCGCGGCGTTTACCGCACAGCATAAGGATTCAGGGAGGCAGGAAGAAGCATGAAGTATATCGAGACATTGAGAGAAGGCATGCGGATATCCGAAGTGTATCTGTGCAAGAGCAAGCAGATCGCTCAGACGAAGACCGGCAAGGATTACGGCAATCTGGTGCTGCAGGATAAGACGGGGACCATCGATTCCAAGATCTGGGACCTGGGCTCGCCGGGAGTGAACAGCTTCGAGGCGATGGATTATGTCCGGGTCGACGCGGACGTGACGATGTTCCAGGGCAGCCGCCAGCTGAACGTCCGAAGGATCCGCAAGGCCGACGAGAGCGAATACATCCCAGCGGATTATCTGCCGGTCAGCGGCAAGGACATCGGGAAAATGTACGCGCAGCTGCAGGAGCATGTACGTTCTCTTAAGAATCCGTATCTGAACCGGCTGGCGGCGTCGTATTTCATCGACGATCCGGAGTTTGCGAAAGCATTTAAATTCCACAGCGCGGCCAAGAGCGTCCACCACGGCTTCGTGGGCGGGCTTCTGGAGCACACGCTGAGCGTGACGGACACCTGCGCGTATCTGGCGGGCCATTATCCGGAACTGAACCGGGATCTGCTGGTCTGCGCGGCCATGTTCCACGACATTGGAAAGCTTAAGGAACTCTCCGTTCTGCCGGAGAATGATTATACGGACGAGGGACAGCTTTTGGGACATATCATCATCGGCGCGGAAATGGTGCGGGAAAGGAGCCTTTCGATCCCGGGCTTTCCGGATAAGCTGCGGACCGAGCTTCTGCACTGCATCCTGGCCCACCACGGGGAGCTGGAATTCGGCTCGCCGAAGAAGCCGGCGCTTCTGGAAGCGCTGGCGCTGAGTTTCGCGGACAATATGGACGCCAAGCTGGAGACGATGATCGAGGCGATCCGCTCCGGCGGCGACAATAAGGGCTGGCTGGGATATAACCGCTTCCTGGAGACGAACCTGCGGAAGACGTCGGAGTGAGAAACAAAATGAGCTGTCCGTCCGAAATATAAACGGTCGGCAGCTCATTTTGTTTCATAATGAGAGGTTAAAGGTATGTCTATGTAAAAAGCAGCGTGGCTTGAATTGTTAGTCGAGGCCGCCCTGGTATGCGCCATCCAAAACCGGCCCCATTTCCGAGTTTCCGCCGGGCAGCCCGCCGCATAAAACGGCTCACAAGTGTCAGCGTGCCGACCGTATGAATTGTTCTCTGGAATGATTCTATAATAGCAGGAAAATGTGAATAGAGTTTGTTTAATTGATGAAAGAAATCTAAATATCCTTACGAAAAGCGAAATATAGAGGGAAGAAATACCTGCGGGGCTGGCGGAATTGCAGCGGGAACGGACAGGCTGAGGAGCAGGAAACGCAGCACACGACAGGAGACAAGGAGCAGAATATGGATGACAGGACTTGGAAGAAAAATGACCGCTTTACGGTAACCATCGAAGATCTGTCGGAGGACGGCTCCGGCATCGGAAAAACGGACGGATATATCTGGTTCATCAAGGACACGGTCATCGGCGACGTGGTCGAGGCGAAGGCGATGAAGACGAAGAAATCCTACGGCTTCGCCCGGCTGGAGCGGGTGATCGCGCCCTCCAGCAAGCGCGTCGCGCCGGCCTGCCCGGTGGCCCGGCAGTGCGGCGGGTGTCAGCTGCAGGCGATGAGCTATGAGGAAGGACTGAAATTCAAAGAGAAGAAGGTGTTCGAGAACCTGCGGCGGATCGGAGGATTTGAGGAGCTGCGGCGGGTGGAGGAGAGCGGCGCGGAAGATGCGGCTATGCGCGACGCGGACGGCGCGGCGCGCGTAGCTGTCCCGGAAGCGAACGCTGGCGGGAAGGCGATTCCGTTCTATCCGATCATCGGCATGGACAACCCCTGGCGCTACCGCAACAAGGCCCAGATCCCCTTCGGCCTCGACAAGAACGGCGA
>CANPYE010000208.1 GCA_947588005.1 uncultured Lachnospiraceae bacterium | reverse complement strand
GGCGAACGTCACCGGCATCCGATAGCCCATGCCGTCCAGCTCGTAAATATAATTCTTGCCGGTATGGTGCATCACGGCCCCGGCGCAGAAGAACGCGCTGATTTTCATAAACGCGTGTGCCAGCAGATGGATCAGCGCCGCCGCCAGCCCCAGCGGGCTCATCATGGACGCGCCGAACAGGATGTAGGACAGATTGCTGATCGTGGAATACGCCAGTCTGCGCTTAAAATGAACCTCCTTCACCGCCATGGTGGACGCGTAGGTGATCGTCACCAGGGCGGCCGCCATTACGATCCACTGGGCCCAGGTTCCGCGAAGAATCGCCGTTCCAAAGCTGAAATACGTAAAGCGCAGCACCGCGAATGCGCCGGATTTGACCACGGCCACCGCGTGCAGCAGAGCCGTCACCGGGGTCGGGGCTACCGCCGCCTTCGGCAGCCAGTCGTGCAGCGGAAAGACCGCCGCCTTGACGCCGAAGCCGAAGAACGCCAGCACATAGACGAACAGGATGAGATTTTTGTGCTCCGCCGCGGCCGCCGGATCCAGCATTCCGCCCGCCACAAATCCGGTCGTTCCGGTGGCCGAATAGGCCAGAACCGTTACCAGGCCGATGAACGCGAACGCCGCGCCGCCGATGGAGTAATACAGGTACTGCCTCGTGGCCCTGGCCGCCTCCGTAGTCATCGGATGCATGACCAGAGGGAATGTGGCGAAGGTCAGCATTTCATAAAATACATACATGGTCACCAGATTGCCCGCCAGCGCCACGCCCAGGGTCACTCCGTAGGAGATCGTATAAAAAGCAAAGAAAGCCGGCCGCCGCTCGTCATGCTCCATATATTCGAACGCGTACAGCGTCGCCAGCGGCCACAGAAAGGCTACCAGCCCCGCAAAGAAGCTGCCCATCCGGTCCATCCGGAACATGACCGTCAGCTGACCATAGAGCCGAAACAGCACCAGACTGCCGCTTCTTCCTCCGCAGCCCGCGATCAGCCACGCCACCAGGAGGCTGTTGATAAGCACGACCGCCTCCACCAGCCACTGCATGGTTCTCTCCCGCTTCTTCCTGCGGATCCATCCGTTCATTGCAAGCAGCGCCACTCCCGCCGCGATGGGCAGGAAGACCGGCACCGCCAACAGCCGATCATACATAGAATCGTTCCTCCGTTCTCACGGTATCTGTCATAACACATTCTTTTCTAAAACCCGTTCTTTTCTGCAAGGCGTTCTTCTCTGCCGGCCTTTTCGGGAACACGGCCCTCTCGGAATCCCGGCCTGCTCCGAAACACAGCCTTCTCTGAAACACCTCGATCACATCACCGCCGCCGCGATCTTCTCCACAAACGCCACAAGCGGTCCCGGGAAACATCCCAGCAGAAGCGTCGCCGCCGCCAGGAGCACGATGGGTACCAGCATGAGAAGCGACGGCTCCTTCTTCGAAAGCCCTCTCTCCTCGATCTCTTTCCCGTCGAAATCCTGTCCCGGGAAATATCCCCGGATCATGACCGGAAGCAGATAGCCCGCGGTCAGAAGGGCGCTGATCAGAAGCACCACCGGTCCGATAAAGCCAAGGGCGCCGGTGCCGGAAGCAAGGGAACCCGTGGCCAGATACCATTTGCTGACAAAGCCGCTGAAAGGCGGAATACCAATCAGCGCCAGGGACGCCATCGTGTAGGCGGCAAGCGCCAGCGGCATCACGCGGCCCAGGCCCCGCAGCTGATCCACCTTCTTCCAGCCGGTCACCACGATCACCGCTCCCGCGAACAAAAACAGGCAGGTCTTGATGGCCGAATGGAATACCACATGGGTAAGCGCTCCCGTAAATCCGATCGGATTCATCAGGCTCAATCCAAAGAGTACATATGACACCTGGCTGACCGTCGAGTAGGCCAGCCGCTTCTTAAACACGTTCTCACGGTACGCCAGCATGGAGCCCATAAACACGGTCAGAAGCGTTAGGACCATCCACGCCGCCTGCACCCAGGTGCCGCGAAGCACATCCGTGCCAACCAGGAAATAGATAATGCGCACCAGGGCCATCACGCCGGCCTTGGTGATCACGCCGGACAGCACCGCGCTGGCCGGGGCCGGAGCCACCGGATGGGCGATGGGCAGCCACCCGTGAAGGGGGAACATACCTGCCTTGGTGCCGAAGCCGATGATCATACAGAAGACCGCCGTCAGAAGAAGCGGCGCTCCCGCTGCCATTTCCGCCGTGAAACGGCCGCCTGCCGTGAAGCTTAAATCGCCGCACACACTAGCCAGATAAAAGATCCCGAACAGCGCCAGGAAAGCGCCGCCCACCGAGTAAAACAGATATTTCAGACCCGCTTGGACCGCTTCCTTCGTCAGCTCATGAAGAACCAGCGGCAGCGATGTAAGCGTCATCATTTCATAGAAGACATACAATGTCACCAGGTCCGCCGCGTAGTCAAGACCAACCAGCACGCCAACGACGATCAGATAGAAGCCGTAGAACCGCTCCGCGCTCTCCTCATGCTTCATATAGGCGACCGAATGGATGCCGGTCAAAAGCCACATGATCGACGTAAGAACCGCGAACAGGCTGCCCGTGCTGTCCACGCGAAGCCCCAGCGTAAGGGTGTCGGTCAGAGAAAACAGCCGCACTCTCCCGCCGCCTGCTGCGGCCAGGATCACAAGAACCGTCTCCAGCGCCAGCGCGGCCATATAGATGAGATCCAGCGTTGTGATCCGGCCATGGCCGAACGCACTGCCTGCGGAGGTCACGGCGTCTGTCCCGGACACATCGCGGCCGGACTCGCTGCCTGCGGCCGTTTCTCCGGACGCAGGGCTTCCCGCCGATGCTTTCTTCTTAGAATTACCTATTCCTATATATGCCAGAACCGCGACTCCCGCCGCGATCGGCCAGAGAACCGGAAGCAATACTCTCATTGTCCCTACCTCCTTTTATCCAAACATCGCAAGCCCTTCCGTGATCACACGGACGATGGGCTGCGAGAATAATCCAAGGATCAGATTCAGAATGATGAAGCACACGATCGCGAGCCGCATGGTCCACGGATTTGCCGCGCTCTCCGCCGGCCTGCTGCCCGCCGCTTCGCCGCCTCTCTCCGCCGGCCTGCTGCCTGCCGCCTCGCTGTCTCTCTCCGCCGGCCTGCTGCCTGCCGCTTCGCCGCCTCTCTCCGCCGGCTCCATTTCCGCGAAGCTCCCGCTCTTTGTCGGCCGGTACAGGCCGATCATCAGCCGCAGGAAGTAGATCGCGTTCAGCACCGTGCTGACCGCCAGAGCAATTAACGTGATCAGCATCTTATGCGGACTGGCAAAAGCCGACGTGGCAAACAGAAGCTTGGAGATAAAGCCCGCCAGCATCGGAAATCCCACCATGGACAGCGCCCCGATCAAAAAACCCGCGCCCGCCAGCCGGTTCCGGTAGGCGCTGCCCCGAAGCGCCAGGAAATCGGTTCGGTCGCCGGACGCCTTATAAAGTCCCACGCAGCTGATAAACAGCAGAGCCTTCGTGGCGCCGTGGGAGAAGATGTGGAAAATGGCCGCGACCATTCCCGCCTGCGTCCCCAGACCGATTCCCATATAGATATAGCCGATCTGGGCTACCGACGAATAGGCGATCATTTTCCGGGTGTCCGTCTGCATGATGGCCCGCAGGGAGCCGAACATCATGCCCGCCAC
>CANPYE010000207.1 GCA_947588005.1 uncultured Lachnospiraceae bacterium | reverse complement strand
ATCTGGGTCTGGCCGCGGGTGAACATGGCGGAGCCATGGACTCTCGGGATGATATCGACCTCGGCGGAAAGCGGACGCATCTGATCCATCCTGCGTCCGTCGGGCCGCTTCTGATCCTTTAAGATCATCTTGCGGACCGTCTTCTTCTGATACTGATAAACAGCCTCGCCGAGAACTGCCAGCCAGTCTTCCTTATCCGCGAACGCTTCTTCCAGCTTCGCGGTGATCTGGCGGATATTCTCCTCGCGCACCTGCTTCTCGTCGGTGAAGACGGCTTCCTCCATCTCCTCCGGCGTCACGATCTCCTTCATGGCAGCGAACAGTTCCTCCGGAATCGCGCAGCTCTCGTATGTGTGCTTCGCCTTGCCTACCTCTGCCACAATGGAATCGATGAACTTAATAATCACCTGGTTCACCTCATGAGCCCGGTAGATCGCTTCGATCATGGCAGCTTCCGGGATCTCATTGGCGCCGGCCTCGATCATGATGACCTTCTCACGGGTGGAAGCGACCGTCAGGTTCAGATCGCCTTCCTTCCACTCCGTCTGGGACGGATTAATGATGAACTGGCCGTCCACCATGCCCACCTGGGTCATGGCGCAGGGGCCGTCGAACGGAATGTCGGATACGCAGGCCGCGATGGCGGAACCAAGCATGGCCACCAGCTCCGGGCGGCACTCCGGATCCACGCTCATAACCAGGTTGTTTAACGTCACGTCGTTGCGGTAATCCTTCGGGAACAGCGGCCGCATGGGACGGTCGATGACGCGGGATGTCAGAACCGCGTTCTCGCTTGCCTTGCCCTCGCGCTTGTTAAAGCCGCCGGGGATCTTGCCCGCCGCGTACATCTTCTCCTCATACTCTACGCTCAGCGGGAAGAAATCGATCCCGTCTCTCGGCTTATCCGAGGCGGTCGCCGTGGAAAGCACGGTGGTATCGCCGTAATGCATGAATGCCGCGCCGTTGGCCTGCTTCGCGACCCTGCCGATATCGACGGTCAGCGTTCTGCCTGCCAGTTCCATGGAAAAACTTTTGTACATGGTATATTCTCCTTCTTAGATCTATATTTCCAGCAGAAGGTACCGAAACTACTGAAAAATGTACCGCCGCCGGCGACTCGGGCCGTCGGGCGCAGCCGCCCGGACAAGCCTGCCCGCATACCCGTATTCCGCACAGCGATGCGCTTTTCAGCGGTCTCGGAACGACTTCTGCTTGGATTGTGAAATAAATGAAGCGGTGAAATCAACCGCCGCAGCTTAAGCTGCGCTTTTCGTAATACAGAAAGCGTGCAGCCGGCACACTTTCCGCATGGAAATACGAACAGAACGTCGTCGGCGCTCTGCTGTATCAAAACACAAAGGCAGGGTGGAGAGAATCCTCCACCCCAGCCAACCGCAATTACTTTCTGATACCTAACTTGTCGATCAGCACACGATAGCCTTCCAGATCCGTCTTCTTCAGATAGTTCAGAAGTCCGCGTCTCTGGCCTACCATCTTCAGAAGTCCGCGTCTGGAATGATGATCCTTCGGGTTCGCCTTCAGATGCTCGGTGAGCTCGGTGATCCTCTCTGTCAGCAGAGCGATCTGAACCTCGGGGGATCCGGTGTCGCCCGGCTTGCGGCCGTACTCGGCGATGATAGCTGTCTTCTTTTCCTTGGAAATCATGGTAATTCCTCCTTTTATTCTCTGACCATGGACCGGGTACGCGGCCGGAGTAGCCGGCTGACGCTTCTTCCCGCTTCGCAGAACGATCTGCGTAAAATGCCGTTCGAAACGCCCTGTCAAACGCCGTTTGTCCGCATACTGAGCCCTGGCGCCAATTAATACCAAGTTATTCTAGCATAGAGATCTGTGCTTGTCAAGATAAGAACGGGCATATTCTTCGTCCCGCTCCAGCTGTTTTTTCAGTTCCTCAAGCGAATCAAATTTCTGCTCCGGCCGCTCGTAGTTCAGAAGCTCCACCCGGATGTCCCGGCCGTAGATGTCTCCGCTCCAGTCCAGAATGTTCGTCTCCGCCCCCACTGGCCAATGTCCCTCTACCGTGGGCTTGCGGCCGATATTGGTAACGCCGCCGTATTTCCTGCCGTCCAGATCCAGGCGGGAGACATAGACGCCGAACGGCGGCAGGTATTTCTCCGGCGGCGGGATCAGATTCGCCGTGGGATGCGCAAGCTTCGGCCCGCCGATATGATTGCCGTGAACCACGGTCCCGCTTATACAGTAGGGCCGTCCGAGAAGTTCATTTACCTTCTCCATATGGCCCCTATCCAGCTCCTCTTTGATATAGCTGCTGCTGATGTCGCGGCCGCCGTCCTGCGCCTTTTCTATGATCTCCGCCTCATAGCCCAGTTCACCGGCCAGACGCTTAAGAAGCGCCGCGTCGCCGGCGCGCTGATAGCCGAAGCCGCAGTCGGTACCGGCCACGATGGCCTTCGCGTTCATTTTCCCGACAAGGATTTCCCGCACAAATGTCTCCGCCGGCATATGGGACATCGGCTCCGTAAACGGATATTCCACCAGATAATCGATCCCTGCGGCCTCCATACCAGCCCGCCGCTCGGCGCCCGTGGTGATCACCCGCCGGGGAAGTCCCGCCGCTTTGGCCGCGGGGGGCAGATCGAACGTAAATACCGCCGTCCTGTAGCCGCGCTCCGCCTTCCACGCAAGCATCCTCTGCAGAAGCTTCTGGTGGCCTGCGTGGCGGCCATCGAACTTGCCGATGGAGACAACGGTCGGTTCTTCTATATGAAAATCAGTCTGACCGATAAAGCATATCATAGTATCGTCATATCCTCTCCTGCTGCGCGTCTGCGCGTTCTGACACTCCCATAACCGGTTTGCCCCTGCGTTTGGACCATTTCGCATCCTGACCATTCCAGCATTCCGGCAATTCTATATCTGGCACGTTCCTGTATATACCATCTATGCTAAACGCAAAAGCATTTTCTATCCGGCATATTCAGCCGGCCCTCACCGGCCGTCTCCCGATAAAAACAGTTTCCGCGGCTTTAAACGGTCTTTTTCCTGTTCGTACGTGTAAATTCCCAGGAATGTGCCGCGGCTGTCATAGATGCGGTATTCGCGGCCGTTTTCCGTCCCGGCGTCCATTTGAAGTTCTCCGGAGCAGCCGTTCTCAAACCGGACCTGCCCCGGCCGCAGCGGATTCCCGTTGCGGGCCATCGTATCCGCCTCCGGAAGGGCGTACGCCTTCGGATAGTCCAAAAACATTTCCTCGACCGGCACGATATGGCGTTTTAGGCCGCCGCTGTCCCGAAGCTGTTCCACCTGCGCCAGCCGCAGGCTTTCTTCCACCGCAAAACGCCCCACGCGCACCCGCAGCAGGCTCTCCATACAGGCCCCGCAGCCCAGCTTCTGCCCGATATCATGGCAGAGGGTCCGGATATAGGTGCCTTTGGAGCAATGGACCGTCATCGTGACGCGCGGCAGCTCTATGGCTTCGATATCGATCCGGTGAATGACCACCGGCCTCGCCTGACGCTCCACGGTTTTTCCCTGACGGGCCAGCTCGTAAAGCTTTTTGCCGTTTACCTTCAATGCGGAATACATGGGCGGGATCTGCTCGTACGGGCCGACGAAACTGCGGATCGCTTCGATCACAGCTTTTTTCTGCAGCATGACCGTCTCCAGCCCTGCTTTACTGCTGCCGTTCTCTGCGCCGTCCACGCCGGATGCATTCCGATC
>CANPYE010000206.1 GCA_947588005.1 uncultured Lachnospiraceae bacterium | reverse complement strand
CCGGTGGTCGCCGCGAAATGGATATCGCTGACCCGGTTATCCTGCATGGCCTTAAGAACCTTCAGCTGGTTATACTCGGCGCGGGCATCGATGGCCTCAAAACGCGGCTTTAAAGCCGATTCCACCGACGCGGCAAAGTCCAGCACATTTTCGCTGATACCGAGATTTCTGTACATATTGTTTAAATCAGAATGCATG
Source organism: uncultured Lachnospiraceae bacterium (assembly GCA_947588005.1). Lineage (GTDB taxonomy): Bacteria > Bacillota > Clostridia > Lachnospirales > Lachnospiraceae > UBA3402. Next base: position 3,577 of record CANPYE010000206.1, on the reverse strand, counting down.
CTCTTATGTTCTCCTTGCTTTCTGCCTGTTGATTCTGTTTTCGCCTGCTTAATTTTCTGTGTCTGTTTTCGCTGTTATCCGATATCCGGCTGCAGCACGGAAGGGATTGATCTGCAGCATTTGCTTCTCATCCATTTCCTTTAGAATGTGCTTAAGAACCTTCGCCCTGTCATTGTCAAAATCAGGCAGGTTCAGCCACCGCACATCCCGTTCCCGCTTAAACCACGTAATCTGCCGCTTGGCAAAATGCCGGGTGTCCCGCTTGATGATGCGGATCGCTTCCTCCAGGGAATATTCTCCCTCCAGATAAGCCAGAATCTCCTTATACCCGAGCCCCTGCATGGAGACCATCTGCCGGTTACACCCCATAGCGGCAAGGCGGCGCACCTCGTCCGCAAGCCCCTGTTCCATCATCCGTTCCACCCGCCGGTCGATCCGCGCATAAAGCGCGGCGCGGTCCGCAGTCAAAACATAGTAAAGGAAATCATAGGGGGACTGCTTCGCCCTCTGTTCCTCATTGTGTGCGGAAATGGGCTCTCCCGTCTGCCGGTAAAACTCGATGGCGCGGATCGTCCGCTTAATATTGTTGGAATGGATCGCATCTGCAGACGCCGGATCAATCTCCCTAAGCATCGCATGGAGATATTCCGGTCCCCGTTCGGCCGCCAGCCTCTCGAGCTTACGCCGCAGCTCCATATCGCTGTCCTGTTCCGTAAAATCAATATCATAGAGAAGCGCCTGAATATAGAAGCCGGTGCCGCCGGCCACAATCGGAATATGTCCCCGGCCGTAAATGCCGTTCAGCGCTTCCTTCGCCATCGTCTGGAATGTGACTACATTGAAATCTTCCGTCGGATCCAGCACATCGATCAGATGATGCGGAACGCCGTCCATTTCCTCCGGCGTCACCTTGGCAGAGCCGATATCCATATAACGATAGACCTGCATGGAATCGGCGCTGACGATCTCTCCGCCGACGGCCTTTGCCAGGCGGATCGACAGATCCGTCTTTCCCACGGCCGTCGGGCCGGTAAGGATGATAAGCGGCGGGCGGTTCATAAGCGATTCCTGCTCCTCTCTGCGAAACGCGCTCCTGCCTGTGCGGCAGCCGCGTCAGCCAAGCTGTATCCATTACGGCGAAAAGTGGAGCTGCTTTACGCTGCTCCACTACATACAATACCTTATTTTTCTGGTAAAATCAAGAAAGAAGTGGAATTTATATTATACCTGCTTCTCCTTCCAGCAGCTTCGGAACGCATACCAGAGCACCCCCGCGGACGCGACGATGAGAACCAGCTCCACCGCCAGTGTGGGAAGGGATGCGGCAGCCAGCACCGTCAGGAAATCCACCAGGAAATGGATTCCGTAAGCCAATAGCAGGCAGTTCTTCCGTCCGTCCTTCACCGCGCGGAAGACAAAAAGGGACAAGCCGATCTGCAGCGCCAGGGCGGAGACCCGTTCCAGACCGCCCATATAGAACATATAGGACGGCGTCTGCCACATCGCCTTCAGCTGCTCAAAGGTAAGCTGGGCCGTCGCCGTATCCATCTGCTCCATAACCGCAGAAATGCCGCCGCTGTTAATCATTGCCGCTGTAGCCAGATTATTGACGGAAACCATGCCCATCAGCATGATCGCTTCGGCGCCGCCGTGGCCCACGCCGTACATCAGGGCATTTTCACGGTTCAACCCGTTCTTCATGAAACGCCGCATGGCAATATAACGGCCCGTCTCCTCAAAGAGCGCCGCAGCCGCTCCGCCGTACAGCGCGTAAAGGAACGTGTTGGAAGTCAATACTGTCCCGGCGACAGAAAAGACGACCGAGTGCAGGAGCTGCTCCAGGATCATTGCGAAGAAAAGAAATGCCCCCGCGCCTACAAACAGTGCATGGATCTGCGCTTTCAGCTTACGCCGGACCATAATCGCCAGTATGACCGGCAGTCCCGTTGAAACAATCAGTGAAAAGACCATTCCGGCCATGCTGGCCGTTGAAACCGTTCCCCATTCCATAATTTGTTCATTCCTCCTTAGGTTCGTTGTTTTGTTATTTTTAATCAATTCGAAATCTCAGTTTTCAGCCGCTCATAGAGCGCCAGTGTCTCCGCCTCATTCTTTCCGTTTAAGACTAGGGTTTCGCCGCCGGACTCGATTACCAGGCAGGGGCGGCTGCCTGCATAAGTATATCGCGTATACGAGCCAAACTCTTCATTCTCAAATGTTCCCATGCCCAGCCGCATATTTCCAAAGCCGAAGCTTCGATAGCCCGGAACGCCGTATTCCCGCAATTCAAGACTGTCGATCTCATCGTAGGCGACCGTCAGATCGTCCCAGTAAAAGGCATTGATCGTGAATGCGTCGTCCGCAAACTCGCAGCGGATATTGCCGGTGAGCATAAGCACCGCCGTTCCGATGAGGATCACGGCAAGAATACCGAGAGAAATAGCGGATGTGGCATATATGCTCCTTTTACGCGCAAGAGGAGCATTTTTCGTTTCAGGAGATATGCTTTCTCCGTAAGCGTTTTTCTCCTCGTGACCAGTTCTGCCGCTGTATGCAGTTTTCTTGTGACCAGCTCTGCGACTGTATGCAGTTTTCTCCGCATTACCTGTCTTATCATATTCGGCTGATGCTTGTCCGGCATTCTTCAAGCCGACATCCATTTGGTTTGAATCCATCCGTTTCGGACCCATTTGAACGCTCTGCGATGTCTGTGTTTCGGACAGCGTCCTCTGCTTCCTTTGTCTTCGATGATACAGATAAGAATAAACAATCGGGGCCAAAGCAACCACGAGAAGCGCCGCAGGTACGACCCTGTGTCCCAGCGCACCGGGAAGGAAGCTTCCGATCATCGTCAGAAATCCCCCGACAACCCATACCCTGCCGCCGAACCGATGCGTCGCGTTCCAGTTTTCTTCATCCGCCAGCGTCCACGGCACCCGAATGCCTACCGTATGATTCTGCCCGGTTTTAGGCAGATAATTTCCCAAAGCAATAAACATCAGTCCCATACATACGGATATGCCCGTGCCCTGGTCCGCGCTGGCGCCGGTATAGATCCGGTACATGGTCCCGCAGCTGAAGATCGATATGATCGGACAGATCCAGAAGATAAAGCCTATCATCTGCTGGTTCCGTTTCCGGTTCTTCGGATCGCGCAGCGTGAGCCAAACCGCCAGAAAATGGTTCAGCAGACAGAACAGCGACGTAACGATCATCGCCTTCAGGCGACCGTCCGCAACCGAGGACGCGATTCCTCCGGCTTCGGATGTCGCGCTTCCAGCGCCGATAGCCAGCAGGCAAAGCCCGGCAGCGGCAGGCAGGAACACCAGGATCGACGACAGAATGATCTGCCATTTATACTGCTTCATGATAAATAAGTAATCCTCTTCCGAACGATGCATTCACTCCTCCTTTACAGAGCCGAGAACCATAAGGCGGCCGCTTTCTCCCGTCAGATCCGTGATCCAGAGCATGATCTCCTCCAGAACCGACACATTCAGTTCATAGCGCGGACCTCCGGCCGCAACCAAAATAAAATAGAGCCAAAACTCTGTTGACTGTGCTATAATGCACATAG
>CANPYE010000205.1 GCA_947588005.1 uncultured Lachnospiraceae bacterium | reverse complement strand
TTTGTAGGTCAGAAGACGTACAATGGAGTTACATACACCTTCACGGAGAACGGAACGACCAACGGCAAGCCGTATACATCCAGGAAGTATAACAGCGATGGTACGGCGATTGCGGTGACCACCACTAGGACCAGCAGCAGCTACAGCGGCGGCCATTTCGTACCGTCCGCTCCGTCTACGGAAGAAAAGATGGAAGATGTGAAGAAGGAGATAGAGAGTCTCGCTGAAGGGAACGCTGCTGTTAAAGAGATCAATGTGTCAGAGCCAACTGCAGACAATACGAATAATGTCACAGTAAAAATGGACAAAACGATCGATGGCAAAAATATTGATGAAGCGAAGGACGCTGTCAAGGAAGCGGCAGAAAGTATTATTAATAGCGCTGAAATCGAGACTGAGCAGCCGATTACAGTTAAAATTGGTAACCATAGCAAGTCTTGCACAACTGTAGAAGACGCAAAAGAAAAACTTGATGAATTCCTTAAAACGTGGGTGACTTCTGCGAACTATGCTCAATATAAAGGTGCAATTATTACGGTTTATATGAACGGCGAAAAGGTGACTTATGACATCAGTGTTTTAGCTAGCTAATACACATTGGCACCAACTAATAATCATCAGTTAGACTGCCGGAAGCGGAGTCATATAGGCTCCGCTTCTGGTATATGCGAAGGACAGGAGAGGCAGATGAAAAAACGGATCGCGTTCCTTGCCGCAGTTTTCGGGCTGTTAATGACGACGGCTGTATACGCTGGGGATATCAACGAGAATGAGCAGCGGATCGTATCAGTGATTTATGGTCAGTTCGAACAGGACGGAATTATCTATGAAGTACGGCAGGAATACATCGATTCGGCCATGTCCTACCTGACCAGGGACGAGTATGACCTGACGGCGGATCAGGCGGACTATGTGATTTCCGAGATCTACGAAAATGTCCGCACCGGCGTTGAGAGCGGATATCTGCGGGAAGTAGGCAGGGTCCAGCCGGCGGCGCCGACCCAGACTCAGCCGGCGGCGCAGGAAAAACCGCCTGCGGAGACGTCTGAAAAGCAGGATACGCCGGAAGAATCCGAAACGGAAAGCCCGGAGGAGCCGGAGACGGAAGCGCCCGCGGAGACAGAACCGCCGGCGGACACAGCGGCTTCACAGCCGGAAGAAACTGCTCCCACGCCGATCGCGATAGCTGCTTTGGAGGCGGCGCAGGCGGCTCCGGCGCAGTCATACGCATACATTCGCCGGGATACCGATCAGAGAATGGAAAATCTGCATATCCCCACGGATATGCTTTTTGTGGTTATACTTATTTGCGGAGCGGTGACAGCCGTCTGTTTCCTGCTCGCGCTGTGGCTGAAGTTCGCAAGCGCCCGTCATCGTCACAAGCTGCGCGTAGCGGTGAGAACCATATCGGGGATTGCCGGCGGGGCGGAGGTATATATGCTGCTTCTGCTCATGGCTTTGTGGATCGGGGCGTTTCAGGACAGCAGCATCTTAAACCGCATCAGCGATACGGAGTATTACAGGGCGATCTATGACGAGCTGCGGGGCGATACCGGGGTATCGCTGGCGCTGATGAACATTCCCGATTCCGTGATGAACGAATCTATTACGTATGAGCGGGTGGTCATGGCGGCCAGACAGCAGCTGCAGAACGATCTTCACGATGGAAATTATAAGGCGAACACGTCGCTTCTGACCGACCGGCTCCGCGAGGATATCAGCGCATATCTGGAGACGCGTTCCATAACGATGACCGATAAGTCCAAAGCGGGACTGGATATTCTTATGAACCGGCTCGGTACGAAATATGAGAACCTGCTGCGGTGGCCGTTCAGCTCCTGGTGGCATGAGCTCTCCGCGCAGTTTCATGAGGCGTCCGGAAAGGGCGTTCCGGTTCTCTGCGTTCTGCTCATCCTGTGCGTTCTGAGCCAGCATCTCATCAGCCGCAATTCAGACTACGGCGTTCGAAATGACGGCAGGATCCTGTTCGGCGGAGGCGCAGCGCTTCTGCTTACCGGCATCGTGTTCGGACTAAAGGGTCTTGCAGGATGGGAGACGGTCACTCCGGCATATATGGGACAGTTTTTTGGAATGTACCGTATGTCGATCGCGAGGGCGATCCTGTGTGTGGGCGCCTGCGGCGTTCTGTTGTCCGTCGCTTTCTGGCTGGGCGCCGACACGTTAAAGAACGCGAAGCTGCACAGCTTTAAGAACCGATAAGCGATGGGACCTTCAGGGAGGGCAGAAGCGTCATGGATGGCTTTTATGATATACACTGTCATCTGATACCGGGAGTAGACGACGGATCAGAAAGCATCGAAGAAAGTCTTGCGGCGCTTCGGCAGGAATGCGAAGAAGGGGTTCGATCTGTGATATGCACGCCGCACATCGCTCCCGGAGAGACGGACGCGGCGGACCGTCAGAGAAAGCAGTTTGACCTTCTCAAGAAAGCGCTGTCCTCAAGCGATCTGTGCGGTAAGATCGAATTACACATCGGCAATGAGATCTACGGCGAAGCGCCGGCGGTTCAGCCGCTTAAGGATGGTCTGATCCATACGCTTGCCGCAGGACATTATGTGCTGGTGGAATTTGCTCTTGCGGAAAGCTTTCGCCATATCGAAGAAACGTTTCGAAGTCTTTTAAACAATGGTTATCTGCCGGTTGCCGCCCATATCGAAAGGTATGAATGTCTCAGGGAGCCGGATGCGCTTGCGAAGCTGGAGGAGCTGGGCGTTTATTTTCAGGTGAACACCGCAACCGTTACGGGGCGCCTTCTTTCGCGGGAGACCAGATGGGTCAGAGGACTTTTGAGAGAAGAACGAATCCATTTTCTGGGGACGGATTCTCACGGGACGCATTACCGTCCGCCCCGCATGAGAGAGGCCGCGGCGTGGGTCGAGAAGCACTGCGGCGCGGAATATGCGGAGAAGCTTTTACATAAGAATCCGGAATGTGTACTCCGGGATGAGATCATTTAAGTTAAGCCATACAAGACCGACATAGGCAGGTGGATATTAGAATGGGTACAAATCAGGACGACGAGGTCGAAATCGATCTACTGGATTTATTTTATGCGCTGAAGCGCGGCATCTGGCTGATCATGATAGCCGGACTGCTGGCGGCAGGGATTGCGGGGATGTATACCGCTTTCGTCATGAAACCGGTCTACACGTCCTCGACGATGCTTTATGTAGTGAACAAGTCGACTGCGCTGCCGTCGCTGACGGATCTGCAGCTCGGGACGCAGCTGACGAAGGATTATAAGGTGATGATCACCAGCCGGCCGGTGACGCGGAAGGTGATCGAGAATCTGGATCTGAATATGGATCATGAAACGCTGGTGCAGAAGATCAGCGTGGACAATCCCTCGGATACGCGCGTCCTCACGATATCGGTGCAGGACAACGACCCGTATATGGCGAAGCTGATCGTAGACGAGCTTGCCGTAGTGGCTTCTGCCCGGATGGCGGAGATCATGGATTCCGCGCCGCCGAACATCATTGAGGAAGGAAATCTTCCGACCCGGAAGACCAGCCCGAGTATTTCCAAGAACACGATGATGGGCGGGATCCTGGGTGTTTTCCTGGTTATGTTTTTGATCGTGGTCGAGTACCTGCTGAACGATTCGGTCCGGACGCCGGAGGATGTGGAGAGGTATCTGGGACTTACGGTGCTGGGGACGATCCCTGTATTCGGTGATGAGAAAGCCTCCGGAAAGGCGAAACGAAAGAGACTCAGAAGGAAAAGACACGCTTCGCGGTCATAGAAGAAAAAGCAGAGGTGAGGCCATATGCAGAAAATAATACTGAAAA
>CANPYE010000204.1 GCA_947588005.1 uncultured Lachnospiraceae bacterium | reverse complement strand
GTTATGTTGAACCGCCGTATGCCGAACGGCACGTACTGGTGGTGTGAGAGGGCGGAGAAAATCCGCCCTACTCGATTGCCCTTTTTTCTCCGCGGGTTCCTTTTCAGATCCGCAGGACTATGCGAATTTTCACGAAAAAGAGCAATATGTGGGGAGAGTTTAGCAATAATCGAGTAGTTTGACAAAGGCCATTAATGATAAAATAAATCATATTCTACAATTGAAAGAACCTGCATGCGCTGCAGATTGTTCAAACTGTTCAATTGGGTCAATAAACCATGGAGGTGATTATGAAAGATTCTGTTAAAAAGCTGCTTATTGCAGCTGGCGTCATAGTCGTGGTCCTTGGATTTATCCTGATTCCAGGCCTTTTCCGGGAAGTGGATTTCCATGAGAAATATGAGGGATACGATCTGACCACCGACGTGGAAGGAGCCGAAAGGGAGGGAACCTATACCCTCTATCTGCAGGCGCATCCGGATGCGGCGGTTCCCTCACAGAGCGTGGACGTGGATCTGACCGGTTATGTGTCCGGCGAGGACGTGGAAGTGCAGACGGACTACGCGGGAGAGGGCCAGGTACTGTATACAGGCCCTGCCTCCACGGTGACCTGGAATGTGAACGTTCCGGAGGCCGGTTTCTACAATCTCTATCTGGAGTACATGACGGTGGAGTCCAGAGGCGTTCCGGTCGAGCGTTCCGTGTATATCAATGACGAGCTTCCCTTTGAGAGGGCCGCCAATCTTACCTTCCTGCGGATCTGGAAGGACGGCGGCGAGGTGAAGGTGGATAACCAGGGCAATGAGATCCGCCCCACCCAGGTGGAAGAATATGAGTGGCAGAGCGCTTACTGCCGCGACGATATGGGCTATGTGACCGAGCCCTACCGGTTCTATTTTGAGAAGGGAGACAACACCCTGACCCTGAAAGCCGAGAATGAACCTGTGGTACTGCGTAAGCTGACGCTGGCGGCCGTGGAGCAGCCCGTCACCTACGAGCAGTACAGGGCGGCCAACGCCGGAAGGGCAGCTTCCGGAGAAGGCTTAAGCTATGTGGAGAAGGTTCAGGGAGAGACGTCTACCTTCCGTTCTGAATCTTCCCTTTATGCCAAATACGACCGTTCCTCCCCCACGACGGAGCCGAATACCGTGATGCGGACCGTGCTCAATTACGTGGGCGGCGAAGCGTGGAGCAGCGCCGGACAGTGGATCGAGTGGAAATTCACGGTTCCGGAGAACGGATATTACAATATCACGATCAAGGGCCGCCAGAACTACGCGCGCGGCAGCGTGTCCAGCCGTATGGTGTACATAGACGGAGAGGTTCCGTTTGAGGAACTGAAAGAGGTCTCCTTTGAGTACGCGAACGACTGGGACTGCCTGACCCTCGCGGACGCGGCGGGCGTGCCCTACGATATCTATCTGGACGCGGGAGAGCATACGATCCGTCTGGAAGCGACGCTGGGCGGCATGGGAAGCATCCTGGAGGACCTGGAGGATTCCACCTTCCGTCTGAACCAGATTTACCGCCGGATCCTGATTTACACGGGCGCCAACCCGGATCAGTACCGCGATTATAACATCCATCAGGTCTACCCGGAGATCATAAGCGCCATGTCCCTGGAGTCCAAACGCCTTTATAAGATCGTAGACGACATGGTGGCCTATTCCGGACAGAAGGCCGACCGGATCGCCACAGCCCAGACCCTGGCCCAGCAGCTGGAGCGGTTCGTGGAGCAGCCAAATAAGATTACGGTGGAATTTACGACATTTAAGGATAATATCACCGCCCTCGGCACCGCGCTTCTTTCCATGAGCGAGACCAAGCTGGATATCGATTATCTGGTGGTCAGCGGTACGGAAGGAAAGGTGGAAAAGGATAAGGCCAATTTCTTCATGCAGGCTCTGCATGAGATCAAGTCCTTCGGCGCGTCCTTTATCGTGGACTACGACGCGGTCGGCGACGTGTACGCGGACGGCGACGAGGTGGTCAAGGTGTGGGTGCTGACCGGACGCGACCAGGGCACGATCCTTAAGACTATGGTGGACGATACCTTTACGCCTGAGACCGGCATTAAGGTCAACGTGGAGATCGTGGCGGCGGACGCGCTCTTAAGCGCCGTCGTGGCTGGCAGAGGCCCGAACGTGGTGCTTTCCGTCGGCGCCGACCAGCCTGTCAATTACGCGCTGCGCGGCGCGGTGGAGGATCTGAGTCAGTTCCCCGATCTGAAAGACGTGCTTTCTTCCTACACGGAGAGCTCCTACGAGCAGTACCGTCTGGACGACCATATCTACGCGATTCCGGAGACCCAGCAGTTTAACGTCATGTTCTACCGCGAGGACGTCCTTCAGGAACTGGGACTTACGCCGCCGCAGACCTGGCAGGAGCTCATCGAGATGCTTCCGACGATCCAGGGCAATAACTTAAGCGTGGGCATCCCCACGGCGGCGGGCAGCAGCGGCTCCGCCAGCGCCAGCACCAGCGTCGCGTCCAATACGCCGGACCTGACCATGTATTTCAGCCTTCTGTTCCAGAACGGCGGAGATCTTTATAATGAAGCCGGGACGAAGACCACGGTGAACGACGATAAGGCGGTGGAAGCCTTCGCGGAATACACCAAGTATTTCACGGATTACGGCATTCCCACGATCTACGACTTCGTCAGCCGTTTCCGTTCCGGCGAGATGCCCATTGGCATCACCAACTATACGATCTACAACACGCTGACGGTTTCCGCTCCGGAGATTCGGGGACTCTGGGACTTCACGCTGATACCGGGCACGGAGAAGACGGCCGCGGACGGAAGCACCTACATCGACCGGTCGGACTTCATCACCGGCAGCGCGACGATGATGATTAAGACGGAGAACGATGCGCTGCGCAATAACTCCTGGGAGTTCATGAAATGGTGGGCAAGCGCGGATACGCAGGTTCGTTTCGGACGCGAGCTGGAGGCTCTGCTCGGATCCTCCGCCCGGTACGCCACCGCCAATTACGACGCGTTTAACCAGTTATCCTGGAGCGCGGATGACATCGAGGTCCTGACGGAGCAGTGGGCGCAGACGAAAGGCATCCGCGAGGTGCCCGGCGGTTACTATACGGGACGCCACATCACCAACGCCATCCGCAAGGTCATCAATGAGAAGGACGATCCGAGAGAGACGATCCTGGATTACGCCATCACCATCGATGAAGAAATCGTCAAGAAGCGGAATGAGTTCGGTCTGCCGGTAGAATGAGAAGGGAAGGAGAGGAAACATGACAGAGTATATCAGGAAATATTTCGAGCTTCGCCGCCATAATCTCCAGGTGGCGCTGAAAAAAGCAAAGAGAAGCAAGATGTGTTATTTCTTCCTGGCCCCTTACGCGATCCTGTTCTTTATGTTTTACATCCTGCCGGTAGGGACCTCCATCTTCTTCAGCTTTACGTACTATAACATTCTGGAGCCGCCGAGGTTCGTGGGTCTCCAGAACTACATAAGCCTGATCCTTCAGGACGACATCTTCCTGACAGGCGTAAAGAATACCTTCATGATCGCCGTGATCACCGGGCCGTTAGGGTACATCCTGTCGTTTCTGTTCGCCTGGCTGATCAACGAGCTGCCGCGCTACCTGCGTGCGATCGCGGTCGTCATTTTCTACGCGCCGTCCATCGCGGGCAACGTGTTCATGATCTTCTCCATTTTCTTCCGTGGAGACGCTTACGGATACGTCAACGCCTTCCTGATGAACGCGGGTATCATCGACGCCCCGATCCTGTGGCTGGTGGATCCCCGATACATGCTTCCGATCTGTATGATCGTCATTCTCTGGATGAGCCTCGGCACCGGATTCCTTTCCTTCGTGGCCGGCCTTCAGGGCGTGGATTCCTCCCAGTTCGAGGCGGGCTACATGGACGGCGTGAAGAA
>CANPYE010000203.1 GCA_947588005.1 uncultured Lachnospiraceae bacterium | reverse complement strand
ATCTGGTCGCTGCTGCCGCCGGTCGTCGCCATCAGCCTGGCGCTTCTCACGAAGGAGGTCTATTTCTCCCTGTTCATGGGCATCGTCACCGGCGGCCTGCTCTACGCCAACGGAAATCTCGGACTGACCCTGCAGACGATCCTCTACAATGACGAAGGCGGTCTGGTGAATAAGATCGCCAATCAGCAGAACGCCAGCATCCTGGTCTTCGTGGTTCTTCTGGCCACCCTGGTAGCCCTGATGAACAAAGCGGGCGGTTCCGCCGCCTTCGGCCGCTGGGCGTCGAAGCATATCCACAGCAAGGTCGGGGCCCAGCTGGCCGCTATCGCCCTGGGCGTACTGATCTTCGTAGACGACGGCTTCAACTGTATGACCGTCGGCTCCGTGATCCGGCCGGTCACGGACCGCCATCAGGTATCCCGCGCCAAGCTGGCCTACCTGATCGACTCCACAGCCGCGCCCATCTGCATCATCGCGCCTATTTCCAGCTGGGCGGCCGCGGTTACATATTCCGTTCCCGAAGATCTCGGGATCAACGGCTTCCAGATGTTTCTGCGGACCATTCCCTACAACTTCTATGCACTGGGAACGCTTCTGATGATGCTTCTGATCGTGACGCTCAAGCTGGACTACGGCCCCATGAAGCTTCACGAGGACAACGCCGCGAAAGGCGATCTGTTCACCACGCCGGACCGGCCCTACCAGGACGCGGACAATGAAATTCCATCCTCGAAGGGCGGCGTCATCGATCTGGTTCTGCCTGTGGCTATCCTGATCGTTTCCTGTATCACCGGCATCGTCTATACCGGTGGCTTCTTCGACGGCGCAGGCTTCATCGACGCCTTTGCCAATTCCAGTTCCGCGGTGGGGCTTGTCTACGGCAGCCTGATCACGCTCATTTTCACGTTCTTCCTCTACATGCTGCGCGGCGTGATCACCTTTCAGGATTTTATGGACTGCCTGCCCGCGGGCTTCCGCTCCATGTGCGCGCCGATGATCATCCTGATCATGGCCTGGAATTTGTCCGGCATGACCGGCCTTCTGGGCGCCAATCTCTACATTCGCGATCTGGTAAGCGCTTCAGCGGGCGCGCTTCAGATCTTCCTGCCCTGCATCATTTTCATCGTCGCAGTGTTTCTGGCCTTTTCGACGGGAACGAGCTGGGGGACTTTCTCCATCCTGATTCCCATTGTCTGCAATGTATTTACGGACTCGTATGAAATGCTCGTCATTTCCATCGCGGCCTGCCTGGCCGGGGCTGTCTGCGGCGATCATTGCTCTCCGATCTCGGACACGACGATCATGTCGTCGGCAGGAGCTCATTCCAACCATGTGAACCATGTGACCACGCAGATTCCCTACGCGTTCACAGTGGCGGGGGTATGCGCGATGGGATACCTGGTTGCTGGAATGATCGGGTATTTCACAAACAGTCCCGCGGCGATGCTTGCCCTTCCGGTGACCCTGGCCCTGCTTGCGGTCGTCATTGTAATCGCCAACCGTATCGTTAAGGTTTCGCCCGATCGTCATTGAGCTTGAAATACAAAATAGTGTCGCTGGGCGCGTTTTTTGCATACTGACGTAATACAAGCAGGGCGTCACTGGCGCCCTACTTGCATGGAAATACGGAGAAGGACATCCTACGTCCTTCTCCGTATTCATTACAAATAAATGATTGTTGTGTCATCGGCAGATTCCCCGAACCAATACGAGCAGGGCGTCACTGGCGCCCTGCTCGCATGGAAACAAAAGCGCCCGGCGCATCCTGCGCGGGATCCGCTTATACCACCTTATGCTTCGCGATATACACCGGGAAGCTGTCCGTTCCGCGCAGCTCTTTCCCTGTGGTGATCGTCACCTTCTTATCGGTGATCACATATTCCACATTAGCTCCCGCTTCGATCACCGTATCCTGCATGAGCACGCAGTTCTTCACCTTCGCGCCCTTTCCTACCTGTACGCCACGGAACAGGATGCAGTTCTCGATCTCGCCCTCGATGACGCAGCCGTCGGCTACCAGCACGTTCTCCGCCCTGGAGCCCTCGATATAGCGGGTCGGGTTATCGTCACGGATCTTCGTGTAGATCGGGCTCGGATCAAACAGCGCGTCCAGGTTCCTGTCGTCGAGAAGCTTCATATTCTCGTCAAAATAACTCTTCAGATCGCTGATGCGCGCCACATAGCCGTCATACTCATAGCCATAGACCTTGATCTTGTCCAGATGCGGGGCAAGCATGTCCCTCTCAAAGAACTGATAGCCGCGGACGCTGGCCACATTGATCAGCTCGATCAGCAGCTCGCGCTTGATCACATAGTAATTCAGGCAGAAATTCGTCACACCCTCCTGGGTGGAATTCATATACATATAATTGACACGCCCGTCTTCATCCATGTCGATCGTGTAATACAGATCCACGCCCTGTCCGTGAACAGCCTTCGCGGAAGCCGGAATCTCCTCCTTCGTGTAGGCCACGGTGATATCGGCGCCGGACTGGATATGCTGGTCGATCAGCGCGTTGAAGTCAAAATTCGAGACAATGTTCGTGTCGGCAAGCACCACATACGTCTCCTTCTGGCCCCGCAAAAAATCCAGGATGCTGGCCAGAGCCTCGACGCGGCCGTTATACAGTTTCACCGTCTTCTCCGCAAAGGGCGGAATGATATTCAGGCCCCCGTTCTTGCGGGCCAGATCCCACTCGCGGCCGGAGCCTAAGTGGTCCATCAGGGAAAGGTAGTTCCTGCGGACGATCAGGGAAATATTATCGATGCCGCAGTTCACCATACTGGAAAGCACGAAATCTACGATACGGTAACGTCCGCCAAAGGGGATCGAGGCCATAAGGCGCTCATTCACCAGCTCCGGCACCAGAGAATCATAACTGTTGGGGAAAAGAACACCCAATACATCTGCGTTCGTATTTACCACTGCTCCTCACCGCCTTTCACATTATTCCTGACCATGGCGTTGGGGCCGATTCTGGCGCCGTCGCCAATAAATACATTGCTTCCGATCGTAGCCACGCCCTTTTCATCTCCCTCAGGCATAGCGCCTACGACCGCGTTCTCGCCGATCTCCACGTTCTCGGCTACGATGCAGTGCTTTACCACCGCGCCGGAGCGGATAACGGTGCCGCCCATAACGACGGCGTCCTCGACCTCTGCTCCTTCTTCAACCTGTACGCCGGCAAACAGGATCGAATGCCTCACCTTGCCGTAGATCCGGCAGCCGTCGGTGATCATAGAGTTCTCCACAAGGCCGCCCTTGCCGATCTTATGGCCGGTCATGCCGCTGTTGCGGCTGTAGATCTTCCAGTCGTCGTCAAAGAGGTTAATGCCGCTGTGCTCCGGGTCCAGAACCTCCATATTCGCTTCCCAGAGGGAAGAAATGGTCCCCACGTCCTTCCAGTAGCCGCTGAAATGGTAGGCATACATCTTCCGGTTGTCGCGGAACAGGTTCGGGATGATGTTCTTGCCGAAGTCGTTCTCCGAGTTCGGATCTGCCTCATCCTCCTCCAGATACCGTTTCAGGATGTCCCAGTTGAAAATGTAGATGCCCATGGAGGCCAGATTGGACTTCGGCTCCTTCGGCTTCTCCTGGAACTCGGTGATCCGGTCGTTCTCGTCGGCTACCATGATGCCGAAACGGGACGCCTCCTCCCACGGCACTTCCATGACCGCCACGGAGAACTCCGCTCCCTTCTCCTTGTGGTAGCGCAGGAAATCGCTGTAGTCCTGCTTGCAGATCTGATCGCCCGAAAGGATGATCACATACTGCGGGTCATACCTCTGGATGAATGAGATGTTCTGGTAAATGGCGTTGGCCGTGCCCTTGTACCAGTCGGAGCCGGACGCCTGCTGATACGGCGGGAGCACATGGACGCCTCCGTGGAGACGGTCCAGATCCCAGGGCTG
>CANPYE010000202.1 GCA_947588005.1 uncultured Lachnospiraceae bacterium | reverse complement strand
CCGGAAGGATTTGAAATGAGGTGGCAGTTGTGGAAAAGAAGATGACGGTGATTATTACAATGGCGGGACTGGGAAGCAGGTTCCGGAAAGCCGGGTACCGGGTGCCGAAATACATGATCGAAGCGAAGGGGAAGACGTTGTTCGAGTGGTCGATGGACAGTCTGCTGGACTATAATCCGCATGTTTCAAAGTATGTCTTTGTGGTGCGCGGAGAGGATGGCGCCTCCGGGTTTATCCGTGAGAAATGCAGGCAATATGGTTTGATGGATGTGGATATCGTTGAGATCGGCCATCTGACGGACGGCCAGGCCACAACCTGTATGCTGGCGATGCCGTACTGTGAGAAGGATGCGCCGGTGATGGTCTATAACATTGATACCTATGTGGAGCCATACGGAATGAAATACGCGGATATTTCCGGGGACGGACATATTCCCTGTTTCCACGCGGACGGTGATCATTGGAGCTTTGTGAGGCTTGATGACTGCGGAAAAGCTGTCGAGGTGAGGGAAAAGGAGCGGATATCGGATAACTGCACGCTGGGGGCGTACTATTTTTCCTCTGCCGGGTTGTGCCGGCAGCTGTATGAGGAATATTATTCGGATGGCAGCAGGATGGAAAAAAATGAGAAATATATCGCGCCGTTATATAATTACATGATCGGGAAAGGCATGGAAGTGACGATCAGTATTGTACCTGCGGAAAAAGTGCATGTGCTGGGGACGCCGGAGGAGCTGCAGAGATTTATGGACGGAGTGTATTTATAACTTTTAGTGCGCTATGCGCCTCGGGCAATTGATAAGATTGGCGAGTCGCCGGAACTGGCGGCTCGTTTTGAAGAACTGTCGCCGGAGCGGCAGCGTCACTTCTTGGACATGTGCAGCGGTGCCAGGGGGATGGCGGTCTGTTACGACCCATTTTTCAAATACATTTTCAATCCGGTGACCCACCGGCAGCGCCTGTCGCGGTTCTTATCATCTATTTTGAATCGTCAGGTTCGCGTGCGGGAAGTGCTGCCGAACGAAGGCGGAAGGATCGTGGCAGGGAGCCCATTTGTCATCATGGACATCGTGGTGGAGCTTGAGGACCGTTCGCTGGCGAATGCCGAGATCCAGAAGGCGGGGCATCTGTTCCCCGGCCAGAGGGCGGCGTGTTATTCGAGCGATCTGGTGCTGCGGCAGTACACGGCACTGAAGGGGGACGACGCTGAGACGGCGCTGTACCTGCAGATGCGCAGCGTGTACACGGTTGTGATCATGGAGGAGAGTGTGGAGGAATTCCACCGCCACCCGGAGCCGTACATACACCGCGGGCGGCAGCAGTTTGACACGGGCCTTGAGCTGCCGCTCCTGCAGGAATATGTGTTTATCCCCCTTGACGTTTACCGCAAAAAGCTTCATAATAAGGCTATAGAAACGGAGTTGGAGGCGTGGCTGGGATTCCTGGCGTTCGATGATCTGGAACGGATCTGGGAGATCAGCCGGTATGACCCGATCTTCGGGGAGATGTACCACGAACTTTCGGAATTTCGGAAGAAGCCAGGGGAGGTGCTGGGAATGTTTTCGGAGGCGTTGATACAGTTAGACCGGAACGACGCGAAATATTATGCGGATACGCTGAGGAAGAAGGCGGCGAAGCTGGAGGCAAAGCTTCAATCCCAAGACGCAGCGTTGAAGTTAAAGGATGAGGAGATCGCTGGACTGCGTAAGAACAAGGATGAGGTGATTGCCGGTAAGGATGACGAGATCGCCAAATTGCGCAGGAGGATTGAACAATTGGAGAGCAGAAAGTAACGGATTGCTAAGAAATCCCCCATCGGAGACGGTGGGGGATTTTTAAGATGGCAGATATCTTCGGTTCTTCTCTAAAAGTTGCGACAAACATCGAGAAAACCACGTAAAATCAATGGCTTGAAGGGCTCTGTTATCGATGAGGATGTAAAAACGGCTTACCTCAACCGGACCTGAAAATGGATACTTATAAGATGATATTTTGAATGTTAAGAAGGGGAATCTGTCATATGAGAAAAGTCATGCTGGTCTTCGGCACCCGCCCGGAGGCCATCAAAATGTGCCCTTTGGTCAATGAACTAAAGACCAGAGACACAATTCAAACCATCGTCTGCGTCACCGGCCAGCACCGCCAGATGCTGGATCAGGTACTGGAGACCTTCAAAGTCGTCCCGGATTACGATCTGTCCATCATGAAGGACCGTCAGACCCTCTTCGATGTGACGACGAATATCCTGAAGAGAATCCGTAAAGTTTTAGAGGAAGAAAAACCAGACGTAGTCCTCGTCCATGGTGACACATCCACCACCTTCGTAACCGCTCTCGCCTGTTTCTATCTTCAGATTCCTGTCGGCCATGTGGAAGCCGGGCTCCGTACCTACAACATTTATTCCCCCTATCCGGAGGAATTCAACCGCCAGGCGGTCAGTATCATTTCTGCATATAATTTTGCTCCGACAGAATTGTCTCGGCAAAACCTGATCCGAGAGGGAAAGAATCCCTCTTTTATTTATGTGACAGGAAATACGGCGATTGATGCATTGAAAACAACAGTTCGTGCGGACTATCATCATGAACAGCTTGACTGGGCGGAAGGCAGCCGTTTAATCATGATCACGGCACACCGCAGAGAGAATCTGGGTGAACCGATGAAGCACATGTTCCGGGCAATCCGGCGGGTATGCGATGAGCACCCGGATGTGAAAGCAATTTATCCGATTCATATGAATCCGGTGGTGCGGGAGACTGCAAATGAGATCCTTGGCGGTGATGAGCGGATTCGTATCATTGAGCCGTTAGATGTGCTGGATTTCCATAATTTTCTCGCGCATTCGTACATGATTCTGACGGATTCCGGCGGGATCCAGGAGGAGGCGCCGTCGCTGGGAAAGCCGGTTCTGGTGATGCGTGATACGACGGAAAGGCCGGAAGGAATCGCGGCGGGGACATTGAAACTGGTTGGGACAGACGAGGAGACGATCTACAAGGCGTTCAAGCAGCTTTTGGAGGATCCGGACGAGTATGCGCGGATGAGCGAAGCGAGCAATCCGTACGGGGATGGTCTGGCGAGTAAGAGGATTGCGGATATTTTGGAAAGAAGCTTGTAATTATTTTAGATAAATAATTGTACATAAACCCCCGATTCGGCTGACGGTAACGTGCCGGACGGGGGTTTCTTTTTTTCGGCTTCCTGGCGGTAAGCTTCTTAAAAAGCGCTGTGGGTTTCGGTGATAATTTCGTGAGAATTTGGCAAAAAAATATCGCATTGACTTTATCCCAGATGTCGTGTAGAATAATAGCAGAAAAATGTACCTTCGGAGGGGTATGTTATGCGAATGACAGACTCGAACAGAAAGAATTTCATAGGACTTGGGGTTATGGCCGTGGCCGCGGTTGCTGTGATCGCGGTGTCAGGTCCGCTTGAGAAAGCGCTTGCCGCTGTTATCCCGGCTCCCGCGGGCGTGATCGTGTATAAGCAGGTGGATGCTCCGGTACCCGCGCGGGCTAACGGCGTTGTTTCCGCTGACGAGTGGGAGAGTATTTATCCGGAGATCGTGGCGTCGTTTCGGGCGAATGCCGATAATAATTACCGGATTGCCTACACGGAGGAGAACCCGCATATTGTTTCTCTTTACGAAGGTTTTGGATTCGCGAAGGATTATACGAGCGCTGTTTCCCATACCTATACGCTGGAGGATGTGGCGGAGACGGAACGTCCCCATCCCCTTGCCAACTGCCTGACCTGCAAGACGCCGGATTATACCAAGCTGGTCAATGACATGGGCGTGGAAGCGTATATGTATGATTTCAATGAAACGCACGCGCAGATGGCGGAGGCGATCAGCTGCTATAACTGCCATGAGAACCAGGCCGGCAGCGGCGGTCAGCTTGTTGTGACCCATTCGTATGTGAAGAA
>CANPYE010000201.1 GCA_947588005.1 uncultured Lachnospiraceae bacterium | reverse complement strand
GTTTGGTGAGGGCTCTTGTATCGATACCGCTGATACCGGGAATGTTCTGCTCGGATAAGAAATGCTGAATGGTGTCTTCGCTTCGGAAATTACTGGGAATTCGGGATAACTCGCGGACAATATAGCCGTCCGGCCACGCTTTCTTCGATTCCATGTCCTGACGGGCGACGCCGTAATTGCCGATCAGGGGATAGGTCATGACGACCGCCTGTCCCGCATAGGAAGGGTCGGTCAGGACTTCCAGATAACCGGTCATCGAGGTGTTAAAGACGATCTCGCTGACGACTTCCCTGGGAGCGCCGATGCTTTGGCCTGTGAATACAGTGCCGTCCTCCAGTATCAGGTACGCTTTCATGAATCACCATTCCTTTCCTATGTAACCGCGCAGACGCGTCCGTACCGCGCCCCTGTCCGGAACCGATAGCATTATACAGGATGTTCCTCTGTTTTGCAATCGCTTTTTTCATGATTTTTCCGGCTCCGATACATCTTTTTTTGTCAGGTTCTATATACTGAATAATAATTCGAAAAACCAGGAGCTCTATGTATAAAAATATCCATATCTGCGCCGCGGACGAAACCGCCCGCGGTCTTCTGCAGGTCAATGCGGTCTCTATCGCCGATAATTTTCCCATTGCAGGCGCTGATGTGCGGATCTCCTACGCCGGAGAGCCGGAGCGGACAATTCAGGAAGTGACCACCGACGCTTCCGGACATACCCCCCAGATCGCCCTTGAAGCGCCGCCGCTGAAATACAGCCTGGAGCCTTCTGCCCAGCAGCCCTACGCAGAATATAACCTTGAGGTTACGGCCCCGGGTTATAAGCCGCTTACGATCCTGGGAACTGAGATCCTGCCGGATGTCACAGCTATCCAGCCGGCAGCCCTGGAGCCCCTTTCCGACGATCAGCCGTCAGAAAATCCGGTCGTGATCCCTGACCATGTTCTCTACGGCAGTTATCCGCCCAAGATCGCGGAAACAGAGGTAAAGCCTGTCCAGGAGAGCGGCGAGATCGTCTTAAGCCGCATCGTGGTGCCCCAAACCATCGTAGTCCACGACGGCGTACCCACAGACCGCTCCGCCCCAAACTACTATGTTCCCTACCGGGACTACATCAAGAACGTGGCCTCCAGTGAGATCTACGCCACCTGGCCCCAGGCTGCGATCACCGCCAACGTACTGGCGATCATGTCATTTACGCTCAACCGGGTCTATACCGAGTGGTACCGCAATCAAGGCTATGATTTCACGATCACGTCTTCCACTGCCTTCGATCACAAATGGATCTATGGCCGCAATATTTACGAAAGCATATCCCTGGTCGTAGATGAGATCTTCGACAACTATCTCTCCCGGCCGGACGTGAAGCAGCCGATCCTGACCCAGTATTGCGACGGAAAGAAGGTCAGCTGCAGCGGCTGGATGACCCAGTGGGGAAGCGCCGCCTTGGGTGAACAGGGCTTAAGCCCTATTGAAATTCTCCGCTACTATTACGGCTCCGATATCTACATCAACACAGCCGAACAGATCGCCGGCATTCCGTCCTCCTGGCCCGGCGAGGCCCTGACCGTCGGCTCCTCCGGCCAGAAGGTAAAGCAGCTGCAGGAGCAGCTGAACGCGATCGCCGCCGTCTATACCGCGATCCCGCGGATCACGGCCGACGGCCTCTACGGCCCGGCTACGGCGGAAGCGGTGCGCGCCTTCCAGTCCGTCTTCGGTCTTCCCCAAAGCGGCGCCGCGGACTTTTCCACCTGGTACAAAGTATCGCATATCTATGTAGGCATCACAAGAATCGCGGAGCTGCAGTAAACCGTGCGCCGCGGCCGCCCTGCCGGAATTCCTGCCCACTGACGCATCGCGCGCCGCGGCTGCCCTGCCGGAATTCCTGCACACTGGCGCGTCGCGCGCCGCGGCCGCACGCCCGAGTACCTGTCCACTGACACATCGCGCGCCGCGGCCGCCGGGGACACCCGCCCGGCTTTACGGAAAACGCCGCCCTCTGCGTCCTTCTCCGGACGCCGCAGGCGGCGTATATTACGTCTGTATAATATTCTGTCTTTAATCCAGCTGACCCAGAGGCCCGTACGAGAGAGTCGGCGCTGTAGTTTCCGGCACCGTTTCCGGCGCTGTGGTTTCCGGCACCGTTTCCGGCACTGTAGTTTCCGGCACCGTTTCCGGCGCTATGGTTTCCGGCACCGTTTCCGGCGCTGTGGTTTCCGGCGCCGCGGTTTCCGCTTCCCTCACCGGCTCGGTTTCGGCAACGCTGACGCCCGAGATTCCGCTGATTCTCAGGGAAGGAAGCTCCACCTGCTCCCCATCCCCCGTCAGGTAGCGGTACACACCGATAAACGTGCCTGTCACAGTGACCGTATCTCCATGCCCGAGAGCCCCGAAGAGCCGATCTCCGGCAAACTCGCCTACCAGCTTCGCGGATTCATCACCATCCACGGCGATCAGAAGCTGCAGCGCACCATCGCTGAGAAAAGCGGACTGAATAACGCTGCCAGAATAGGTCAGTTCCCGATCCAAATATTCATGCGGCGCCCCCAGCAGGTCGCTGTAGGTGACTGCCAAGGATCCCTCTGTTTCCGTCCCCTCCGCGGCCATGGAACGCATGACCTCCTGAATGGATTCTTCCACCGCCTTCAGGGATTCCTCCGCGGCTTCCAGCGATTCCTCAAGACGGTCCAGTTTCTCCTCCCTGGCTTTAAGGGACTCCTCAGCAGCGCTGCCGATCCACTTATCCACTTTCCCCTCTCCGGACTCCTCAGCCGCAGTCACGGCAGCCGTCGTTCTCACACGCGTCGCTGTGCCTGCCGGTTCAATGGAAATATTCCCCGGTTTCGAAGAACAGCCGGCCACAAGCACCATTACGCTCAGTACCGCAGCCAAAACGTATTTACGCATTGCTTTCTCCTCCCGCGTACAAAGATTCCTGATCCTGTTTCCTATTTTATGCCATCCCCGCCGCCGGGTCAATCACTTTTTGCGGCTCGTTTCCCGGCCTCGTTTCCCGGCAGACCTTTCACAGGCGGCCCCAGTGCATCCGATTGCAGCCCGCTCCGGCTCAGCGCACCGCCCCCTCATGGACCATATAGGTATTATAGCCCATCTCCCGCAGCCGTTTCTCCATCCGCACCGCGTTATCCATATTGAGGAACGCTCCGGCGCGCACCTTATAATATCCATCCTGATACACGATAAAGGCCGGGAAGCCCTGGGCCGTCAGCTGGGCGGCCGCCTGCGCCGCCGCGTCCTTTCCCGGGAACGCGCCGATCTGAACCTGATAATAGGCCGGCTCGCCGGACTGCTGCCGAAGCGTCTGCACGATCCCTCCAGCGATCGCCCGGGCGATCTGCTCGAAATTCATATCGAACAGCCGGTTATCGGCGTCATTGTCAATGAATCCGGTCTCGACCAGAACCGCCGGCTCCTGCGTTTCCCTCAGCACCACCAGTCCCGGCCTTTCGACGATACCCTGGTTGGCGTACCCAGCCTGAACCAGATTATTCAGGATATTTGCGGCCAGCAGTTCGGACACTCCGCCTTTTTCGTAGATCAGCACCTGCGCGCCGGACGCGGTCTGCGGCTGCGGCATCGCGTTGCGGTGGAAGGAAATAAAATAGTCCGCTCCCGCGCGGTTGGCGATCTCCGCCTTTTCATACGGCGTCTGGTAAATATCGTCGATCCTCGTAAACATCACATCGACGCCCTCGCCTGCCAGAAGACGGCCGACCTCAAGCGCCAGCTTCAGATTGTCATCCTTCTCCTGCCGTCCGTTATAAACGGCTCCCGGCTCCGCGCCGCCGTGGCCTGCGTCCAGAATTACCTTCTTGTTCGATATCAATTCGATCTCTCCTTTACTGAAACCCTGTAATTCCAGAATATGAAGAAACCGCCCGGACGGAAACCTGTCCGTTTAAAATAAAAATGTCTTCTTCCCGCGCCGCCGCGAAACGTTTTGCAATCGAGTAGGGCGGATTTTCTCCGCCCTCTCACACCACCAGTACGTGCCGTTCGGCATACGGCGGTTCAACATA
>CANPYE010000200.1 GCA_947588005.1 uncultured Lachnospiraceae bacterium | reverse complement strand
TGCTGATATCGACGATGGTCTTCCCTCTCCAGTTCATCACCAGGCGCGGCTCCTCCGTCACTACCGCCACCGGGATTGCCTCCAGGTTCTCCTCCGCCGAATACCCCAGGAACTTGTCCACATCCTCCGGGGCAAGCACCACCGCCATGCGCTCCTGGGATTCGGAGATCGCGATCTCCGTGCCGTCCAGGCCCGCGTATTTCTTCGGAACCTTGTCCAGATCGATGGTCAGGCCGGCTGCCAGCTCGCCGATGGCGACGGACACGCCGCCCGCACCGAAATCGTTGCATTTCTTTATGATCGAAGACACCTCGGGACGGCGGAACAGCCGCTGGATCTTCCTCTCAGTGGGCGGATTGCCCTTCTGCACCTCCGCGCCGCAGACCTCGATGGACGCCTCCGTGTGGACCTTGGACGAACCGGTTGCCCCGCCGATGCCATCGCGGCCGGTCCTTCCGCCTAAAAGCACGATGATATCTCCCGGATCGGAGGTCAGACGCTTCACATATTTTCTCGGAGCGGCGCCCATGACCGCGCCGATCTCCATGCGCTTCGCCGCGTAGTTCGGATGATAGATCTCCTTCACATAGCCGGTCGCCAGGCCGATCTGGTTGCCGTAGGAGCTGTAGCCGTCGGCAGCCCCATTGACCAGCTTCCGCTGGGGGAGCTTTCCTTTCAATGTCTCAGAAATCGGTCTTGTCGGATCCGCCGCTCCGGTCACACGCATGGCCTGATAGACGTAGGTGCGCCCGGACAGCGGATCGCGGATCGCGCCGCCCAGACAGGTGGCCGCGCCGCCGAAGGGCTCGATCTCCGTCGGATGGTTGTGGGTCTCGTTTTTAAAATTCACCAGCCACTCCTCGGTGACGCCGTCGATCTCCACCGGCACTACGATGCTGCAGGCGTTGATCTCGTCGGATTCCTCCAGATCGGCAAGCTTTCCTTCCGCGCGCAGCTTCTTCATCGCCAGAAGCGCCAGATCCATCAGGCAGACGAATTTGTCGTCCCTCCCTTTATAAAGCGCCTCTCGGTCCGCCAGATACTGCTCATACGAGGCCGCAATCGGCTCCCTGTACACGCCGTCGGTGATCGTCACGTTCTTAAGCTCCGTCGAGAACGTGGTATGGCGGCAGTGATCCGACCAGTAGGTATCCAGGACCCGGATCTCTGTCACGGTCGGCTCCCGATGTTCCTCCGTCCGGTAATAGTTCTGAATATGCTGAAAATCCTTAAATGTCATCGCCAGATTCAGCGAATCGTAAAGCGCTTTAAGCTCCGGCTCCGCGAATCTGCAAAAGCCCGCAAAGGAAGCCACGTCCTCCGGCGTATCGAACACGGTCAGAAGCGTCGCCGGCTTTGTCTCGTCCGTCTCCCGGCTGTCCACCGGATTGATGCAGAAGGATTTGATAGCCGCCGTCTGCTCCGCCGTCAGTTTCCCGGAGATCACGTAGGTGGTGGCCGAACGGATCACCGGCTCCTCTTCCTCGCTTAAGAGCTTTACGCACTGCTCCGCCGAATCCGCCCTCTGGTCAAACTGTCCCGGCAGGTATTCCACGGAAAATACCGTATCATTCTCCTTTTTGGGGAAGGTCTCCTCATAAACCTCGTCCACCGGCGGCTCCGAAAAAATGGTCGCCAGCGCCGTCTGATAGGCGCTTTCGGACAGATTCTCGATATCATAGCGGATCAGCACCCGTACATTTTCCACCGTGCCGATGCCGAGGTAACTGCCGGTCTCCGCCAGAAGCTCCTTCGCTTTCACTGCGTATGCCGGTTTTTTCTCCACATAGATCCGTCTTACGCTCATGTTATTCCTCCTGCTTTTGCATTATGTCGTTCGCCCGCGCCGGGGCGCGGTATCCCGGGGGTTTTTATGTCACACTAACTATACGTAATTTGGATGTATAAGTCAACCATTTTTGCCGCGATCCGCAAATTCTGCCGCCGGCATACATTTTGCATACTGAAACAGTCCGTATTTCCAAAGGCAAAAGACCGCTGTATACGAAATCAGAAATGCGGAATCCGCGGACAGATTACCCGAATATAATAGAAATAAAGACTTCTTCAGGAGAATTTCATGAGCCGATACGCTTCTATTGCCGGTATCGTGACCAGCCTGGCCGTTCAGCCGGGCGATCAGGCCGTCTACTCTCCCTGCGCCCTGACTCTGACCGTTCAGGACTATTACGGTAACGCGAACACTGTTATACTGGAGCCCACCGCCTATGTCTTAAACCAGGCGCCCATCCGGCAGGGCGACGTGATCATTGTCTTCTACGACACCGCGGCCCCCGCGCCGCTCATCTATCCGTCCCAGCGCCGGGCTGTCGCCGTGGTAAAACCGGCCTACGCCCAGAGCGCCTATCTGGACACCTTCGATCAGAACCTAATAAGCAGCGACGGGCTCCTGAAGCTGGAGCTTTCCAATCTGACCGAGACGCGCACGCAAAACGGGCAGATCTACGACGGCACGCTCGACGGCCGCCTGCTTCTGGCTCTTTTCGGCGCCGCGACACGCAGTATTCCGGCCCAGGCCGTTGCGGAATCGATCACCGTGTTCTGCGCCTGAAATCTCCCGGTCTGTATAGCTTTGTCAGATCGACGCCTTCCAGTTCAAGAAGCCTCTCCTTTACATCAAGTCCGCCTGCATAGCCGGTCAGGCTTCCGTCGGCCGCCACCACCCGGTGGCACGGGATAATGATCGAGATCGGATTGTGCCCTACCGCGCCGCCGGCGGCCTGGGCGGACATGGAGACAGGCCGCTTCTCTCCGCCGGCCGGCCGGGCCGGGCGGCTCTGCTCCGATTTCGGCCGGGCTGTGTGTTCCTCTCCGCCTGCCGCCCGCTGAACCGCACAGCACCGCTCTGCTTCCGACCGTGTCGCACAGCTCCGCTCCGCTTCCGACCAGGTCATGCGGCTCCGTTCCGCGGCTGCCCGCTGCGCCAGCTCCTTATAGGTAGTCAGGCTTCCGTATGGGATCTCCGTCAGATACCGCCAGATCATTTTCTGGAAATCGCTCCCCTGCGGGCGAAGCGGCAGCTCCTCCGGCCGCGGCTTCTCTCCCGCGAAATACCGGCCGAGCCACTCCTTCGTCTGGCCGAAAATGGGAAGCGCATCTCTGCGCGGCGGCATTTCTTTCAGACCGCCCAGATAATATTTCTGGCCCTCGATCCAAAGGCCGGTGAGCGCTTCGCCGTCAGAAGCCAGCGTCAGGCGTCCCACCGGAGACTCATAAAATGTCATGAAAGTCATTCGTATCTTCCTTCCGCCCCGCACTTCGGACAGGCATCTCTACACCCATATCATATTCGCCAGTCCCACGATCAAAGGCATGCTCACGATGCTCAGCACCGTGCTTAAGCAGATATCCCGCACCGCCCCTGTGTAATCCTTATGAAACATCTGGGCGAAGATCGCCACGTTGGCGCCTACCGGCGCGGAGGCCACGATCAGCACAGCCAGGCGGATCGTCATATAGCCGGCCGGGATCAATGTAAGCAGCGCGATCGTCAGAAGCGGGATCGCGATCAGCCTCACCAGGCAGCAAAGATAGGTAAGCCCGCTGGTGAACAGTTCCTTAAGCGGCATCTGCGCCAGATAGGAGCCGATCACCAGCATGGCGACCGGGCCGTTCATAGACGCCAGCGTGCTCATGACGCTTCTCACCGTCTGCGGCACCGGTATCGGCAGGAAAAACAGAAGAAGCCCAACCGCCAGGCCAAGAACCACCGGATTCGCCGCGATCCTTTTCAGACTGACCGTGGCCGGATCCTTCGTGATCGAATAGACGCCGAACGTCCACTGAAGGATATTTAAGAGCGCCACATAAGACACCACATAAAATACCGCCCCCTCGCCCAGCGTCATCTGCACAAGCGGAATCCCCATGAAGCCCGCGTTGGAAAATGAGGCGCCGAACTGGCAGATCGCGGACCGCTTCTTAAATACCAGCGTACTTACGGCCATGGAAAGCAGAAGCGAACCCGCGGCCGCCGCGAACGACAGTAATATCTCCGTCAGCATCTGCGGCGTAAAATCTCTGGC
>CANPYE010000199.1 GCA_947588005.1 uncultured Lachnospiraceae bacterium | reverse complement strand
CCATAAGCTCCAGCCCGTAATTCAGGAAGTGGGCGTAAGCGCAGGCCGCGTACTGTTCCAGCCTCGTAACGCTTCCCTGCATCACCTGCCCGTACAGAGCCAGGGCCGCCGCCTTGCTGACGCCCCTCCTGTCATAGGAATAAAACGCCGCGTCGGTCAGCTTCTTCACCAGCCCGGAATATTCCGGGTTCGCGGCAAACCAGCGGTACAGCGCGAGGAAACGCGCTCCGTCCTCCCTGTCCGGACCGCATCCGGAACCGGCTGCGTATTCCCGCAGCCCGCGGATCAGAAGCTCTTTCCCAGCCGTCTTCGATACGATCCCGCCTGTAGACTTCTGCGTCTCCCGCACGGCAAGGCGCGGAAACATCCGGCAAAGCTCCCCGATCAGCCCGGACGGCCTGCGGCTCTTTCCCGCCGCGTCCAGAAGCGAATAGGACAGGATCAGCCTCTCCGACGGCTTTGTAAGCAGCAGATACAGATAGTACCTCTGGGTGAAGCTGTCCTCCTTCGACGTAGGCGCCAGCTGGACCCGGAAACGTTTAAATACCTCCCGGTCCATATCCGTAAGAAGACTCTGCGCATCCTTTCTGGACGGGACCACGCCCTCATTAACGCCAATAAAGAACAGAACCCGGATCTGATCCAGCCTGGTCCTCGTGATATCGCCGACCGTCACCCGGTCCACCGTGGCCGGGATCACGCCCACCCGGATCTCCGCAAATCCGGCGTCCAGAATTTCCATATATTCCTTAAGGCTTAGCTTCTCATCTCCCAGAAGGCCCGTCAGCCTGTCGAACAGTTCCATCACTCTCTCGTAGATCTGCTCATACTCCTTCGCCAGCGCGAACTCGCCGTTTTTCTCAAAATCTTCCCGGCAGCGGTCAAGCTTTTCCTCCACGCGGCACTCCGCAAGCCACGCCGTCACCGCCTCATTCATGGTCCGCACCGTCCGGTCTTCCCGCCGCATGGCATCCCGAAGCGCGGCCATCGGCTTTAATATCTCCTGCCGGAACGCATTCAGCTGATCCAGATTCAGGTTCTTTGCACCCCGGTACGTATATTCCCAGGTCTCGCTCCACCGTTTAAAGCCGCGGATCCCCAGCGCCACGCAGTAATTTTCCAGACGGTCCAGTTCCTCCTGCCCGTCCGGCTGCTTTCGTTCGCTCCGTCCGCTGCGCTCCTCCGATCGTTCCGCTTCATTCTGCCCGTTTCGCGGCTCTCGCTCATCCCGCGGCTCCCGCTCATTCTGCAGTTTTCGTTCATCCCGCGGCTCCCGCTCATTCTGCGGCTCTCGCTCATCCCGCTTCCCCGGTATCTCCACCGCCAGGCCCGTCTTGAGATACCGGAAGACGCTTTCATAATCGAAATCCCGCCGCACCGCGTCCAGCCCGGCGCGAATAAACTCCACCATGGCATTTTCAAGAATACTCTTTTTGTTGTCCATGAAAAATGGGATCCCTTCCACCTGGAAGCGGCTGATGATCTCATGCCGGTACCCGGCCAGATCCCCGGTAATCACAGCGATCTCCCGGTAACGGACGCCTTCCCGGCGCACCAGCCCGCAGATCCGCGACGCCACGGCCGCCGTCTCGTCCGACGGCCCGGACGCCTGCCAGACCTCCACTTCCCGCGGCTCCCAGTCCGCCGAACCATCGTAGCGGTAAAGGTGCTTCTCTATATAGGCGATGGATGGGCTGCTGCGGAACCGGTATAATATCTCTCTATTTGTTTCCGAACAAGCCTTCTCATGGCCGGACGGACCGGTTTCTGCATCTGTCTGCCGCGCGTCTTCTCCAGCCCCCGCAGCTGTCTGCCGCGCGTCTTCTCCGGCCTCTGCAGCTGTCTGCCGCGCGTCTTCTCCGGCCTCTGCATCTGTCTGCCGCGCGGCGGCTTTCGCCCCCGACACTCCCAGCAGCACGTCCTCATCTCTTTCTATCCCATGCTCCGCCGCCAGCTCCGTAAGCTTTCCGACCATCTCCTTGCCCATATAGAACAGGTTCTGATATCTCCCCCGCTGATACGGACCGGCCGCCGGATCCATTCCGACGGTCACGATCACCTGCCGCGCGCGAAGCATCATAAGCTCCAGAAGCCGGTACTGCACCGGCGTAAAACCCGTATAGCCGTCAAGCGCGATCACGCTGCGCTTAATCAGCTCCGACTCCGGAAGCACCCGGCAGAGCACGTCCAATATTTCCTCCGCCGTGATGAACCGGCGGTCGATCTCCTTCTGAAAGGCGCGGAACATCACCGCCAGATCCCCGCATTTCGCCTTAAGAAGCGCGCTATCCGCCTGCTCCGCCACTTCGTCCAGCTCCTCGGGCCGGATCCCGTACTGATATAGTTCCGACAGCATGGATTTCAGCTGATTGATAAAACCGGTCTGGTTCAGGTGCCCCCCGTACAGCTGCAGGTTCTTTTTCTGCTCCGCCGCCACCTTCCGAAGCACCATGGATTTGCCCATATCGTCCAACACCGCCGGATGCTCTACCGCCAGTTCCTCAAACACCCGGTACGCCAGCCGGTTGAAGCTGACGATATCAATGTTCATGGTCCCGTGGTCCGGATGCATGGTCACAATCTGCTTCTGGGTCTGCATCGTAAACTGCTCCGGAACAATTACAATAAAGGAAGACCGGGGTTCCCGCATGGACCTCTCGATCAGATCCTTATACAGTCTGTGCGTCTTGCCGGAGCCGGAGCTGCCGATAATGAACTGTAGCGACATAGAGCCTCCCTGATTTTCGCCTGCAGCCTTCGCCGCAGACCGGATTTCTTATATTATACATCAGTTGCCGCCGCGCCGCTATTCCTTTTTCATTCTTTTGCTCCACAGCATATTTTCCGAAACGCCGTAATACACTGTAGCAAATCCATTTTCCGGAGGTCTGCCATGAGCTCCAAAACAAAAATCGTCGTACTGAAAATGAAGGAGATCATCTACACCGCCATCTTTATCGGGTTTGCAATACTGTTCATCACCCTGCTTATGATCATGTTCCGGCCCAGGCACAAAGAAACCGCCGTCTCCTCCTCCGCTGCGTTTGTCCCCGGCGTCTATACCGCGTCCCTGACCGTAGGGAACCGGAATGTAAATGTCGAGGTCGCCGTAGACGCGGAGCGGATCAATTCCATTTCCTTCGTCTCCCTGGATGAATCCGTCACCACCATGTACCCGCTGATGCAGCCGGTCATGAACGATCTGGCGGCGCAAATCTTAAGCAGCCAGTCCCTTGAGGACCTTTCCTACTCCATGGAAACCCGCTATACCTCCCAGGCGGTGCTGGGAGCCATCCGCACGGCCGTAGAAAAGGCGCGGACGGAGTGATCCGTTCCCGCCGCTGCCTGCGTATGCGGTCCTGCACTTCCGCAGCTTTTTTTGAGCGATATTTTTTGAAAAAAGTGTTGACAGAAATGTGAAAGTGGGTTATAATCCCTATTGTTCTTGCAGAAGTGGCGGAATTGGCAGACGCGCACGGTTCAGGTCCGTGTGGTAGTAATACCTTGTGGGTTCGACTCCCATCTTCTGCATGGAAAAAGTCCCGAGGAATCGGGACTTTTTCTTTTTCGTGCTGCATTCCGTGCTGCATGGCAGCCGCTGACGTTCAGACGGTTCTCTTCTTGCGTGGCCTTCGTCCACACATCGTTCTATTCATTCCGGATCGCCGCCAAAGGACTTAGGTGCATGGCCCGCAGCGACGGGAAGAAGCCGGCCAGCATGCCTACCAGGATCGCGAAGATGATCGCGCCTCCGGCCAGCCAGAACGGGATCCGGGAGATATCCCCAGCCACGCCCATCATCATCTGCCCCAGCGACAGGAAATGGTTCATCGCGTAGCCTACGCCGTAACTGATGACTAATCCCACTACTCCGCCCATGAAGCCGATAAAGCCCGACTCCAGAAGGAACATATTGCGGATATTGCGCATATCGCAGCCCAGCACCTTGATGACGCCGATCTCCTTGGTCCGTTCATAAATGGACATCATCATCGTATTGGCGATGCCGATCGCCGCCACGAACAGGCTGACCGCGCCGATGCCGCCGAGAACC
>CANPYE010000198.1 GCA_947588005.1 uncultured Lachnospiraceae bacterium | reverse complement strand
CTTGGCGAAGCCGTTGACCATATACATGGTCCCGTCGTCGTCCCAGAACGGGCAGGGATCGATCCAGCCCCGGATCTTCTTGATCATCTGCGGCTCGCTCCATTTGCCCCATGGATCCTTTGCCGTACACATCATGATCCCCTCGTCCGGGAACGGAATGAATACATAGTAAAGTCCATCGTGGTACCGGATGGCCGGCGCCCAGGCCCCGCAGCCGTGCTGCGGCGTATCGTACCGCTCAAAGGGCAGCCTGTCCATCACATAATTGATCACCTTCCAGTTTACCAGGTCCTTCGAGTGCAGGAGCGGCACCGACGGCGTGTTGGAAAAGCTGGACGCGATCATGAAGAAATCGTCCCCCACCCGGATCGCGTCCGGATCGGAATAATCCGTATAGAGAATCGGATTTATGTAGGTTCCGTCTCCCTGATCCGCGATCCACATCTTTTTGACTGTTTTCTGTTCCATTGTTTCGCCTCCTTGGTAAAATGTAAAATCTGCCTCACGGTTCGGGGATAACGCGCTCTGTCTTCAGCCCCGGATCTTCTCCAGCGTATACTCCGCCGCTTCCGCCTCCGTGAGCCGGTGGGTCCAGTCCTCCCTCTGCCCCCCGGCGCCCGGCCCGTAATTGCCGTATTCGGCATAGAACGCGGTCGTATGGGCTTCCTCCTTCTGCCAGTCATGCCAGCCCTCCGGCCGAATATGGGCGCCCAGATAGGAGTTCAATATCACCACCCTGGCGTAATTCCTCCAGGGCCTGCCCAGATAAACGCTTTTCTCCGGTCCTTCGGAAATAAACCGGCACTTCGAAAAAACATAACCGTATTTCTGACCCTCCGGGGCGGAGGAAGCGGTCACATAGCCGGTATGCCTGGGCACCGACTCGATCACGCAGTTTTCAAAGTATGCGGTAGCGCTGCCGAAGATGAAATCCACGTGTCCGCAGATATAGCAGTCAAAATAATACTGCCTTCCGTTGACGCGCGGCGCGAACTCCTTCGGCCCGGTAAATCCCCCCTGCTGTATCTCCTTAGGCGGGAGCGGTCCGGTAAACAGGGTGTCCTGGCCGCTTATCAGGCGGCAGTTCCTCACTTCGATGCCCTCTCCCTCCGCGTAAAGAGCGATGGCCTGTCCCGCCCCTTCCCGGAAACCGGCAGCATTCTCTATGGTGAGACCCAGAAGCCGGATTCCCGGCGCGTCCGCCAGAAGCGTGTAGCTCCGAAACGTCCCTCTCTTGCTGCCGTCCGGCATGAGGTCATTTGCAAAATCATCGTAGGTAATGACCGTAGCGGAGGCGTCCTCTCCCTCCAGCACGAGGCCGGGTATGCCGATCCGAAGCTTTTCATGGTAAACGCCCGGATCCAGATGAATCACGATCCCCGGAGCTTTGCCGTCCGCCGCGGCCGTCCCGCAGCTCTCCGCATAGCGCAGGGCGTCTCCGATCTGCTGAAACTGCTTATCCTTTCCTACCGTCAGGCGCATCTCTGCCACCGCCTTTCCGCCTGCCGTCCGGCAGGCATTTTTCTGCTATCATTATCTGCCTTTCACAATTCGATGTCAAGTTGTTCTTTCGCATTTTTACAGACGGCGGTTTCTGTCAGAAAATACGGGCAGGACGCCCTGCTCGCATGGAAATACAAGCAAGGCGTCACTGGCGTCCTGCTTGCATGGAAATACAAAAAACGCGTCACTGGCGCGTTTTTTGTATACTTTTATATTTGTCTACGCAGATTCCAGTACCTTCCGGTACTCCGTCAGTTCCTTCTGATTGCCCAGGATGAAATGTCCTTCCTCGATCTCCTCCCAGACCGGCTTATCCACCGAATAATCATGGCAGGACGGATCATAGACCAGAAGCGTCTTATTCCTCTCCACGATCGGATCCGGCTGCGGGATCGCCGACAGCAGCGCCTTCGTGTAGGGATGGAGCGGATGGGCGAACAGCTGCTCGCTCTCAGCCAGCTCAACAATATGCCCCTTATGGATGACGGCAATGCGGTCGCAGATGAAACGCACCACCGACAGGTCGTGGGCAATGAACAGATAGGTCAGTCCTCTCTCCTTCTGAAGCGCCGACAGGAGGTTTAACACCTGGGCCCGGATCGACACGTCCAGCGCCGAGATCGGCTCGTCGGCCACGATGAACTTAGGACTCAGAACCAGCGTCCGGGCGATGCCGATGCGCTGGCGCTGCCCGCCGGAAAACTCGTGCGGAAAGCGGCTCGAGAACTCGGGCAAAAGGCCTACGTCCAGAAGCGCCTTGTCCACCAGCCTGCGCCGTTCCTCCTCGCTCACATGGCGGCCAGGGGCGTAGAGCCCCTCGGCTACGATATATCCAACCTTAGCGCGCTCATTTAAGGAATCCATCGGATCCTGGAAGATCATCTGCACGTCCCGGGTCACCTGCCGGTCGTCCGCCGTAGAAAGGCGTCCGGAAATACGCCTGCCGTCCAGACGGATCTCGCCGGAAGCCAGCGGGTTGGCGCGGATGATCGCGCGGCCGATGGTGGTCTTGCCAGAACCGGATTCGCCGACCAGGCCGAAAGTTTCGCCCTGGTAAATATCGAAGGAAACATTGTCAACCGCCACGAACGGATGACGCTTTTTGCCGAAATGGACGCTGATATGATCCACCTCCAGCATCTTCCTGCGCGTATCGAGCGTTTTCTCAGCCACGGGCGGCCACCTCCTTCTCATCATCCGCGCGCGGTGCGGACATCGTGTTCCCACTGAACCGCTGTGTTTCGGAATCGGATACGCCTGACGCTTCGGACTGCTGTGTTCCTGCCGCAGACACTCCCGCCGCGCCGGCAGCCGCCATTCCCTCCGCGGCGGCCTTCGCCACCAGATCCTTTCCTCTCTCCCGCAGCACCAGGATGTGCTCCGGCGGATCCACCTTCGGGGCCCGCGGATCGATGAGCCAGGTCCGGGCGCTGTGGGTCGCCGTTACCGCGAACATGGGCGGACGCTTCACGTAATCGATCTTAAGCGCCTTCGGGTTCCTCGGCGCGAACGCGTCGCCCTTCACTTCATGGAACAGGTTGGGCGGCGTCCCCTCGATGGAATACAGCGGCTCGCCCTTCACGCCCAGCTGCGGCAGGCTCGACAGAAGCGCCCAAGTATAGGGATGGCGCGGGTCGTAGAAGACCTCGTCGCTGGTCCCCACCTCTATGATCTCCCCGGCGTACATGACCGCGATACGGTCCGCCACATTGGCGACAACGCCCAGATCGTGGGTGATATAGATCGTCGTAAGATTGTATTTCTTCTGCATTTCCCGGATCAGTCCCAGGATCTGCGCCTGGATCGTCACATCCAGGGCCGTCGTGGGCTCGTCGCAGATCAGGATCTCAGGACGGCAGGCCATGGCGATAGCGATGACCACGCGCTGGCGCATGCCGCCGGAAAATTCATGCGGATACTGCTTCGCGCGGCGCTCCGGATCGGAGATGCCTACCTCCTCCAGGATACCGTACACGGCCTTCTTCGCCTCGGCGCCTTTCAGCCCCTGATGGAGCGTCACTGCTTCTTCGATCTGCCATCCGATGGTCTTAAGAGGATTTAAGCTGGTCATCGGGTCCTGCAGCACCATTGCGATCTTGCTGCCGCGGATGCTTTTCCAGTCCGCGTCCGTCTTAAGCAGCGTCAGATCCTTTCCGTCGTACTCGATGCTGCCGCTCTCCACATAGCCGTTCAGATCATTTAAGCCCATCAGGCATTTGACGAACACGCTCTTGCCGGAGCCGGACTCGCCGACGATGGCCAGGCTCTCGCCCGGGTACACATCCAGAGAAATATCGCGGAGCGCGTGAAGCACCTGCCCCCGCAGCGTAAATTTGAAATTCAGGTCACGAACCGAAAGTAAGGGCTCTGTATGTTTTGTCATCGCATTTGCCTCCCTCTTTCAAGGTAACGGCACGCCCGCTTCGCGGACCTGCCAAGTCGTCGGAAGGCATTCCGAGAAATGCTTCGCATTTGCCTTCCTCCTAAACATGGTAACGGCACGCCCGCTTCGCGGACCTGCCAAGTCGTCGGAAGGCATTCCGAGAAATGCTTCGCATTTGCCTT
>CANPYE010000197.1 GCA_947588005.1 uncultured Lachnospiraceae bacterium | reverse complement strand
GAGTGCGACATCAAGATGGCGGTCCATATGGACGATCCGCCGTGGGATATCTTCGGCCTGCCCCGCCTTCTGGTGGATGCGGAGTCTATCGACCGGTTCCTGGCCATGGTGGATGATCCCTACAACTGCCTGACGCTGTGCAGCGGCTCCTTGAATGCGAATCCGGATAACAACGTGGCCGAAATCGTGCGCAAGCACTGCGACCGGATCGCGTTCGCCCACATCCGCAATGTAAAGCATTTCCCCAACGGCGATTTCAGCGAGGCAAGCCACAGGGACTGCGACGGCGACACCGGCATCCTGGATATCTTAAAGGCGTATCATGACTGCGGCTATGAGGGCTATATCCGCCCGGACCACGGCCGTCATCTGTGGGATGAGAAGCCGGGCAGCGTTCGCCCCGGCTACGGTCTCTACGACCGGGCCCTCGGCATCATGTACATGCTTGGTGTGTGGGATATGCTGGACAAGCTGGACGGTAAGAGCGCGAAGGGATGAAACAGGAGCCGGAGAATTCCGGACAAAATTACTGCCGCGGGAGGGAAAGATCTCTCTGCCGCGGCAGTTTCTATTTCCATGCGAGCAGGGCGCCAGTGACGCCCTGCTCGTATTTCCATGCGGGACAGGCCGCCGATGACGCGCTTTCTGTCTTTCCATGCATGAAGAGCACCGGTGACAGCATCGGTGACGCCTGGCTCGTATGGCGCATCACGCCGCGCCGCCGTCCGCTTTTTCGTCCGCGGCTGTCATGGCACTCTTTGCGCTCCCTGCTCCCTTTGAGGTGATCTGGCTGCGGTATTCGCTGGGTGTGAAGCCCTTGTATTTCTTGAACATCTTGGTAAAATAGTTCAGATCCGGGATTCCGCAGTGCCGCGCGATGGTCTGGATCTGCAGGTTGGTGGAGTTTAGGAGGAAAATGCCGTATTCCACCCGTTTCCGGTTTACAAACTCGGTCAGTGAAGAACCGGTCTCCTTCTTAAACACGGTGGACAGATAGCTGGCGCTGACGTGGAGAAGGGCGGCCTGGGTCTTCAGGCTTAAATCAGCGGTCAGGTCGGAACCGATCCGGACCAGCGCGTTGCGGACCAGCGGAGAGTAGCCCTGCAGGGAATGATTCTTTACAAGCAGGCAGTATTTCCGGGCCATTTCGCGCATCAGCCGGTAGATTTCCTCTCTGGATACGGCGCTTTCAATGGAGCGGGCGAAGCGGGAGGAGAGACTGTCGATATGGAGCGGATGGACGTGGCCGTACTCCGCCGCCTTGCGCAGCAGTGTGTTGGCGATGATGGCGTAATTTTTGCAGTCTCGGAGGCTGCTTATGGAGCGGCGTTCCACATGGGCGCGCGGAAACGCTCCCAGAAGCATCTCCGCCGTATGGGTCTCCCCGCGGGCGACCGCCTGCAGGAGGGCGTTCTCGGAGGCGTACTGCTTCTCCAGCGCTTTCATGGACAGAAATGCGTCCGCTGCCTCCTTGTCCTCCGGGCGCATAGCCACCGGTTCCTTCCCAAGAAAGCTGTCGTCGTACACGTCCTGGAGCGAGAACTTCTTCAGATCGCCCCAGAGAATCTTCCCGAGCGAATTGATGAGCACCAGCAGACCGGTGCTGTCCTCCAGGATGGGAATGAGCCGGAACAGCTTCTCAAATTTGCTTACAAGAAAATGGGGCAGGTTGTACCGCTCCGTGATATTTAAGATATCCTGGGTCGTGACCTCCGCTTCCGTGCATGGCCCGACAAGGATGAAGATATTCTCATCGTCGGGGATGCGGATCAGGTAGTAGCAGCACAGGAACGGATCCCGTGTCCGGTAGAATATACCTGGCCGGCACTGGCTGCTGTACCGCAAAAATTCCTCCCGGTAATCCAGATCCGGAACGACAAGACGGCGCAGGCCGAAGTCATATGCGCCGATGGATAAATCATCGGATGTATCGAAGATATGGCAGGGAATATGTGAATTCTTAAGGATCTCCCTGAAAAAAGACAACTCGGCTTCATGCTGCATCTTACGTGACCTCCCCCATGCGTCCCCTGAGAAATACAGAAAACAATAGTAATTCTATTATCACTCATTTCATCAAAAAAAGCAATCCAAAAACTGTACGAAAAGAGAATAATAATTTACTAACGAAAAATTGCGTTTATATGTTATTATTTTTGGGATAATTGTACAAATGTGCAAAATTGTGGACGGGAGTTATCAGAAAGAAAGGGGGATGAGGAGACCGGACGGGAGTGCGGACAAAGAAGCTGCGATAAATGAAACGGAGAGGAAAAGACGTATGAGTATGGATCTGGAACATTTTGCAAAAAGAAAGGCTTATCTGATCTGCGTGGATTCCGACGGCTGCGCGATGGACACGATGGACATCAAGCATTTCCGCTGCTTCGGACCGTGCATGGTGGAGGAGTGGGGGCTTTCCGAGTGGAAGGAGCCCATTCTGGCGAGGTGGAACGACGTGAACCTCTACACCATGACGCGCGGAATCAATCGGTTCAAGGGACTGGCCCAGGTTCTGGGCGAGATCGATCAGAAATACACGCGGATCGAGGATATCGGCGTGCTGGCGGACTGGGCGGCCAACAGCCCGGAGCTCTCTAACGGCGCCCTTAAGAAAGCCATCGAGGGGAATGACAGCGTAATTCTTAAAAAGTCGCTTTCCTGGTCGGAGAAGGTCAACGCGGCGATCAACGCCCTGCCCTTTGAGGAGAAGAAGCCTTTTGAGGGCGTGAAGGAGGCCCTGGCTTACGCTCACGAATACGCGGACATCGCGATCGTGTCTTCCGCCAACCAGCAGGCGGTGGAGGAGGAATGGGATCTCTACGGTCTGAGTCAGTATGTGGACATATTGATGTCCCAGAATGTGGGAAGCAAGGCTTACTGCATTCAGGAACTTTTGAAGAAGGGCTATGACAGGGCGAAGGTCCTGATGACAGGCGACGCGCCCGGCGATAAGGACGCGGCGGCGAAGAACGGGGTGAACTATTATCCGATCCTGGTCCGTCATGAGAAGGAGAGTTGGGAGGAATTTGTGTCAGCGGCGGTTCCAAAGCTTCTTGACGGAAGCTACGGCGGGGAGTACCAGCAGCAAAAGACGGAAGCATTTCTGAAAAATCTGGGAGAGTAGGAGGGATGCCTGTGGTTGATCTGAAAGCCAATCCGTATTATTTATCGGATGAGGACTGCCGGTGGGTGGAGGAGACCATTGCCGGCATGAGCGATGAAGAGAAAGTTGGCCAGCTGTTTTTCCAGCTGACGTCCTCCCATGAGGAGGCCCATCTGAAGGAACTGATGGAGAAATACCATCTGGGCGGCTGCCGCTATAACCCCGCGCCCGGCAAGGCCATCCAGCAGCAGAACCGGATCCTGCAGAAGTACGCGAAGATTCCGATCTTCATCGCCTGCAATACAGAGGCGGGCGGCGACGGCGCCTGTGCGGACGGAACCGCCATCGGATCCGGCGTGAAGATCGCGGCCACCGGGAAACCGGAGTACGCCTTCGCACTGGGGAAGATGGCCAATGAAGAAGCGGCCGCCATCGGCTGCAACATGGCGTTCGCGCCGGTCTGCGATATCCTTTACAACTGGCAGAACACCGAGGTGATCATGCGGGCTTTCGGCGGGGACGCGAAGCGGGTGGCCGAGATGAGCGCGGAGTATTTAAAGGGGGCTCATACGATCCCGGGCTTCGCCTGCGCGGCCAAGCATTTCCCGGGGAACGGCCAGGATTTCCGCGACGCCCATATGTCCAATAACGTCAATTATTTTACGCCTGAGCAGTGGGACGCGACCTACGGCCTGGTGTATAAGACTCTGATCGACAACGGCCTGGATGCCATCATGGGCGGCCATATTCTGATGCCGGAGTACGCCAAAGCCATCAATCCGTCCCTGACGGACGACGAGCTGATGCCGGCTACCTTAAGCCCGGAGATCATGACCACGCTTCTGCGGGATAGGCTGGGCTTTAACGGTATGGTGGTGACGGACGCTTCCCATATGGTGGGCATGACGGACCGCATGAAGCGCTGCGAGATGCTGCCCGCGGCCATCAACGCCGGCTGCGACATGTTCCTGTTCTTTAATGACCCGGAGGAGGATTTCTCCACGATGCTTAAGGCTTACCG
>CANPYE010000196.1 GCA_947588005.1 uncultured Lachnospiraceae bacterium | reverse complement strand
CGGGTGATCTTCTCCACCGCCTTCGGATCCTGCCCGAAGGCGATGCCGCCCTCCTTCACGTTGGGGCAGGAAATGTTGATCTCCAGCAGATCAACCGGCTCGTCTCCCAGCCGTTCCACCACGTCGATATAGTCTTCCGCGGTGCGGCCGCAGACATTGACTACGATCTTCGTATCGTATTTCTTTAAAAATGGGATGTCACGCCGCGCAAACACATCGATCCCCGGATTCTGCAGGCCGATGGCGTTTAGCATCCCGCCGTAGACCTCAGCGACGCGGGGCGTTGGATTCCCCGGCCAGGGAACATTGGCGACGCCCTTGGTCACCACGGCCCCCAGGCGGTTTAAATCCACAAATTCCGAATATTCTTCCCCGGAACCGAATGTCCCGGACGCCGTCATGACCGGATTCTTCAGTTCCACGCCGGCGATGGTCACTCTTGTGTCGATCACAGTTCCACCTCCCCGGCCTCGAATACCGGCCCGTCCTTGCAGATCCGCTTGTTGTGCACATTCGAATGGGCGTCCACCTGGCCGGTCTGACAGACACAGGCCAGACACGCGCCGACGCCGCAGGCCATTCGTTCTTCCAGGGACAGCCAGCATTCGATCCGGTGCTCTGCCGCGAAGGCCTTCAGCGTGCGAAGCATGGGCGTGGGGCCGCATGCAAGGATGACGGGAGCCGCGGACTGCGGGTCACCTGCTGATTTCTGATTTGTCTCAAACGTATCCTCTGCTGATTTCGAAGCACCGGCCGTACCGCTCAATAAACGACTTGTTTCGATGGAATCTGCAGCAGAAAACTGCCCCTGCGCACAACCATCCAGAAGGCCCTGCTCCCGAATCGCATCCAGCACATTTCCTTTCGCGCCCACGCTGCCGTCCTCGGTAGCGACGACTACTTTCGCATAAGATTCAAACTCCTCTTTCAGAAAAAGCTGCGCGTCCCGGTAGCCGAGAACCGCCGTCTTCTCACAGCTCAGTTCCTTCGCAAGCTCCAGCATCGGCGGGATACCGATACCGCCGCCGATCAGAAACGCATGCCGATCCGCCGCGATCTCCGGGAATCCATTTCCCAGCGGCCCCAATACCGTGACCGTACCCCCGGCCCTGTATCCGGCGAACTCCCTCGTACCGCCTCCGGCGATCCGGTAGACCAGGCGCAGCGCGCCCGCCTCCCGGTCGATCTCACAGATACTAATGGGCCGCGGAAGAAGCT
This sequence comes from uncultured Lachnospiraceae bacterium, assembly GCA_947588005.1. Lineage (GTDB taxonomy): Bacteria > Bacillota > Clostridia > Lachnospirales > Lachnospiraceae > UBA3402. Next base: position 2,932 of record CANPYE010000196.1, on the reverse strand, counting down.
TTGACGCGTCCTTTGTGTAAACCGACAAAAACTGCCCCGCGCGGGCCTGAGCCGCGATTTCCTCAGCCTGGATCCACAGGCTATGGATATCGTGGGCGATCATCTCCTGTTTTATGACGTTCGCAGTCATCTTTATCTTAGACATAGCTGCTCCTGTTTCATTCACACTTAACGCAATTCTTCGCTTCTTCAAAATTCTGTTTATACGGAACTGCGCTAACGGCAATTATTATTTTTGAATACAAAAATACTTCATTCTGCAGAACACTGCGGAAAAGCAGAATTCTGCGCAGCGCTTACAGCACGCTCCCGATATCCGCGGCCATGTCGACCACAGCCTGCCGGGACGCCTCGCCGAAATGCTCCACGCCGAACTTATCATACGGCGCCTTCTTATAGGCCGCGATGATGCCGCGGGAAGAATTCACGATCGCCCCGAGACCGTCCTCATTGAAGCAATATTGCAGATCCTGGGCCGTGCCGCCCTGCGCGCCGTAGCCCGGGACCAGGAAATAGGTATTCGGCATCTGTTTGCGCAGGATCTTACTCATCTCCGGATAGGTGGCGCCGACCACCGCGCCGACATTGCTGTAGGTTCCGTCCATGGACGCGCCGCCCCATTCCACTACTTTGTCAGCCACCAGCTCGTACAGCGGCCGGCCGTCGATCAGCCTGTCCTGGAACTCGCCGCTGGACGGATTGGAGGTCTTCACCAGCACGAAAATTCCCTTATCTTCCGCCGCGCACACATCCACGAACGGCTTTACGCCGTCGGTGCCCAGGTACGGATTTACCGTCACGAAATCGGTATCAAACCCGGCCAGGGCCGTCTCCCCCACCTTCACATGACCCAGATGGGCCGCCGCGTAGGCCGCGGAGGTAGAACCGATATCGCCCCGCTTGGCGTCGCCGATGACGATCAGGCCCTTGCTCCGGCAGTAATCCACGGTCTTCTTATATACGGTGAGCCCCGGAATCCCGAACTGCTCGTACATGGCGATCTGCGGCTTCACCGCCGGGATCAGATCCCAGACATTGTCCACGATCTCTTTATTAAACTGCCAGATGGCCTCAGCCGCCCCCTCTAGGGTCTCACCGAGTTCGGCATAGGCTTTCTTCGTAATGTGTTGCGGGATGTAGCTGAGCATGGGGTCCAGTCCCACACAGATCGGCGCTTTGGTCTTCTGGATCTTCTCGATCAGTTTCTGAATCATCTCGTCCTCCTGGGCATCATGATGTAGATGCACCGCATCGGCAGCGCATGGAAGTTTGTCATTTCAGTTTACCATCATAGCATAAAAACAGAAGGGACGCAAGCCGTCAAATCCCGGCCGCGTCCTTTTTTCAGCCATAATCTTAAAAGTTCGTTCTTTACCCAAATGTACGCCTGATCTCGCCAGGACCGCCCTGTGTTTCAACCCAATTCTCTGCATAGCCGCAATCGCAGCAGACGTAACGAATAACCGGAATTTTTTTCATAAGCGTAAAATAAACGATAAGCTAAAACATTCAACGGTAACAATACAGAGCAAAATCCATATACTCACAGCCCACATACCGATCAATACGGCAGTCAACAGCATGATGAGCGGCACAATATATTTGCGGGGATGGTGCCATAGATCACTTTCTATTTTCCAATTTCGGATAGGGTAACACCACTCCAACAGAACAGACAAAACAGCACTTTGCAGGGCAATTAACAGCGCAGCGGTGATTTCCATACCCCCTGCACCGCCATGCCAAACTTGCCAGCTAACCAGATACACGCTGCTTAAAGCCGCGTTTACGAAAAAGATAAAAATGCAGTATCGGCTGCAAAAGCGGCCTGCCTGTCCGGGCAGTACCCGCACAGCCTGTTCCAGGTCAGGATCACAGGACAGCAATATGCAGATCGGGGTATTCAGACATAGAATGGAAAACCCAAGCGGCATAACATTGAGTCCCTCGAATTGTCCCAACAGTAAAGGCAAAAATGCGGCTATTATAGATAACCCCGCCGTATTCAAAAGATAATTCTTATTCGTTATCAAATAGCGCAAAAGATACAGGAATATGCTCCCCGTTCCTCTGGTGTGCCTGATCAGCTGTTTTGCAGACGCAGGACAGTAAAATCCGTAAGCGTCCTCTGTCAACAGGCGAAGAACGGAAAGGCACTGGCTTGTAAGTATGATCAAAGCAAAGAAAACAATATCCTGCACAAAAAATATGGATAACAGCACAGCCGCACACCATAGAAAGACGATGGGCAGCAGTTTCCTTTTCTCAGTCTCGGCCTGCCAGGTCATGGTGTACCACGCGGCGGCCATGAAACAACCATTACACGCGCAAAGCAGCGACACGGCTTTCTGTATCGCACTCCACTCATGGACGGCAAAGAACAAAGTCAATACAGGGAATGTCTTTGTAATCAACGTATAGCTGGTAAATGCCAACACAATCGAAAAGGTCATTTTCCTGTTCTCAAACGGCAGCATAAAAAGCCCAATCATACGGTCCGCATTTCCAGAAGAATTAAGAACCTGCCACATAATACCCGCCGAAAAAGCCGTTGCTGTCAGAAAGAAAACAAACGGTGCGATCTCTATTTCGATTTCTGCTGTACGAATAGCAAGAAACGCGATAAGGCAAGCGATCAGACTCTTTGCGATACGCTCATACTTTGCGCCCAAGAGTTGTTTTAAGAGGGCTTTCAAGATGTTCATTCTTTCAGCACCTCCCGGATTTTGGCGGTTTCAATTTCCTGCCCTGCAAAACTTCTTTTGATCTGCCCCTGCTCCAGAACCAGCACCCGATCAGACGTAAGGCAAATGCTTTCAAGGATATGGGACGAAAAAAGGATTGTGCCGTGCTGCCGGTAGTTGTTGATCTGCCGGTACAGGTATTCGGTACTTTGATAATCCAGTCCGTTCACAGGCTCGTCCAGCATGAG
>CANPYE010000195.1 GCA_947588005.1 uncultured Lachnospiraceae bacterium | reverse complement strand
AGGTCTTCAAGGCGAATAACGCCCAGGAAGGTCTGGATATCCAGACCTTCCTGGGCGTTATTCGCCTTGAAGACCTTATATCCGTCGCTGACCAGGTAGATTTCCACCATATCGGCGATCTCACGCTCATCGTCTACTACAAGTATATTCATCTGGGACATGAAACGTTTCCTCCTTTGTTCCTCCCCGAAGGGATGGGTCGGTGTCAGGGTATTGTATGATTCGCCGCGCCGCGGTATGTCTGGATAGGTATAATGCCTATATAGAGATAGTATAGCCTGTCCTTCAGACATGCTCCCTCCGGGGGATGCAAACGGTTCGCTTCGGTGTTTGCCCTCCCTTCGGTCGGGCGCGAACCGGCGCAGATATAATCTCTGTCAAGATTATATCATATTTTGCGGGAGATTGCCTTAATTTTTCTTTACTTTATCGTTAAAAGTATTTTCCGTATCTGGGAAAAAATCGAATTATATTATTTGCCTCCGTTCTTCTGTCCAGATGGCCATACCTCGTCATCAAACTCTTCCTTTTTCTTTCCGGCAATTACCCAAAGCGCTTTCGCCTCCTTGCGTAATAAGGTAATTTCGCCGCTTTTTGCCATATTAACAATATCCACGATTCTTATGCAGCGGATATCATCCATTCCCGTATTCAATACTTTATCAATCATCGGCTGCAGTTCATGCTCATCGGTTGCAAATACAGGAATTCCGGCAGCCTTCACATATGCGAGAGAGCAAACTTCTCCCCTATTTTTATTTGGTCTTGCAGAATCAATCATTACGCCTGCAAGAATATTGTAAGCCGCGTTATAAAGTGCTCTTTCCCGGCCATCTAAATAATTTTCATTTACAACGCTGATCTTCTTTTCATCTGCCAGTTCCCACAGCTGGTTCACAGCACTCAGCGGCACCATGACCTCGCCGTACGCGTGTGTATGTATAAACTTCACCTGATATCTGCGGCAAAAGATCACAGAGAAACCGATATTTGATGCTGCCTCCCAGCTTTATACACAGATCTGCGTCAACGATCATTCTGTCTATCACATCTGTTCCTCCATGATACGATCTAATTCATCCTCAGAGGGGAACTCACAGACAAGCTCCGGTTCTATCCCAAAGTCTTCCGGCCGCAGATTACTCATTCCCAGCAGATATTCCATTTTTTCATATGTAATATACTTTGCCTCATATGCGGTCACCGTCAATTCGGTCAGATTGTCCAAAGCAATACGGTTATCAGCTTTTTTCGCCGGAATCGCATACAATTTTTTATACTGCTCAATTGTTGCCTCCGTCTCAGAAAGAAACCTTTGCTGATCAGATTCGCTTATCGAGTTGATTTCTTTTAGCCGTTTCACCATTGTCCGATACGGGACCGTGAAAAGATCCGCCAGGTGCAGTATGTTTTTGATCGTATACTTTTGAATCTGATACATCTCGATTTCCTGGCGCAGCAGCGGTTCATCCACCAGGAATTCCGCGGCAAACCGATTGGCTTTCTTCTCACCGATCTCCTTATTCTGCTCGCTAAGCAGATCTGCAGGAACGATATCCGGAGTCTGTTCATACCAAATATGATACAATTCATGCGCAGCGGCAAATACCTGGCAATCAATGGGGATAGAAGAATTGATGGCGACAAATGGTTTTGTGAGAGACGAATCATTCGCAGAACCGCTGATTCTGGTGAATCCCCAGGGAGCATCTTCTCCCAAAGGATAATAGATCACTCTGGCGTACAAACCAAGAATTGAGAATATCTGGGTTCCAATAATATCGTTTCCTTTTCTGCATAAATCCAGCTTCTCTTTTACACGGCCCTTTATTTCGGCTATATCCGATTTATTCAGTTCATCCTTCATCCAGCAGCTCCTCCAACCTGTGAATCTCATCGATCGCTGTCCGGATCAGATTGATCCGTTCCTTCGTCGTCTCATTCTGAACCGCTCCCATAAAACTTAACCTGTCTGCAGGAATCGACTCGCCTGCTGCTCTCAGCAACTCATCTGCAGAAATTCCAAGCGAATCAGCAATCCGGACCAATTCGTTGACATTAATGGCTTTGCTTCCCTTAATGATCTTATTCATGACCTGTTTAGAAATACCGAGAGCATCCGCCAGATTCTGTTGGGTCATCCGCTTTTCATTCAGTTTTTCCTGAATATTGGCACCTACCTGGGCAAAATCCGTCGCGTACATAGTATCATCCTCCCTCTTATAGTATCAGTATACTCCTTTGTAAGTATGTTAGTCAACATTTTGTTGACTTTTCCCATAGTAATCTTAATTACGTTTATCTGAATCACTATTTCAAATCTTTTCTCTGATCTCCGTATACACCATCCCGTTCCGTCCTCTTTCTGACTTCATAAGCGACGCCCCGGCCACTTCCATCCCGCACTCCGGCAGCGCCGGCACCGGGATCCGCTCCCCGTTTTTATAGCGGGCGTTCCGGATCAGCGTGATATGCGGTGAAAATTTCTTTCTGTCAAATGGGATCCCCTGCTCAGCAAGTACCCTTCTGAGCCTCCGCGCGTACAGTTCCAGATCCCGGTTCTCAGCGATTCCCGCCCAGAAAATGTCGCCGAAGCTGCCCATACCCTGCAAATGAATCGAAAGCGTGCGGAAATCCGCCTGCTCCATCGCGTCCAGCACTTCCTCGGGGCGGCCGTATTCACCGATAAAGGCCAGCGTCAGGTGCAGGTTCTCCCGCTTTGTGTAATTGCCGGTCACACCCAGGGCGCGCAGATCATCCTGCAGCTTCGTCAGGGCGTTAATCATCTGATCGTTGAATTGAATTGCAATAAACAGCCTCATAGCTCCTCCCCGGTATCCGTATCGTCTTCGTCTTCTTCATCGCCCAGCCCGTAATACAGCATTTCATTATAGCTGGCGTTGGCTGCCTCACTGGCCTTCTTCTCCCGCCAGGCGTCGATCTCGCTGCAGATCGCCAGCATTTCATCGACGACCAGCTCCGCTTTCCGCGGTTTTACATAGGTGAGGTAGGAGATCATCCGCTCCATCGCCTTCGTGCTGCCCAGATTCTGCGCCACCACATGTCCCAGCTCCGCCGGGAATCCGAGCTGGCGGATGGCATTGATAAGCCGGAGCCGCGCGCTCTGCCATTCCCTCCGTTTATCTGTCAGGTTTTTATCTGTCATAATTTCTGTTTCCCTTCCTATTGCTTCTGCAATGCTTTTCCAAAACGCAGGGTTTCGCACGTACTTTCCATACTTGGCCGCAAGGTTTTCACGCATCAGCTGCAAGTTTTTTCTCTCTGCAGCAAAATCCCAGCGCAGAATATCTATAATAACGGGGCCGCTGCGACCGGCCCAACCGCTCCCGCAACAGCCCCATACACGATACCATCTCGACTGACGTCTCGATGGAGATACTCGTCAAGCACCGATTGACGCAAGCGTCATCAGCGCTTTCCTCGTTATTGTACCACATCCTCCGGACATACCCCTCCGGGGGATGCGCACGATTCTTATTTCAACTCCATAAGCACCGCCCTGCACGGCGCGCCGTCCGCGCCTCCGAGATTCAGCGGCGCCGCATTCAGCAGATACGCTCCCTCTGGGACGCCGCCGAGGCGTATTCCTTCCAGAAGCACGCAGCCGGCGCCCAGCAGGATCCGATGGACCTCAGCCGGGGCGCTCTCCGGCCCCACCGTCTGGGACTCATTTCCGTAAAGGAGCAGGCCCGCTTCGGCGCATACCCGGGCAGCCTCCGCAGAAAGCTCCGCTTTGCCCTTAATCAGGATGCGCTCGGCTTCCTCCGCCCGCTTAAGGATCCGCCGCATATCCTCCGCCGTGACAACGCCCTCGTGCTCCGCCACATAGCACGGTCCAATCCAGACCGCAAGCCCGACCTCGTCGATCGTCTTTCCATCCGCGCAGAAATGGTACGGCGCGTCCACATGGGTCCCGTTATGGGCGCACATCCGGATTGCCGTCAGATTGCAGCTGCCACCCTTCGCTATCTCGGAAAGAACCTGCCTCTCCGGCGCCGGGTCCCCAGGGAAGACCGCGCAGCCGAATACCTCCTGAGAAATATCATAGATCTTCATGGCTTTCCACCGGAACAAACACGCGTGTATTGACAGGATCCTGCAATGCCTGGTGCGCCTTCACCGCGGCCACGGCCTCGCCGCAGAAGGTGTC
>CANPYE010000194.1 GCA_947588005.1 uncultured Lachnospiraceae bacterium | reverse complement strand
AATCCGGGCTTCACCTTCACGCCGGCCATCATCATCAAGGCCATGCAGGCCCTGGTCTACGGCGACGTGTTCATGCGGGTGCTCTACAATACCCGGCCCTACGAGGCGGAACCCGGCGCCGCCAACGCCCTTCACGAGAAATGGAAGCAGCGCTGCATCCGATCCCTCTCCAAGAGGTCCCCGTCCATGATGGAGTTCGGCCGAAACGTACGCGGCATTATCCGCGAGTTCGACCAGCTGCCCCGCCGGGACGTGAAAAAGCCGCGGGTAGGCGTCGTCGGCGAGATCCTGGTGAAATTCTCGCCCCTGGCCAACAACCACATCGTGGATCTGCTGGAAGCGGAGGGCGCGGAGGCGGTCATGCCGGACCTGATGGATTTCCTGCTGTACTGCTTCTATAACAGCAATTTTAAGGCGGAGAACCTGGGCGGCAAATCTTCTTCCGCGCGGCTCTGCAACCTGACGATTGCGGTACTGGAATATCTGCGAAAGACCGCCCGGAAGGAACTGGCGGCCAGCGAGCATTTCGCGCCCCAGGCCAGGATCGACAAGCTGGCCCGCATGGCGGAGGATTTCGTGTCCCTGGGCAACCAGACCGGCGAGGGATGGTTCCTCACCGGCGAGATGCTGGAGCTGATCGAGAACGGCGTCTGCAACATCGTCTGCACCCAGCCTTTCGGCTGCCTGCCGAACCACATCGTGGGCAAGGGCGTCATCAAGGAGCTGCGGAAGGCGTATCCCCAGTCCAACATCATCGCCGTGGACTACGACCCCGGCGCCAGCGAGGTCAACCAGCTGAACCGGATCAAACTGATGCTGGCGACGGCGCAGAAAAACCTGGGGCAGGATTAGGCATACGGAAATATATCTTATCATGAAGAGGACTCCGCAAAACAGACACGTAATCATCGGATATGCCCCCTTCCAGGCAGACATGTGAAATACGAAGAATCTGCTGTCTGGAAGGGGGCATATCTGCTCCGGCTTTTAAAGCAATCTATGGTTTACCATCTTTGTAAATTCAACACTGCCCCAGTCAATCTCTTTGTCCGATCGGCCATGAACAGCGGAATATTCAGCACATCGCCGTCCAGCTTCAGATTATCCAGCGAAAAGCGGATGCGGAACTTGACTTCTTCCGGAAACAACTCCTTAAATTTTCGCAGGCTGCGGCTTGCGGTGTTGTCCTCGGATTTGACTTCCACGGGGAAGATGTCGTTTTCCCGCTGAATCAGGAAATCCACCTCGTAGGGCGGGTTGGTCTGACTCCAGTATCGCGGCATAACTTCAAACTGCGTAAGCAGCGTTTGCAGCACATAGTTTTCTGTCAGGGCTCCCTTAAACTCTGTGAAGAGCCGATTGCCCTCACCAAAGGCAGTGGGCGCCAGCTGGGCCAGCCGACGGAGCAGGCCTACGTCTGCCAGATAGATTTTGAAAGCAGTTAAATCGTCATAGGCGGACACAGGCAGCCGCGGCGCGGTACTTCGGTAGACCTTATGCACCAGACGGGCGTCCACCAGCCATTGAAGCGCGTCCTCGTATTCTCTAGCACGGGCGCCCTCTTTCACGGCCTTGTAAATGAATTTCTTGTTCTCCCGGGCAAGCTGGGAGGGAATTGACCTCCAGATCATCGAAATTTTCGGAAACTCCTTCGCATCCGGGTGCTTGGCGAAGTCCCGTTCATAAGCGCCGAGAATGTCTGACAGCGCCCCCTGCATGGCCTCCACGTCCCTCTCCTGAGTCCACATAGCCACCGGTTCCGGCATCCCGCCAGTAACATAGTACATCTTGAGTTTCTCCGTCAGAGGGTTGAAAAAAGCATCCGGAATCGGCTCAATGGTATCTGTACGATTCAAATACTCCACAAGATTCCCGTCCCCATTAGCCATCAGAAATTCCGTAAAGGTCATAGGGTCGATCTGCAAAAAATTGACCTTTCCCACCGGGAACGACGAGGGCTTCGCCAGGGCGATGCCCAACAGCGACCCGGCGCAGGCGACATGATACTCCGGCGCGTTCTCGCAGAAATATTTCATGGAATTGATGACCTTGGGGCAGTCCTGCACCTCGTCAAAGATAATGAGTGTTTTTTCAGGCAGAATACGCTGCCCGCTTGCCAGCATGAGATTCTGAAGAATGCGCTCCACATCCTTGGTGGTCTCGAAAAACTGCCGGTATTCCTCGTGCTCGTCGAAGTTAAAATAGGCCGTATTCTCATAGTACCGCCTGCCAAATTCCCTCAGCACCCAGGTCTTACCCACCTGCCGCACGCCTTTCAGAATCAGGGGCTTGCGATGCTTTGCGTTTTTCCATTTCAGCAGATCGTTTATTATTAATCGTTCCATCCTGCGCCTCATCACATTTTTATAATGATTTCGTGTTATTTTTTCACACTTTTATATAATTATATGTGCGATGCAGGAAAATTGCAAGGGAAATGCAAGGGAAATCACAAATAATTTGTGGCTGGTTTGCAGCCATTTTAGCGTCTTATGGCTGCAACTCCCGTTAGCCTGCCGTCATTGTCATAAATGGTTTTTACAGAGAGACTCCCCCGTTCCGCAGATGTGAAAGCAAACGCGCCGCCGTCCGGAGTCAGGTCAGCGAACCGGCTGACGAGCTGCCCATTGTAATACACGTTTCCTCTCCCGCTGTTCCCCTCAGCCTCTTCATAAGTAATACCGAAAGGGGCGTACTTTTCAAAAATTTCGTCAAAACCCGTACCCGGCTCCGCCGCGTTTCCCTCCGCCGCAGAGATTTCTCCGGCAACATTCTCCAGGGCGGCGGTTCCTGATACGGCAGTTCCCACGGAGTCATCTTCCGAAACGGCACTCCACTCGGAATTGTCTTCTGAAACAGCACTCCCGGCAGAAGTGTCTTCTGAAACAGCGCTCTCCGCAGAGACAGCCTCCTGCGCAGCGGCGGCACGCAAGGTATTCGTATTAAAGTCATATTCTTCCTGCGAATATTTCTCCAGTCCTGTCAGCGGCCCCTGGGGATCAAAGCTGCCGTCGTCGTTCTGCACACGCCGGCGCACCGTATGGACGTCGATCTCGCCTTCAAACTCCGCGTCAAGGTATTCAAATCGTACTGCCATTGCTCCCGCGCCGTCCAGATCTGCGCCGTCGAGGAAATAGCGCACGCGCTGTCCGTTCCAGAATAACGCCCTTTCTCCCTCATCCCATGTGAGCCCATATGGCTCATAGATCGTAAAGTCCGATGCCGCCGCATCGCCCTCATGGACCTCTGTCTCTGTATCCGTCCCGGAGGGCAGAGTACAGAAAACATCTTCGCCGTCTATCGTTTTCGAATAGAGCATTCCGTTTTTGATATTCTCAAGGATGCCCTCGTACATGGCTATTGTTTCGTCTACGATCTCCTGCGTCCAGACAAATTCACCCCGGCTTCTGGTCCACGCCTTTTGCCCGATCATCCCCTGCAGCTCAACTTTTTCATTCTCAAGCCACGCCTTGTACTCGTCATAGGTCCACCACTCCACTTCGGACGTGGCAAAATGAGCGGTTGACGCGTTCCCGACAGCCGGCGCGGACGTGGTAAAACGGGCGGTCGACGTGTTCCCGGCAACCTGTGTGGACGTGGTAAAACGAGCGGTCGACGCGTTCCCGGCAACCTGTGCGGATGTGGCAAATGCAGTTGTCACGCCGATAACCAGCGCCGCCGAAGCAATCAGCGCGGCGGGCGAAGTCTTTTTTATTTTCATAATCGCTGTAATCCTTTCTTCAATCGCATTTTTACTGAAGTTATTGCAAAGAGGCGCCAGGCCGCTCCGCCTTTCTTCCATGCGGATGAGGGCCATGGCATACGCGGATTTCGCATGTTCTCCGAACCGGCGGATCACCGCCTCATCACAGGACAGTTCAATATCCCGGTTGGCAAGAACATACAGAAGCCATACCGCCGGATTGAACCAGTGGATGCAGAGAGCGGCAGTAAGCGCCAGTTTTGTCACCGCGTCAAAACGGCGGATATGCACAAACTCGTGGGTCAGCACATATTTGAGCGTATCCTGATCGCCCCAATCCGTAGTCTTCGGCATCAGGATAACCGGGCGGAACACGCCGTAGGTCAAAGGGGCGGAAATCCTGCCGGACTGCCGGATCTCAATGGGGCGGTAAATGCGATGTTCACTGAGCCAGGCTTTCACATACGCATTGTC
>CANPYE010000193.1 GCA_947588005.1 uncultured Lachnospiraceae bacterium | reverse complement strand
ATTTACGATTGCATTGTATCAAATGAAAGTTACAGCTCAGTGACTATCTGAAGGGCATTCCGTATTCTATGTGCTGCACACGATGCCCGCATGAAACGCGCAGGGCGTCCCGTATTTTACGTGCTGCGCACGATATTCACAAAGTATAAAAGCGTATCTCAAAAAGGGCGCCTCCGCCGGTTCTGTTCGCTGCCCGGATCGTCCCGTTTTGGCGTTCTATGATCTCTTTGGCCAGGGCAAGTCCGATCCCGATCCCGCCCTCATGGGCGTTTTGACCCCGGTAAAACCGTTCAAAGATGTGCGGCAGATCTTCTTTTGCAAATCCTTTCCCATTATCCCGGATCCGGATTTCCGTATATAATGGATTTTGGGCATAGGAACAATGGACAGCGCACCCGGGAGTATGTTCCATACAGTTCTTCATCAGATTCATAACCGCTTCCATCGTCCAGTCCATATCCGCGGAAATGAACACTTCCCCCTGCTCCGGGATCTCGATGGAAGAACCAGAGCTTAAGAAAAGCTCCTGCAGATTATCCGCTGCAAGGGTAAGAAGAGTAAAGACATCTATTTCCTCTTTTTGCAGAACCAGCGTTCCTGCGTCAAGCCGGGCTAAGGTCAGCAGGGATTCCTCCAGATAAGTCAGCCGCGCGAGTTGTTTTTCGATCTGCTCCAGGGCGGCGCGGCGCGGATTCAGTTCCAGCGCATGCTCAGTCTCCTTCTGTTCTAAGGCTGTATGCCCTTTCTTTTGCTCCGGGACATACTCAGTCTTCTTCTGTTCTAAAACTGTATGCCCTTCCTTCCGTTCCGGAGCATGACCGGTTTTCGCTTGTTCCAAATCTGCGCCGTCAGCATCCTGCCTCATCCTCTGAACAGCTAAGGAAATCGCGGTGATCGGTGTCTTGATCTGGTGCGCGATATTGGATAGATTCTCCGCGAAATCATTTTTGACCTGCACCGCCTGCTCTTTTGTCTGATAAAGAAATGTCACGGTTTTATAGATTTCATCTTCCAGTCTGGAAAATTCGTCCTCGCCGGAAACGGACAGGATCAGCGCCTTGCCGCTGTTTACCTGTTCCAGATACGTAGTCAGATCTCGGATCCTCCTGTTTTCCACTCGGTTTCGATAAAGAAAAGTGAAAAAGAAAAGGGAAACTCCCGCGATCAATCCGGCTGCGGCATAGAGAAGGATCGGTTTATATCTCCATGCAAAAAGGGTGCTGGTGTCACGCTTTCTGTATGGAAAACCCGAGAAATCAGATACTTGATACCCGAGAGAGGACAACACATGATCTTTCAGATACCCGGGCGGGGACAGTACATTCCCTGCTGAAAGGCCGTCCGTTTTTCCCTCTGTATATTCCTTCAATGCGGCGGCTATGATCTTCTGCGTTCCCGGTTCCTGCTCGATCATTTCGCTGCAGACCGTATTTACCAGATCAAAGGAGGCTTTGCCGTAATGACAGGAAACCAGCCATGCGGCGACAACGGCGGCAATGAAACTGACGGATATTACAAATCCCAAAGTGATAAGTACGTTCTTACGTCTGCTCATATCGTATCCTCCATGCGGTAACCCACGCTTCGGACGGTTTTCAGGCACGCCGGCTGCGAGAGCTTGTCGCGAAGTCGTTTCATCGTAACGGTCAGCGTATTGTCATTCACATAGCTTCCATTCACATCCCACACATGTTCTAAAATTCCTTCTCTGGTGACGGTTCTTCCTTTATTCTGCATCAGATACAATAAAAGCTGGTACTCGGCCGCGCTTAAAGATATTTCCTCCGAGTGGCAGAATACGGCGCGGCGGTTCTGGTCGATCGTGATTCCATTGCAGGAGAGATACCGCTCCGCCGCGCCGCCGGTTCTGCGAAGTACCGCGCGAAGCCGCGAATACAATACCTCGAATTCAAACGGTTTTACGACATAATCGTCGGCGCCGCTTTTGAAGCCCGCGACAATATCCGCGCTGTCGCCGCGGACGGTCAGAAAGATGACCGGCAGATCCCTCCAGCGGCTGCGGACCCATTGACACAGACCGTCTCCGCGGCCGTCCGGCATATTCCAGTCCAGTAAGATACAGGCCGGAACCCTCTCTTTGATGCGCTGCCTGGCTTCCGCGAGGGTCGCGCAGATCGTCACATGAAAATTCTTAGGCTCCAGATATTCTTTTACGGCGAGAGCGATATTCGGATCGTCCTCGATATAATATAAGTCTGCATAAAATAAATCCGCCACGGCCAATTCTCTCCTTGTCGATTATGAATGACGATTATGAAGCATCATGTCTGTACCAAATAAATCTTCCCATTCTATAGGATAGCAGGCGAAAATGACAGATCGGTGACAGACTTCAATTTAAGTCTGCTGACTGGCCTCAATCTGAGGCTGCAATCTTGTATGAATTATAATTTCAATCTTCGAATAACGCAACATCCGAATATTTACAATATATTTCCTGTGAAAATGACAATCATAATAGTGATTGCAATTGTGACTCAGCAGGAGTATATTGAAGCAGGAATGGGAACATGAAAAGCGCGGCGGGAGTCCGGATCGGTTCAGGCTGCGGCCGCGCGGGCAGTTTATTTTGGGAATATACAGGAGGCGGCAAAGGGGCTGCGCGAAAAAGAGACGGAAGGAGATTGAACGGAAGTCTTATTTTTGTGCGTCCAAACCGAATAAGTATGGCAAAAGATTTTAAGGATCCGGTGAAGAATACGGTATGGGAGTACGGAATGATCACCTTAAGCATCATGGTCATGGTCGTGGGCGTCTATTTCTTCAAATTCCCCAATCATTTCGCGTTCGGGGGCGTCACCGGCTTCTCGGCGGTGGTCAGCGAGGCGACGAACCTGTCGGCCAGCCAGTTCACGTTTGTGGTGAACATGGGACTTCTGGTGATCGGTTTCATTTTCATCGGGAAGGGCTTCGGCATGCGCACGGTCTACGCCAGCGTGCTGATGTCGGTGCTTTTGGAGGTGTGCGAGGTGCTCTGGCCGTTATCGGAGCCGCTGACGGATGAGCCGCTTCTGGAGCTGATCTTCGCGGTCTTCCTGCCCGGTGCGGGCTCCGCGGTCCTGTTCAATATCGGCGCGTCCAGCGGCGGCACGGATATCATCGCGATGATCTTAAAGAAGCATACCAGCTTAAATATCGGCACGGTGCTTTTCCTGGTGGACCTGCTGTCGGTGGTGCTGGCGTTCTTCGTGTTCGACGCCACGATCGGTCTGTTTTCCGTGCTGGGGCTTCTGGCCAAGTCCCTGGTGGTGGACGGCGTCATCGAGAATATCAATCAGTGCAAATGCTTCAATATCGTCTGCGACGATGCCGATCCGATCTGCGATTATATCATCAATAAGCTGCACCACAGCGCCACGGTCTACCGGGCGGAGGGCGCGTTCACCCATCATGAGAAGACGGTGATCATGACCACCATGCGCCGCGGCGAGGCCATGCATCTGCGAAATTTCATCCGCCAGGCGGAGCCGACGGCCTTCATGCTGATCACGAATTCCAGCGAGATCATCGGGAAGGGATTTTTGACGAATTGACGAGATTTTACAAGGCAATATTTTATAGTGCACATTTTCGCAAAGTAAAGTATAATATAGGTGATAGAAAATGATATTGAAGGTATATTGAAAAATGTTGCAGAAAGGGGGTTCAGCGAATGAGGGCTGTGGATGCAAGACTATGTACGGTATCTGAATCCATTGCCAGGTCCTGTCAGGAAGTAAAGAGTATGCGCACGGGTCAGGCACCGAAACGCTCGTTGAGTTCGCTCTTTGCGAAAATCGATGAATGGGCAGGTGAGGAGAAGTCAGATGTACACAGTAATACCGACACGGCAGTTTGAAGAGAAGTTCGCTCAGCGAATACAGATACCAGAGCCGGGCAGTCGAACGGGTATCGAATTATTTACTATGTAATACGGGATGATTTGGAGATATATCTTTTGACGATTTACAGTAAGAAGGATGACATTCGGATTCCATCTAATCAGGAAATCATAGATCTGGTCAATGCATATTGCGTGTAGCTATCACATTTCCTAAAAGCTTTTCTTATTTTAAAAATTTTCCTTGCCACAAAAGATGTCTTCGTGCTATACTGATTCCATAGCAGGAATGCTTTGACTTACGATTTCAAAGATAAAGGCAGGTGAACAGAGTGGACGGAAGCGACAGTCACGAACGATCGACTGGCTACGGTCAGATAAGACCGGA
>CANPYE010000192.1 GCA_947588005.1 uncultured Lachnospiraceae bacterium | reverse complement strand
CGCCGACGGCCCAGATCCATGTGGCGGCCTGGCCCAACGGCTGCCCGGGGCACAGCTGGCAGAACGTGTCCTGCGGCCGGACGGAGATCGGGCATAAGGCGGCGCTCTGCGCGGGCAGGGTGATCGCGGGCGCGGCCATCGATCTGTTTACGGAGCCGGAGCTTCTTAGAGAGGCGAGGGAGGAATTTGAGCAGCGGACAGCGGACGGCTTCGTCTGTCCGATTCCGGCGGACGCGGTGCCTGTGGTGCCGGACTGAATCCTGCCGCAGCATAAAAAGCAGGTTACATATTGGCAGAAAAGACTGAAAAATATTGGGATTCTCAGAATCGGAAAGCAGGATGCAGAAGAAGCAGGTTACAGGTTGTGACGATGTATGTGAGGGTGATGGGAGTGAATGACAATTAAGAAGATCCTGGTGCGCACGCAGGCACATTAAGATGATCCCAGTGCGCGCGCAGGCGCCGATGATGAAGATGGCCGGCGAGTGATCGGCAGCAGTACTGGGCGGCGTGGGATGGCGCAGATATCCGGCGAGTGATCTGTGAAATAAAATATAAAATGTACTTGCATTTTCTCACGTAAGGTATATAATGGTCATATGAACAATTATTCATATGTTAATTCCGGGGACGGTCAAGCCTGCATTTTTCTCCCGGAAGGGACATGGAAATGCGAATATCATATGCGAGGAGGATATGCCTTATGAAGAAGAAATTCAAAGTGGAAGTGGATTGCGCCAACTGCGCGGCAAAGATGGAAGACGCGGTGAATAAGATCGAGGGCGTGAAGGAAGCGACGATCAGCTTTATGACCCAGCGGCTGATCATTGAGGCGGACGACGCAAGATTCGACGAGATCGTGCAGGAAGCGGTGAAGGCCTGCAAGCGGGTGGAGCCGGACTGCGAGATTTATGTGTAGAGTGCCAGATGCAGAGAACCTTTGGTACGAATGTCCTGACAATATTGGCAGAGTCAGAGATGCGCGGATTGTATAGTTTCTTCGCGGTGAATTTGGATGCCTGTATTTGTGCTGCAGACGACATTCAGACACGATCATTGCTGGATAATGCGGGGTATCAATCAAAACGATAGCGGTATGCAGAACAGCGCCCAGAAACACAGGGCAGAGGACACGGAGGGACAGAGGATGAAGACAGTGATCATAGGCATCGCGGGCGGTACCGGTTCGGGCAAGTCCACCTTTACCAACCGGCTGAAGGCGGAGTTTGGGGACGAGGTGGCGGTTCTGTACCACGACAATTACTACCGGGCCCAGGACGACATTCCCTTTGAGGAACGGAAGAAACAGAATTACGACCATCCGCGCGCTTTTGAGACGGAGCTGCTTCTGGAGCAGCTTCAGGATCTGAAGGACGGGAAAGCGGTCCGGTGTCCGGTCTATGATTATTCGCTTCACACCCGGTCGAAGGAAACGGTGCTCGTGGAGCCGAAGCGGGTGATCCTTCTGGAGGGCATTCTGGTGCTGGCGGACGAACGCCTGCGGCGGCTTCTGGACGTGAAGGTCTTCGTGGAGGCCGACGCCGACGAGCGTATCCTGCGCCGCGTGATCCGCGACGTGAAGGAGCGGGGCCGCGACATCGAAGGCGTGGTAGAGCAGTACCTGACCACCGTAAAGCCCATGCATTATCTCTACGTGCAGCCCACCAGCGCCCTGGCCGACGTGGTGATCAACAGCGGGAAGAATAAGGTGGCGTTTGAAGTGATGAGCAACTATATCCGGGATATCCTGGAGAGGGAACGCTAGAAACACACGGCCTACCCCCAAAAAGTCAAAATGTTAAACCCTTTACGGGCCGCCGTCACTATTGGTAGTAGTGGCGGCGGCTTATTTCATATCCAGCGCCCGGATAAAATCCTCCACCCCGGCTTCCGTCGTCGCCCAGGAGGTGACCAGGCGGACGCTTTGGCGGTTTGCATCGATCCTCTTATCCGGCATGAACAGGAAGTCTCTGCTGAGCTTTTCGATCCTTTCATCGGTGAAAATGGGAAACAGCTGGTTGGTCTGCGGCGGGTAGGCGAATTCGTAGCCGCGCTCCGCCAGGGCGTCGCGGAGCCTGGCGGCCATCGCGTTGGCGTGGGCGGCCAGGTCATAGAAAAGGCGGTCGCGGAACAGTTCCTCAAACTGGATTCCCAACAGCCACCCTTTCGCCAGCATCGCGCCCCGCTGCTTGATCAGGTAGCGGAAATCCAGTTTTAACGCATCATTTACAATGACAAGCGCTTCGCCGAACAATGCGCCGTTCTTCGTACCGCCGATATAGAAAACGTCGGTCAGCGCGGCAATGTCCGCCATCGTGAGGTCATTTGCCGGGCTGGTCAGAGCGGCCCCGAGGCGCGCGCCGTCCAGGAACAGCCAGAGGCCGTTCTGCCGGCAGCAATGGGAGAGCGCTTCCAGTTCTGCTTTCGTGTACAGAGTGCCGATCTCCGTGGAGTCGGAGATGTAGACCATCTTCGGCTGGACCATGTGCTCGTCGGTGTGGGTGTTAAGAACCTCCCGGATCAGCGCAGGCGTCAGCTTGCCGTCAGCGGCGGGCCGGGTCAGCACCTTATGGCCGGATGCTTCCACAGCGCCGGTTTCATGGACGTTGATATGCCCGGTAGTGGCGGCGATGACCGCCTGATGAGGGCGCAGCGCCGCGGCGATCACGGCGGAATTGGTCTGGGTGCCGCCCACAAGGATGTGGATGTCGGCGCCGGGACAGGCTGCCTCGGCGCGGATCAGATCGGCGGCATGGGCCGTGTGACGGTCCTGGCTGTAGCCGTTATTCTGTTCCAGATTAGTATCTGTAAGTGTCTGCAGGATGCGGGGGTGGGCGCCCTCGCTGTAGTCGTTGTTGAAGCTGTACATGGTTCTTGAACCTCCGGATTTCTTGCTTTTTCGATCGCTTTCTTCTAAGTCACAAATATCATAATAAATACAGGGATTTTTTGCAATGCTTTTCATGTTTTTTCACATCGAATGGACATCCTGCGTCTCCTGTGGTAAACTGTTTTACAGACAAAAGATTCTTTACAGGAGGCGGACAGATTATGAAAGGTTTCACTCACAGCGGCACATTTCACGCGGACGACGTGTTCTCGACAGCGCTTCTGCGGCTGATTTATCCGGACTTTGAGGTTACAAGAGGTTATAGTGTACCGGACGGCTTCGACGGTATTGTCTATGATATCGGCATGGGCGAGTTCGACCACCATCAGGCGGGGGTCCGCAAGCGTCCGGACGGACGGTCTTATGCGGCGTTCGGCCTTCTGTGGGAGAAATACGGCCCTCAGCTGGTCGGGGAGAAGGAAGCGAAGGAGTTTGGCGAGCATTTCGTCGCGGCGCTGGACGACGCGGACAACGGCGGGACGCCGTGCATGCTGTCGGTGGCGGTATCCTGGTTCAATCCGGAATGGGACAGCGCGGATTCGCCGGATGAGCGGTTTGCGCAGGCGGTGGATTTCGCGGAGGGGATCCTGCGGCGCTATCTGTCCCAGATGAAGGCGCAGGAGCGGGCCGGGGCGATCGTGAGAAAAGCCCTTGAGGAAAGCTCGGATCATGTGGTGGTGCTGCCCAGATTCGTGCCCTGGCAGTCGGAGCTGGTGGACACGGACAAGACATACTGCGTGTTTCCGGACGGCCGCGGCGGCTGGGCCGGACAGGGCGTGCCCGCGGCGCCCCAGTCGTTTAAGACGAAGATCCCGTTCCCGGAGGAGTGGGCCGGGGCGGATATCGAGACGCTGCACAGGATCGATCCGAATCTGAATTTCTGCCATAAGGCCAGGTTCTACTTAAGCGCGTCGGACGCGGAGACGGCGGCGCGGATGTGCCGGCTGTCGGAGGCGATCTATCGGCGCGGGGAGAAATAATATGCTACTCTTGTTATATATGCAGCACGCGAAAAGCAGCGCCCCTGCTCTGGTAAAGTAAGGCGCTACTTTGTCTTAACTTTTCCGGCGGCCAGGTATGCGCTGGCCAACGGCTCTCTTGTCAAACATATTGTACGATATAACCGGAATGTTTGCAATATATTTTTCTGAACAAGCCGGAAAAAAGTATTTCTATTCCCTGCACTCCAGCACATCCTTATAGAACTGATTCAGTTCTTCCTCGCTGTCGCAGAGCACCAGATACATCTGATTGCCCATGGCGCCGGAGAGGGCGTCGGGGATGCGGTCCACCATTTTCATCTTCGCGCCGTATTTGGCCATAATGTCCTCGTGGCTCATGACGAAGTTCTTGCCGTCGCGGCGGCCGGCGAAGGCGCAGAAGGCGTGCTTGCCCACCGG
>CANPYE010000191.1 GCA_947588005.1 uncultured Lachnospiraceae bacterium | reverse complement strand
ATGAGCTACATCGAGCAGAACGTGTTCCTGTTCAACTCCACCATCCGGGACAACATCACTTTGGGCGAGACGTTTACCGACGAGCAGATGGAAAAGGCCCTGCGGGACAGCGCCCTCATGGGCGATCTGGCCTCCATGCCGGACGGTTTGGATACCATCGTGGGCGAAGAAGGCGGCAGCCTCTCCGGCGGGCAGAAGCAGCGTGTGGCCATTGCCCGCGCGCTGATCCATGACCGCTCCATCCTCCTTGTGGACGAGGGAACCAGCGCCTTGGACCAGAAGAACGCGGACATTGTAGAAAAGAGTTTGCTGGCAAATCCCGGACTGACGCTGATTTTGGTCAGCCACCACCTCACTCCCGAACGGAAAGGACAGTTTACTCAGGTGTACAGCTTACAGCCGGCGGCTTCCATCTAAAATCGGTATACTCTACGATTTCTCTGAATAGCGGAGCCCCGGAATGCCTTATGGAAAGACTTATTAGATGAGGGCTGCCGCAAACCATATTCCTGTCTTACGGCACCCCCATCTCAGACTCTATTCACTAATATCCGGTCATTACGCTCCGATCGCTATGCCGGAATCATTCTGTCCCGAGCATTCCATTTCGAGCATTCAGTCTCGGGCATTCTGTTCCAAACATTCATCCCGCTCACCCGTAAATTCCCTCGATCACATACTCTCCCGCCGTCAGCACTCCATCCGGCGCAGCGGCCGCCGCAGTCTTTCCGTTAACTGTCACGTCCGTCCATTTCGGATCCAGTCCCAGCTCCGCCCGGCAGCCGAACGGCACGCACAGATGGCATACGGCTTTATCGCCGTCCCATTTCCAGTCCGCCTTATACTCTCCGGCCACCGTATTGTAGGACGCTTCCGCGAATGTAAGACGCTGATCCGGCTGCGGCGCGTAGAAGATTTCCCTCGGGCCGCTCCCGTCCGCCTTGATCTGCAGACCGCAGACACGGCCGTAGATCCATTCCACGATGGAACCGTATGCGTAGTGATTCAGGCTGTTCATGCCCGTGCTGCTGATGCTCCCGTCCGGAAGCAGCGAGTTCCAGCGTTCCCAGATCGTGGTCGCGCCCAGGTTCACCTCATAGAGCCAGCTGGGATAATCCTCATTCAGCAGAAGCGTATACGCCAGATCGGCATGTCCCGTGGCGGAAAGCGTCTGGCACAGATAGGCCGTACCGACGAATCCCGTAGCCAGGTGCAGGTTCCATTCCTTCAGAAGCGCGCACAGCTCATCCGCCGCGGCCGGGATCTCCGCCTCGTCGTAGAGCTTGAACCAGATCGCCAGCACATACGCAGTCTGGGTGCGGATTGTAAGCTTTCCATCCTCTCGCAGATAGGTCTTCCTGGCCGACGCCCGAACTTCCGACGCGATCTGCCTGTAATACGCCGCATCCTCGGCCTTCCCCAGTTTCTCCGCCGCCATGCCCGTTAATTCCGCCGAGCGCATATAATACATGGTCGCGACAAAATACGGGTCGGTCCCGCCCTGGGGATTATCGCCCTTTGCGTCCAGGGAGAGCCAGTCGCCAAAGTGGAAGCCGCAGTTCCAGATCCGCTTCCCGCCGCAGTGTTCCTCATCCATGCGGATAATGAAATCCGTCCACTGCTTCATATTGTCATACTGCTCGTCAAGCCACGCCAAATTGCCGTAATGGGAATACATGGTCCAGGGAATCACCGTGGCCGCGTCGCCCCAGGCGCAAGAGCCGGCCTCGCCCCAGGCAGGAGACGCCGGATCAAATCCCGGCTCGCAGGCCTTTTCACGGGCGATGCTCAGCACATCCGGCACCACGAAGGGCACCGAACCGCCGATCTGTTTCTGCTCATAGACCATATCCTTCAGATATTTTCTGTAAAATACCGGCGTCAGCATATGGTAGGACGCCGCCGACGCGAAGATCTGCGCGTCGCCGGTCCAGCCCAGGCGCTCGTCCCTCTGGGGGCAGTCTGTGGGAATATCCAGGAAATTGTCCTTCTCGCTCCATCTGGTATTTAAGATCAGCCGGTTCACCTTTTCGTTGGAGGTCTTAAGCTTCCCGCTCTCCTCCAGATCCGAATACAGGGCCCACGCCCGGAAGCAGTCCTTGTTCGTCTCGTCCACCTTCATACCGGTCACCTTCACATAGCGGAAGCCGTAGAAGGTGAAATGGGGCCGCGCCAGCTGCTTTTTCCCTGCCGATATAAAATGGTACTCCGCCCGGGCTGTGCGCAGGTTGTCGCGGTAGAACCTGCCGTTCTGCATGATCTCGCTGTACTGCAGCGTCACATGGGTTCCGGCCGGCAGATCCGCGTCAAACACGACCCAGCCGGTGATCTCCTGGCCGAAATCCAGGATCGTCTCGCCGATCTCAGAAGTAATGATCTCCTTCACCGGGAGGACTTCATGACATCTGACGGGGACGCCGATCATGGGACAAAGCGCGCCCGCGGGAGCGTCGGCTTCCAGCGCGTTCGGGACCCGACTCACCGGGACGTCCGCATTCTTCCGACCCGGCACATTTTCAAGCGTCCTCTCCATCCCGGCGTCGTAGTCTTCGCCATAATAGATACCGGACGCCATCACCGGACATTTGAGCGCCAGCCAGTTCTCATTGGTTCCGATCACCCGGGTCAGCCCGTCGCAGTCTGTGATATACAAATCCACCAGCAGCTTAAACTCATTTCCGTAATACTCCCGGAGAAGACCGCTGTGCATGTAGCTGAAATTCCCCTTGTACCAGCCGTCGCCCATCCAGACGTCGATCCGGTTCTGTCCGGCCTTCAGGTATTTCGCCGCGTCGTAGGTCTGGTACTGGATCCAGCCCCGGTAATCCGTATAGTAAGGCGTCAGATACTGATCGCCCACCTTCTCGCCGTTTAAATAAACCTCGTAAAGCCCCAGCCCGCAGATATAGAGGCGGGCCGTATCGAGCTCATCCAATTCCTCCTGCTCCAGATCAAATGTCTGGCTGAGCACCGGCGCGATATCACGGGTAAACGGCGGCCGGATCCATTTGCCGTTCCATCCGCCTTCCGGATGGCCGCCCTCGAAGGTCGCGATGTCGCTGATGCCGGAACCGCCGGCATCGTCGGTCACTTCCACAGTCCAGTAGTATTTCACAGCCGGCTTCCAGGCCACGTCCGGCGAAAATGCGCAGGAATCCAGAGCCGCCCTGCCGCTGTCGTAGACGATCTTCTGAAATCCCGCATCCTCCGCCACGACAAGCCGCGCCCAGTCCTGGGCCTTTCCTTTGGCGTCCTTCACCTTCCAGGAAAATACAGCCCGGGTCAGATCAATCCCCAGCGGATCTGCCTGGTAATTCACTTTCAGATCATATAGCTTCATTTCTGCTGCCTCCTTTTTATACTTTGCCGGCACAGTACACCCCGGCAGAGCTGTCAGAACTCCGAAACTGCCTTGCGTTATAACAGCCTCTCAGCACGGGAACGGGCCGATCCCCTCAAATTCCACTTCCCACTGTCCATCCTTCGGAAATCCCGGAAGCGGCCCGCTCCCCGGATACCCGGCCGTCATCAGGGCCGCCGCCAGAAGCAGCGAGCCGTTGCCCGGCAGATATAATGGCAGGTCCTTCCGGCCTTTCTGGAAATTGTTGCCGCTTGTCACATAAGTATTCTTCGCCGTGTCCGCCAGCAAAAGCCGGATCGCGTGTTCCGGTTCGCCCAGCCGGACCGCAGTCATCGCCATGACCGCGAAATCCCAGCCCCAGAGGGACGGATAATCCCAGACCTTTTCCACCCGGCCCAGGGAATTTCTCATGATCTCCGGGTCTGTCCGACCGCTGTCAATGACGCCGTATGCGCAGAGCATGGACGGATGGTCATGGGCGAATTTCCCGTAGCTGTCGGGGCAGTTGTCATGCGCCAGATAGCATCCGTTCTCCGCAACCATCGGAGCCATATGCTCCGCCGTCTCCCGCCACGCATCCGGGCAGGGACAGCCAAGCCGTTTGGCCCATTCCGCAGCAAGCTGCAGCGTATAGCGCCAGTATTCCACTTCAAAGGCCGGATTCTTCGTATCCATAGGCCGGTGATTCTCCTGCACGGGAATCACCGGGGGCAGAATTTCATAGACGCCCCGTTCTTCATTATAAACGGCAAAATCCGCCATGAAATCGGCGGTTTCCTCCACCAGCGGATAGTACTTCTCCAGAAATTTCTCCGCCTGTCCGCATCCCCGCTCATTTCCCGCAAGATTTTGGTAAGCCATCTCCAGCATGTAAATGATATGAGGCTGCTGCCACACCAGAAGCGTGGCGATCTTTGACGGACTGTTAAGCGCGTCGTCCGCCACCATCTTGGGCCAGCGCGCTCCCTTAAATCCGTTGCAGGC
>CANPYE010000190.1 GCA_947588005.1 uncultured Lachnospiraceae bacterium | reverse complement strand
TCTCTGGCGTAGGAATTCATTATGACCACCGGCGTGATCACATACAGAAGAAGCTTTCCCATTTCCCCGCTGCCCTGTGTCGTTAAAAAATGTTTCTTAAACATCAGGTAGCCGATCAGAAGATAGATAAACATCACCAGACTCTGGCGGAAAAGTAACAATACGATATCCATGGGAAACCTCCTTGGCCTAGTTTCTCAGGCACAGGCCCGACGCGGACTTTTATTTCCACGTCAATCCGATCTGTGGGCGACTTCCGATTGTTTCTGGCTTTCCGGCACAAAACAAGAAGCTTTTCATCCCTGCGCCAGAAACGTAAGGATCTCCTTCCAGTACCCCTCAAGCACTTTCGTCGAGGAATTGAAGATCTCATGCTTCGTGCCTGCCACCTTCACAAGCCGGGCTGAAGTATGCCCTTCCCGGTTGATCCGGTTCACAAAGATCTCCTGCTCCGTTCCCACGACGAAGGTATCGTTCTCCGACTGAAACAGAAGGATCGGCGTCCGGATCTTCTTGACCGCCTCCGTCCGCAGATATTGGTTCAGCTGGGCCGCTCCGTAGACCCAGGCGCAGCTGGGCGACGTCATCTGGTAAATTTCGGTGGTGTTGCGCTTCTGCTGGTAGTAATCGTAGCGCTCCCGGTTCATCGACGGACTTCCTTCGAAGGTTTCCTTGCCGTCGAAGGGATGGCCTCCCGGCACATAGGAAGCTTTCCTCCCCAGATGACAGAGGAGCCAGGACAGGCCCTTCGCCAGAGGCCACGGCACGCCGGAGGTGATCGGCCGGATCATGGGCGAGGTGAGGATCGCCTTTGTAAATAACTCCGGTCTTGCCGCAAGCGCCGCGGCTCCCACGCCGCCGCCCATGGAATGGGCGTACAGATACAGCTTCCTATCCGGATGTTCCTTCTGCGCCAGATGCGCCACCGCCAGCAGATCCTTAATATAACGGCTGTAGCTGTCCACATGGACCAGGCTTAAGTCGTCCACGAGCCGGTAGCTGCGGCCGTGACCGCAGTGATCGTGCATGTACACATGGTAATTATTTTTCAGAAAATAATAGATCGTCTCCTTATACTTCTCCTCCGACTCCGTAAAGCCGTGGGAAATAACCATGACGCCCACCGGCTCGTCGGCCGTATAGCAGGCGCAGTAAAGCTTCCTGCCTTCGTCCCGCGTCAGATAGACCACCTTTTTCCTGGCCTCCAGATACGGCACGACCGTTTCGTCCATCGTCTGCTTGTAATTTTCTTCTTTCAGAATCTGGTCATACATGGTATTGAAATCCCCCTTACAAAATTGTGTCCATAAGCAAAATCGGCCGGAATCGTATCTCAGGTTCCGACCGGATCTACTGTATCCATAAGAGCAGTATACCACATAAAAGCAGATTTTTTAAGCAGATTCTTTCGCCTTTTTCGTATTCTGTTATAAATGACTGCCTGGCACGGATCATCCGGAAATACGGCGCCGCCATTTTTCCTAAACTATCTTCCCAGGAAACCCCAGATCAGATAGATTAGCGTCACGCACAGTCCCACGCAGACCAGCATCAGGCCGTAGGAGAAGCTCTCCTGGATCAGATGCAGATTGCCTTTGAACTGCTCCTCGCGGTTTACCAGGCGGGCCGTCGCCGGTTCGCGGGCAGGCGCCGTATTTCCCTGCGGGCCGGCAGCCAGCGACGCTTTACCTGTATTCCGCTTCCAGGGAAGCCGGCTCCTAAACGCCGCCGCCGCGTCGATGACGCCTCCGATCACATGGGCCGCCAGATCCGAATCGTGAGGCTCCCTTACCGCAGGCACCTGCTTATGGGTCGTAAAGCGCGCGATGCGGATCAGCCAGTCCACGCCGCTGTCCATCACCCTTCCGACGAAGGTGAATACCGTCAGGGCCGCCTGCAGAATGGGCCGGTAGATCAGATTCTCCAGATCGAGCCAGGACGGCCAACGATCCGCGTAGCGGCGTTTCCCCTCGCCGTCCGGCTCCGTCAGAAGTCCGCGGATCACCAGGAAATAAAGGATCACGCCGATGCAGATACTGATAGCGCCGCCTTTCAGGTTCGTCAGGGACAGATACGCCACCGTATGGGCATGGCCCTGCACATGGAAGAACTCCTGCCCCAGATCCGCGATCCGGTCCATGCTCAGATGGGCCGTCAGACCGAGGAAAGGAAGGATGGCCGCCGTGACGACGAGCGCGGCAGTCGTTTCCGGCCGCATGTATACATGGGTCATTCCATCGTATCTCTCCTGCATTTCCGGATCCGCATTCTTCTCCACAAACACCGCTACGAACAGCTTCAGCATATACGCCACCGTCATGCCGCCGGTGATGAGAAATACCCACTCCGCCAAATGCCAGGCCCACGGCCCGCCCACAGCTTCCATATATTCCACGATGCTCTCATGGATCAGGGTCTTGCTCACATACCCGTTCCACAGCGGGATGCCGCCGATACCCAGCGCCCCCATCAGGAACGCGAACATAAGCGCCGGTTTCCCGCGGCCAAATCCCCGGATTTCATTCAGATCCAGTTTATGCAGGTTCATATATACCGCGCCGGCGCACAGGAATAATACCAGCTTGAACAGCGAGTGGTTCACCATATGAAGGAACGCGCCCCGCACCGCCAGCGTATTGCCCTCCCCGATGCTGCGAAGCAGGCAGGCCATGCCGATACCGGTCAGGATAAAGCCAATCTGAGAAATGGACGAGCATGCCAGAGTCCGTTTCAGGTTAATGGAAAATACCGCCAGAAGCGCGCCCACAAACATGGTGATCAGTCCCAGTACCGCGATCAGGAGTCCCCAGCTGTGATCCGCCCCGAAAAGTCCGCAGGACACCACGATGATGCCGAATACGCCGGTCTTCGTAAGGATTCCGGAAAGCAGCGCGCTGGCCGGCGCCGGCGCCTCCGGATGGGCCTTGGGCAGCCAGATATGCAGCGGAAAACAGCCCGCTTTCGCGCCGAAGCCGAAAAGCAGCAGCGCGCCCGCCGTATAGAGCTGGGCCTTCGCCGTTGGGAAGAAGCTTCCCGGCGCCCCGGGCGTGCTGCCGCTCCACGCAGGCTCCGGCAGTTTCCCAGCGACCCAGACAGAAGTCGGGCCGTCGGCGCCGCCGATCACGGAATAGGCCACGGCTGCTCCCTGAGACTGAGGAACCAGAGCCGCAGTCTGCCCGGCTGCAGAAACCGCCGCTCCTTCCGCTGCAGCCGCAGATAAAGCATTCCCTGCCTGCAGCGGCCAGTTCCCGCTCATCACCGCGTCCGCCAGCACGCGGATCTCGTCGATCTCCAGCGTACCGAACAGATCGTACAGAAGAAACAGCCCCATTAACATCACCATGCCGCCGATGACCGCCACCGCCAGATACGTCTCCGCCGCCTTAAGGCTTGCGCTTCTCTCGTCAAACGCCACCCACACATAGGACGTAAAAGACATAATTTCAAAGAATATAAACGTCGTAAACAGGTTCGCCGACAGAAACACTCCCACCGTCGCCGCGAACGTGGCCCAGAAAAAGATATAATATCTTCTCCGATTGGCGTAATGCGCCATATACTCCCGGGAGAAAATCCCGCTGACCGTCCACATGAGCACAGCGATGACACAGTATACCAGCCGGAACCCGTCCAGCTTCAAATGCATTCCCATGCCGCAGAAGCCGGGAATTACCACATCCATCCAGACCTGATTCATCCCGCTTCACCTCCGATCAATGCCAAAAACCGAAGCACCGGCCCCGCGTGGATTCCCACCGCCACGATCACGACGGCGAAGATCACGAGCGGAAGAAGCATCAGCCAGCTTGGGTCCTGATTGCCAGTTTTTTTCGTTTCGCCGCTATCCTGTCTGCGTGCCGCTTCGATTACGGCCCCAGCCCCGACCGACGTTTCACCAACTGCCGCAGCGGCTCCAGTTCCGGCCGCGGCGTCCGCCGCGCTGCCAGCCGGCACATTTCCATACAGGGACGCCAGCGGCGCTCCGTTCGTATTTCCATGCAAGCAAGGCGCCAGTGACGCCCTGCTTGTATTTCCATGCAAGCAAGGCTCCAGTGATGCCCTGCTTGTATTTCCATGCAAGCAAGGCGCCAGTGACGCCTTGCTTGTATTTCCCACCTGCTTCAACATCTTCGGAAAATACGCCCGCACTACCACGCTCAGCATATAGATTCCGGTCATCAGCGCCGAGTACAGGATCACCGCTACGCCGATATACGGCATTATCCGGCCCGCTGCGCCGCCCGCGCCGCCGCTCATCTCATTTCCCAGGCTCAGCGCCGCCTCGCAGAGGCTCCATTTGCTGATAAATCCGGCAAACAGCGGGATTCCCATTAACGACAAGGACGAGATCG
>CANPYE010000189.1 GCA_947588005.1 uncultured Lachnospiraceae bacterium | reverse complement strand
CTGACGGAATGCCAGACGTCCGATACGTCCAAAACCATTGATCGCAACTTTTACTGCCATGATTTCATTCCTCCTAATATAGATGATTTGATTGTGAAAATATAATCAACCCGGTTTTTATTCTACCTGATTTTGTCAGAAATAGCAAGTCCTTTATAAAAATATTACATCTCATTTTTAACATATCCCGCCAGGTTATACGCATGGTCGGAAATTCTCTCCAGATTCGTCAGGATATCCAAAAATACGATGCCGGCCGACGGTACGCACTCGCCGCGGGACAAGCGCTCGATGTGCTTTTCGCGCAGTTCTTCTTCCATGCTGTCTACGTCGTCTTCATACTGGCTCACCTTGCGGACCGCGTCCATATTGCCGGTCTTCCGGGCTTCGATGGCGTATTCGAAGGACTTGAATACCACCTTGCTGATTTCCTCCAGGTCTTCCTCCCCAGTCTCGGAAAAATCCAGTTCATGCTCCACCATATATTTGGCCAGATCCGCCAGATTCTCCGCGTGGTCGCCCACGCGCTCGATATCGCTGACGCTGTAGAACAGATTGTTGACCACCAGCTTCTGGTGCTCCGTCAGCGTCAGGTTCTCAATCTTTATCATATATTCTGTCAATAGCTGCGCCATTTTATCGATCGTCTTCTCGACATGGTACACTTCTTCGATCTCGTCCAGATTGCCGGTCACAATTGCGTCGATGCTGTGGCGCAGGTTCTTCATCGTGATCTGGCCCATATGCTGGATCTCAAGCGACGCCGTCTCCACCGCGAACGCCGGCGAACGGAAGATACGCTCGTCCAGATGCTTGAGCGTGACGGCTTCCTCGTCGTCCTCCTGTTCGTCTTCCTTCTCCTGCGGCTTTTCCTTCACCAGCAGGCCGGACAGCCTCACGATCTGATCCGCGAACGGATACTGCACGACGGTCTTAAGAATATTATACGTGGTATGGAAAATGGATATCTGCACCGCCGCCACCTTCCATTGGGCCGCCTGCGGATTCATTGTGAAGAAAATGAAAGCGGCCGCCACGCAGATCGCGGCGCCGATCAGATTAAAAATCAGGTTCATAACGGCCGCCCGCTTGGCGTCGCGGGAACCGCCCATGGCTGAGAGCATGGCCGTGGAGCATGCGCCGATATTGTCGCCGAGACAGATATAAACAGCCGCCGGCGCGGTCACCACGCCGCTTAACGCCAGCATCTGCAGGACGCCGACGGAAGCAGAGGAGCTCTGCAAAAGCAATGTCACCAGTATACCGATCAGGATGCCTAAGAATGGATTGCCGCCCAGAAGCGCAAACGCCCGGCCGAAGACCGGCGCGTCCGAATAGCCGGCAAAGGACGAGGACATCATGTCCAGGCCGAGGAACAGAAGTCCAAGGCCGACAAGGATCTGTCCTGCAATATGATCCTTCTGCTTCTTCAGAAACAGGATCAGAAGCGCGCCGATGCCGACCATAAGCGGCGCGTAGAACACCGGCTTCAGCACCGCCATGGCGCTTCCAAGCTGGCTTAAGGAGACCACCCAGCCGGTGATCGTGGTGCCGATATTGGCGCCCATGATGATACCGATCGCCTGGCTCAGATTCATCACGCCCGCACCCACGAAGCCGACCACCATAACGGTGGTAGCGCCGCTGCTCTGAATAATGATCGTGATCGCGGTGCCCAGGATGACGCTCATCAGCCGGTTGCTTGTCAGCATCCCCAGAAGCTGCTTCATCTTACCGCCCGCAGTCTGCTGCATACCGTCGGCCATCTGGTGCATTCCGTACAGGAACATACCCAGGCCGCCTATAAAACAGAATATATTGGAAATGTCGCTGATCGTCATAATTTCCTCCCGGCGCCCGCCTGTTTATATACGTTGACAGATGGCAGAAAAAGAATCACCATATTGCTTGCGTTCTCCCGCTTCTCCGCGCGTATGCCGCCGACGGTGCTTTATCCCGCGCATCGTATCTATCATAGCACAGGCCGACACGGGCTGACAAGATATTTTGGAAGAAATGCACGTGAAATACGCGAGAAAATGCACAAAACAATCGCCGATAACCGTGAAAAAAGAGTATACAGAATAGCCGAAACATGATAAAATCTCGACAGAGATTATACCCTCGCTGATTCAATATCAAATTGAATATGCTATTCCCATTCCCGCGAGAAGATCAAAGGAGTTGACAGCCCGGCCAGAAAGGAGTCCTTCCAATATGCTCTGTGATTTTCACCTTCACACCAGTTTCTCCGGCGACAGCGATACGCCGCCCGTACAGCAGATCGAACGCGCCATCGCGCTGGGCATGGAGCGGATCTGCATCACCGACCACCACGACTACGACGTCGTCTCCGATCTTGATTTCACGCTGGACTTTCCGGTATATCTGTCCGCCCTGGCACAGCTGCGGGACCGTTTTCGGGACCGGATCCGCATTGAGATCGGCGTGGAGCTTGGGCTGCAGCGGCACATTGCGGATTATTTAAATGACCTGGTGCGGACCTATGCGTTCGACTATGTTATCGGTTCCAATCATTTCATCGACGGTCTTGACCCCTATCTTCCGGTCTTTTATGAAGGCCGCACAGAGCGGGAAGCCCTGCGCCGCTTCTTTGAATCTTCCCTGGAAGTGGTGCGGGAACTGGACTGCTATGACAGTTTCGGCCACCTGGATTATATCGTGCGCTATTGCCCCACACGGAACGCCAATTACCGGGCCGCCGACTATATGGACTATATCGATCCGCTTCTGCGGACGCTGATCGAGAAGGGCAAAGCCCTGGAATGCAATACCGGCGGCTACCGGCGGCAGCTGGGACACCCGAATCCCTGCGAGGACATCCTGCGCCGCTACCGGGAACTCGGCGGGGAGCTTCTGACCGTCGGCTCTGACGCCCACACGCCGGACTATATAGGCTGCGAATTTGCCCGCGCATCGGAGATCCTGCGGGAATGCGGCTTTAAGTATTACACGGTGTACCATCAGAGGAAGGCGGAGATGCTGCCGCTGTGAGAAAACATCCTATTTTCTCATCCGGTCACCCGCATACTCTGCAACAAACCGCCTGACTTGCTGTCCATCTGTAAAAATGCTTCTGTAAAAAATCGGAAAAAGACGAAAAGGCGAAAATTTGCAGAAAAGGGTTGCAAAAAATTCCGTTATCCCTTATAATGGTTTGCGTTGGAGATGTAGCTCAGCTGGGAGAGCATCTGCTTGACGTGTAGAGGGTCGCAGGTTCGAGTCCTGTCGTCTCCATCCAAAAGAAGCCCTAGATACGGGCTTCTTTTGATTATTCCTTCATATCACCATCACCCATTTACAAGCTTCCATATAAAATAACAGCCGGAACTCCCGCAGGATTCCCCCAATACAGGCTTCGCAGCCGTACTCCTTACTGGCGACGCCGGAATAATTGCGGTCTTCGGCATAGTTCACCTTCATCCGGCTGACGTACTGGAGCTCGCCGTCGTCGCCTTCGAACTTAAAGCTAAGCGGTATGGGATCGCCGTTCGTCGTGAACCAGGCCTTGCAGGCAATATGGTACATCCGGCCATGAACCTCCCCGCCGTCATGATGCGGCATCATATCCGCCGACGCCGCGAAAAATCCTGCCATACCCCCACTTCCTCTCCCTGTGAATACTGATCCTGTTCTCCGTTTCAAAAACCGCCCCACCGTTTTCCATATTCGAAGTTTCAGGCACTTTTCCAGCCCAGGCTTCCCGATTATCCAATCCATCTTTCCAAGTTATCGCTAGTTCTCTTCCCTATAAAATCTTCTCCTTCGAATAATCCACGCTCCGCTTCTCCCTGCTGATCCCGCCGCCCATATGGTCGATGAACATGGCGTCGTCCTCCTTCGGCGACTCCAGGAAACAGGCCCGCTTCACGCAGTCCGTTCCGTATTTATGACGCAAGGCGTCGACAGCGGCCTCGGCCCGCCGCTGCTTGTCATAGTCCACCGTATCGAACATCCCCAGCTGCCGGCCTTCGTCTGTAGCTACACGGCTTGTATGGATCCCCAGATGGCGGATCGGCGTTCCGTCCCACAATTCGTCGAAACACCTGCACGCAGCCTGACAGATCTCCGTCGTCAGATCCGTGGGCATCTGCAGCCGCATCTGCCGATTTGAAAATTTCAGGTTATAATCCCGGATACTGACAGCCACCACACGGATCTTCGCGCCATCCGCCCGCAACCGGGCCGAAACGGTCTCCGCCAGCGACAAAAGATACAGCTTCGCTGTCTCCGCGTCCGTCACATCCCGCGGCGTAGTCAGAGAATTACCGTAGCCCTTGTTCGGCGGCGGCTCGGTCTCCACCTCGCTGTCATCCCAGCCGTTGGCATACCGGTAGAGCAGGCTTCCGTGCGAC
>CANPYE010000188.1 GCA_947588005.1 uncultured Lachnospiraceae bacterium | reverse complement strand
GAAAGCCCGAAAATACGGGCTATACCGACATTTAAGAACTTCTAAAGAGATAATCAAAATTCCTATCTAATTTTATTGCATTAATATTATTTCTACAATCGCGGTATTATATGCGGCTTATATTCAAATTGGCACGCTGCGCCCAATTATCCTGATTGTGACGGCTGCCGGATACGCGATCGTGCTGATATTCACTCAATTCAGGCGAATTAAGGGATATGTAGATATCAAAGATACGATTGAATTCGAGTAAAAAGGAGGCTTGCGATGAAGATAGCATTGCCGTACGGCAAAGGCTTTCTGGAGACGGATATTCCGGAAGATCGTCTGGCAGGCGTCTGGCGGGCCCGGAATATTGAACCTTCGAAGAATGCGATGGAGATAATCGGGGAATGTATGGAACATCCGATCGGAAGTGCGCCGCTGTGGGATCTGGCAAAGGGAAAAGAAAAGGTCGTAATCATTGCCAGCGACCATACCAGGCCGGTTCCCAGCAAACAGATTATTCCGCTCATGCTTGCGCAGCTGAGAAGAGGTAATCCGGATGCGGATATTACGATCCTGATTGCGACAGGCTGTCATAGAGCGACGCGAAAAGAGGAGTTGATAGACAAATTCGGAAAAGAAATATTTGAACAGGAGAGGATTGTGATCCATGACTGCGAGGATGAGGAAAATCTGGTGTCTCTGGGACGTTTGCCGTCTGGCGGTGAACTTAGAATTAATCGTCTTGCAGCTGAAGCGGATCTGTTGACGGCGGAGGGATTTATTGAACCACATTTTTTTGCGGGCTTTTCCGGAGGAAGGAAAAGTGTGCTGCCCGGAATCGCGTCGAGGGAGAGCGTTCATTATAACCATAACAGCGGGTTTATGGATCACCCGTGTGCGAAAGCCGGGATTCTGGAGGGTAATCCGGTTCATAGGGATATGATTTGGGCGGCGAAGAAAGCTCGGCTTGCATATATTGTAAATGTGGTTCTGAATGAGTCGCAACAGGTCGTAGCCGGGTTTGCGGGAGATTGCGAAAAAGCGCACTTAGCTGGCGCTGAATTTGTACGCGGGCTTGCACAGTGTACTGTGCCGGAGACAGATGTGGTGATTACCTCCAATAACGGCTATCCGTTAGATCAGAATGTTTATCAAATGGTGAAATGTATGTCGACGGCGGCGGAAGCATGCCGCGATGACGGAGTGATTATAGCAGTAGGCGAGTGCGTGATGGGTGTTGGGGCATCGGGGTTCTATGAATCGTTCCGTACATGCAAAAGTGCGGCAGAGCTTCTGAAGCGATTTCGATCCGTTCCTCCGGAGCATACAGAAGTCGATCAGTGGCAGTCCCATATTCTTGCCGGAATTTTACTTCGTCATTCTGTCATACTGGTAAGCGGCGCAGAGGAAGCTTTGGTAGAAGATTTCGGAATGATAACGGCGCATTCCATAGAGGAAGCGTTACAGATCGCGGGAGAAATCTTAGGTGATCGCCGTTTCCGGGTTGCCGTTATTCCGGAAGGAATATCTGTAATCGTAAAAAGCGATAGAAGGGAGAAAAAATGATCCTTAATACAAAGACAAAGTACGGATATGTAGAAGGGGTACCGACAGATGTAGAGGGAGTTGCTGTCTACCGCGGGATTCCTTATGCGGCGCCGCCGGTGGGAGAGAATCGGTGGAAAGAGCCGCAGCCGCTTAAACCGTGGGAGGGCACGCGCAAATGTTATCTTTACGGAAATGCCTGTATGCAGCCCAAACGGCCAGACGGCTCATTTTACCTGAAAGAGTTTTATCTGCACCGGTTTCACAAGTATCCTCTTGATTGGAGTGAGGACTGCCTCTATCTGAACATTTGGACGCCGGCCTGGGATCAAAATGACAAACTTCCGGTCATGGTATGGATCCACGGAGGAGGATTTACTCAGGGATATAGCCATGAGTCGCGCTCCAACGGAGAGGTTGTTGCCAGTCAGGGAGTGGTCGTAGTGTCGATTAACTATAGGCTGAATATCTATGGATTTTTTGGGCATCCGGAGCTGGCCGCGGAGCAGGAAGGACACTGCGGGAATTATGCTATTCTGGATCAGGCGGCTGCGCTGAACTGGATTTATGAAAACATCGCTGCGTTTGGCGGTGATCCGGAACAAATCACGATTGACGGGCAGTCGGCGGGGTCATTTTCAGTGGAAGCGTTATCCGTCATTCCGCAGACAAAAGGGAAGATCCGTCGGGCCATAATGCAGAGTGGCGCTGTAGCCCCGGCCAGGGATTTCGGATGGTTCTTCCGATCCCAGAAGGAGGTGGAGGAGAACGGACTGCGATTCATGAAATATGCCGGAAAATCCGATCTTGTTGAATTGAGGGCTATGCCGACTCAGGAGCTTCAGGAAACATATCTTCGTTATATTGGGGACAAAAATCCTGATTTTAACTGTATCTGCAGGGATGGATATGTTTTCTTGAAAAGCCCTGGAGACAGCTTTGCTGCCGGAGAAGAGCATATAGACGCCCTTTTGGCCGGCGCCACCTCCAAGGAATCTATGATCATGCCGTGGATTCCGGGAGTGACGAGGGAAAACTATGCAGACAAGGTTCGTCAGTGTCTGCCCGGCGATGAATTCGACCTTATGGAACAAATCGAGGTCAAAGATGACGATGACGCAGAACAGCGGATCAATACATGGTTTGCCTGGTATACGAACAGCTGCCTGCTGGCGCTGTGCGAGCATATGACAAGGGTATCCCATAAAAAAGTGTATTCCTACTCGTTCCGACGGGATGTTCCGGGGGCAGATCATCCGGGACCGTTCCATTCTGCCTGTATTTGGTATATGTTCGGTAATCTGCATAATTGCCGGAGACCGTTCACAGAGGAAGATTTCAGGTTAGAGACAATTATGAACGGGTATTGGGTCAACTTCATAAAGACGGGTAATCCTAATGGAGAAGGCCTGCCGCAGTGGGAGGCTTATACTCAGGACAAACCTTGCTCTATGATTCTGGACACGGATGCATATATGATGAAGAATCAGACGGAAGATGATGCGGGGCTGCGGATTTTGAAGGATATTCTTGTAGCGAAAGAAGAATAACGGAACCACTCAAATGTCCAAACGGTTGCCGGCGGATTTTGGATGGATTGGCCGGTTTCCTGAGCTCGGGGTTGGGCATTTCAGCCGGAAGAAAGAAATCATATGAAATGATATTGGCATTTTTAATAGTTTCATGATAAAATACCTCCTGATAAGTGCAGCTTAGGAGGTATTTTTTATGGAGCAGCCTGTTTTCGACCTGGATCATCTGCCGCGCACTTATTTTAAGATGGCGCTGCCGGTGATGACGGGCATGATCGTGACGCTGATCTACAATCTGGCGGATACCTATTTTATCGCGCGGACCGGCAACACGGCGCTGGTGGCCGGCGTATCGCTGTGCAGTCCGGTATTCACGGCGCTGATGGCCTTCGGCAATATCTACGGCCAGGGCGGCAGCTCTCTGATCTCCCGAATGCTGGGAAGCGAGGACGCGGACGGCATGCGGCGGGTCAGTTCCTTCTGCTTCTATGTGGCGATCCTGACCGGCGTGGTGCTGGCGGTGCCGCTTCTTCTGTTCCGGATGCCGTTCCTTCGGCTGATCGGCGCGGACGCGGACACGCTGCCTTACGCGGCGGAGTATTTCACGGTGCTTGCGGCCGGGGCACCGATCATTATTCTGAGTTTTATCCATTCAAATCTGCTGCGCTGTGAAGGCATGGCGACAATCTCGATGGTGGGGACCGCCGGCGGCGCGATATTAAATATTATCCTGGACTCGATCCTGATCTCCGTGCTTGGCTGGGGCGCCAGAGGCGCGGCTATTGCCACGGTGACCGGCTATGTGTTCAGCGACGTATTTCTGCTGATCATGTTAAAACACCGCAGCCGTTTCCTGTCGGTGACGCCGCGGGACAGCCATGTGGACGGCGGGGAGCTTAAGCAGATCCTGGGCGTGGGCGTCGCGGCGGCGATCACGAATCTGACCCAGAGCGTCAGCCTAGTGGTCGTGAATCATTTTCTGCTGCCTTACGGAAATGATAAGATTGCGGCTATGGGTATTGTGCTGAAGATCAATATGATCGCCCAGCTGATCCTGGTCGGTCTGGCATTCGGCGGCGTGCCTCTGTTCGGCTATCTGTACGGCGCGCGGGATGGGAAGCGCCTCAAGGAGCTGATCCGCTTCTGCCTGCTGTTTTTGTGCGGCCTGGCTGCGGTGATCAGCGCGGCGCTGTTCGCGGCCGCTCCGGCGATGCTGCGCGCTTTTATCGATGTGGAAGGCATCGTGGCCGACGGTACGGTGATGCTGCGCTGGCAGGCGGCCGGCAATGTGTTCGCCGCCGTGGTGCTTCT
>CANPYE010000187.1 GCA_947588005.1 uncultured Lachnospiraceae bacterium | reverse complement strand
AGGACGATGGAACGTCCGCACCGCTGGATCGCGTGGGAGAGCATCTCGATCTCATGCCTGGCGGAGTAGGGATTGTGCGGATAAATGTTGGTGTTGCAGATATCGTCGCACTTGATATAATCCACGCCCCAGGAGGCGTAAAGCTCCATCAGGGAATCATAATACGCCTGTCCGGCCGCGCAGTTTCGGACGCCGTACATGTCCGGGTTCCAGCCGCAGATCGAGGACGGATCGGCGATGTCGGCGGCGGTGACATCACAGGTTTTGACCGGCGTATGGGCATGAGCCGCCTGACGCGGAATTCCGCGCATGATGTGGATGCCGAATTTCAGTCCGAGACTGTGGACATAGTCGGACAGCGGCTTAAAACCTGCGCCCCCTGCGGACGATGGGAAACGCTCCGGATCCGGCAGGAGCCGGGAATACTCATCCATTTCCAGAGAGGAAAACGGAATATACTGGTACTTGTCCCGCATAGAACCGGCGCCATGGGCGTACCACTGGATATCGACCACCACGTATTCCCAGCCGTATTCCTTCAGATGAGCGGCCATATAGTCGGCGTTGGCGCGGACGCGCGCTTCGTCCACGGTGGTGTCGTAGTAGTCATAGCTGTTCCAGCCCATGGGCGGCAGCGGCGCGAAATCATTCTTGTTCATCGTTTGATCTCCATTCTGCAGTTTATTTAGTCCGGTGTTCTTATGTACAGGCGGCCATGCCGGGTGCAGGCCGGGTTAATTCTTTGCGAGTATAGCATATGTATCGGAAAAAGTCTATTTGTTTTCGGCTTGAAAAATCTTTCCGCAAGGACGGATTTCAAGCGGATGTCCGCGTTTCACGCACAAATGTATTTTTCTTACGAATACCTATTGACATTTCTGAAAGATTTGTGTAGGATAGGTGAGATATTTCGGAACGCGGCGGATGCCGGTAGCGGTTGGATGTGGAACAATGCGTGAAGGCTTTCGAATCTTAAGCATGCCGGATAGTCCGAATGGCTGACCGATAGCCGAACCGTGCGCAGATACGAAAAGATGCAAAATAAACGAGGAGACAGCAATTATGGAAAAGAAACTGAAAGTCGGCGTACTGGGCGCCACCGGGATGGTGGGCCAGCGCTTTATCGCGCTTCTGGAGAACCATCCCTGGTTTGAGGTGGTCAGCGTGGCGGCAAGTCCCCGCTCCGCGGGCAAGACCTACGAGGAGGCGGTGGGAGACCGCTGGAAGATGGATACTCCGATGCCGGAAGCGGTCCGCCGTATGGTGGTTAGGAACGTAAATGAAGTGGAGCAGGTAGCGGCTGAGGTGGATTTTGTCTTCAGTGCCGTAGATATGAGCAAAGATGAGATCCGGGCGATCGAGGAAGCCTACGCGAAGACCGAGACCCCGGTGGTCTCCAATAACAGCGCCCACCGCTGGACGCCGGACGTGCCGATGATGATCCCGGAGATCAATCCGGAGCATGCGGCCGTGATCGAGTTCCAGAGGAAACGGCTTGGCACGAAGCGGGGCTTCATAGCCGTGAAGCCCAACTGCTCGATCCAGAGCTACGCGCCGGTGCTGACCGCGTGGAAGGAGTTCGAGCCTTACGAGGTGGTGGCGACCACCTATCAGGCGATCTCCGGAGCCGGGAAGACCTTTAAGGACTGGCCGGAAATGGTTGGCAACGTGATCCCGTACATCTCCGGCGAGGAAGAAAAGAGCGAGCAGGAGCCGCTGCGGATCTGGGGTCATATTGAAAACGGTGCGATTGAAAAGGCGCAGGAACCGGTGATCACCTGCCAGTGCATCCGCGTGCCGGTGCTGAACGGGCATACGGCGGCGGTATTTGTCAAGTTTCGCAAAAAACCGACGAAGGAGCAGCTGATCGAAAAAATCAATTCGTTCTCCGGGCTGCCGCAGGAGCTTAAGCTGCCCAGCGCGCCGAAGCAGTTTATGCGTTATATGGAGGAAGACAACCGGCCCCAGGTGGCGCTGGATGTGGATTACGAGAACGGAATGGGGATTTCCGTGGGGCGCCTGCGCGAGGACACGGTCTATGATTACAAATTTGTCGGGCTGTCGCACAACACGGTGCGCGGCGCGGCCGGCGGCGGCGTGCTGTGCGCGGAGCTTCTGACGGCGCAGGGGTATATTTCCGCGAAGAATTAGGAAGATCTGTGAAGTATTAATCTCTGTACAGATGCGCTTCGAATATCCGAGGGCAGATAGTCGGGAACGATTATCTGCTCTTTTTTTGTATGAGAGCAGGGTGCCAGTGACGCCCTACTCGTATTACGTCAGTATGCAAAAAACGCGCCAGTGACGCGTTTTTTGTATTTTGACCCAAAATCGCGACATGTCCGAAAATTTGCAGGAAGATTTTCATTTTCTTGTTGACAACCGATAAAATAGAGAGTATAGTGTGCATATAAACACATCACACTAGAGAGGAGGAGCGGTTTGAAGATTCTGATATCGAACAATTCCGACGTCCCGCTGTACCAGCAGATCAAGGATCAGCTGAAGGACGCGATTCTCAGGCAGGAGCTGAAGCAGGGGGATATGCTGCCGTCCATCCGCACCTTTGCCAACGAGCTGCGGGTCAGCGTCCTGACGGTTCGGCGGGTGTATGACGATCTGGAGCAGGAAGGCTTCGTCGTAAGCCAGGTGGGGATCGGAACCTTTGTCAATGTGGGGAATGTGGAGCTTCTGCGCGATTCCCGCCGCAGAGAGGTCGAGGAGAAGATGGCGGATATGATCGCCACCGCGAAATCCTTAGACATCAGCAAGGAAGAACTCTGGCAGATGCTTGAAATTTTATTTGAGGAGGGCGCATCACGCGAAGCGTGATCTGGAATGCGCCCGACGACGTGGCAGGACGGCGGAGCCGTCGTGCCGATACTTTGAAGAAGGAGGGCGCATCACGCGAAGCGTGATCTGGAATGCGTCCGACGACGTGGCAGGACGGCGGAGCCGTCGTGCCGATACTTTGTAAAAGGAGGGCGCATCACGCGAAGCGTGATCTGGAATGCGTCCGACGACGTGGCAGGACGGCGGAGCCGTCGTGCCGATACTTTGTAAAAGGAGGGCGCATCACGCGAAGCGTGACTGGAATCTGCCCGACGACGTGGCAGGACGGCGGAGCTGTCGTGCCGATACCTTGAAAAAGGATAATAGTGAAAAAGGAGGCGTATCATGAACATTCTGGAAGTGAACGGACTGTGCAAATCCTACCGGGATTTTGCGCTGAAGGATATTACATTTTCCGTCCCGGAGGGCTGTATCGCCGGTTTTATCGGCGTCAACGGCGCAGGCAAGACCACGACGCTGAAATCGATCCTGGGTCTGGTGCGGCCGTCGGCCGGGCAGATCCGCATATTCGGTCTGGATATGGTGAAGGACGAAAGGGAGATCAAGGACCGGATCGGCGTAGTCTTCGACGACGGGCAGTTTTACATGGAACTGACGCTTAAGGAGATGAAAAATGTGCTGGCCGCCGCCTATAGTTCCTGGTCGGAGCAGGATTTTTCAGGCTGGCTGGAGCGGTTCGAACTGTCGCCGCGGCAGAAGATCAGCGAGCTGTCCAAGGGAATGCGGATGAAATTCGCCTTGGCGCTGGCTCTTTCCCATAAGGCGGAGCTGCTTCTGATGGATGAGCCCACCAGCGGGCTGGATCCGCTGATCCGGACAGAATTTCTCCATGTGCTGACGGATTATATGGAACAGGGCGGAAAGGGCGTGCTGTTCTCCACCCATATCACGTCGGATCTGGATAAGGTGGCCGATATGCTGGTTATGATCGACCGCGGACGGATCGCATTTCAGGAGGAGAAAGACGCGCTGATGGATTCTTACCGCATCATAAAGGGAGATCCGGCGATGTTAAGTGAGGAGACACGGAAGCTGTTCCTGAAACTGGAGGAGAACACCTTCGGCTTTACCGGAATCACAAAGGAAGCGGACCGGGTTATGAAGCTGATGCCGGGCGTACTGTCGGAGCGGGCCGCGGTGGAAGATATCATGCTGGCGAATCTTGGATAATCGCGCCAAAGAAGGAAAGAACCCATGCCGCGTTTACCGGATTGGTTTGTAGCTATCTGTGTTTTGCTCCCGGTTGTGAGCGCGTTATACAAAACCTGGAAGAAATGATAAGAAGGGAGAGATCGATTTATGTTTCTTGCATTGATAAAAAAGGATATTCTGTTGATCCGGCGGTACGTGGTGCTGCTGATTGTGCTGAATCTGTCGGTTCCGTTTATGATGACGATGAATACCTCGTTCGTGGGACCGATGGGCTTTTTCATCACCGTTTCGGCGACGGCCTATATCGTCCTGATCGCGACGGGAGCGAAGGAAGTGCAGTATCCGCGGGCGGCGTCGCTTCTGTGCGCAGCGCCGTATTCCCGCAG
>CANPYE010000186.1 GCA_947588005.1 uncultured Lachnospiraceae bacterium | reverse complement strand
CCGCCGCCATCATGGGCAGCACCGCGTTCTTGGATCCCTGGACCGTAACCTCCCCGTCAAGGGGACGCAGCCCCTCTATCTCTATTCCAGACAAGCCATTCCCTCCCGAACTTTCATATCATATGGTATGCATCCGGAAAAGCTTTGGCCGCCCGGTCCGGGCTATTTTTCCAGTTTTATCTGATTGGACACGCTTAAGACCATGCCCATCTCGATCAGCAGGAACAATACCGACGTGCCTCCGTAGCTGATAAACGGCAGTGTGATGCCGGTATTGGGGATCGTGTTGGTCACAACGGCAATATTTAAGATTACCTGGATCGCGATATGGCCCATGACGCCCACCACCAGCATGGAGCCGAACAGATCCGGCGCGTTGTTCGCAATAAACATGAAACGGTAGATCATGAACATAAAGATCAGGATCAGGGAAACGGCGCCGAAAAGCCCCAGCTCCTCGCAGATGATCGAAAAGATCATGTCGTTCTGCGCCTCGGGCACAAATCCCATCTTCTGAATGCTCTGACCCAGCCCCTTGCCGAAAAGGCCTCCGGAGCCGATGGCATAAAGCCCCTGAAGGACCTGGAAGCCGCCCTCCTGGGAGTAGCTTTCCGGATCCAGCCACACATTGATGCGGCCCAGCTGATAATCATGCAGAATGCCCATGCCGGTCAGCGCCTTGCCGATGGGCCCGGCGAAGATCAGCACAAGTGCCGCGGCCGCCATACAGAGGATATAGGGCCATTTCTCCTTGCTGGCTACGAACATCATCACAAAGCCGATGCCGACAATGATGATTCCGGTGCTCAGGTTATTGATAACGACGATCAGCGCCAGCGGAAGCACCAGCATCATGACGCGGAACTTTCCCGCGAAACGGTCGATATCCCTGCCGTAACGCACGATCATGGACGCCAGGGCCACGATGACGAGGATCTTTACCAGCTCCGACGGCTGGAAGCTGAAGGAGTCGTAGCCCAGCCAGCGCTTCTTGCCGTTGTATTCGCGTCCCAAAGGCGTAAACGTCACTAAAAGCATCAGAATCCAGACGATGACGGTTCCCAGCTTCCAGACCTTCGCGTACCAGTGATAATCCAGCTTGGAAATAACGATCATAAGCACCAGACCCACGGCGGCGATCGCGCCCTGACGGATCATGAAATACGCCGCATTCCCGTGGTCGATCTGGGCCTTGTAGGAACTGGCGCTGTAGATCATGATCAGTCCGAATATGGTCAGAAAGACGATGGCAAACAGCAGGCTGTAATCATAAAACCGCCGTATGCGCTTCTTTTTCTCCTGTGCCATAGCGTCTCCTCCTTCCGGTTACAGGTTCCTTACGCACTCCTTAAAGATCCTGCCCCGCTCCTCATAATTCTTAAACATGCCCCAGCTGGCGCAGGCAGGCGACAGCAGCACGCAGTCGCCGCTTTCCGCGTAGTAAGCGCAGACCTTCACGGCCTCCGCCATATCCTCCGCGTACATGATATCCGTAAAGCCGTGCCTGCGGGCGCACTCGGCGATCTTATCCCGGGTCTGTCCGATCAGCACCAGATATTTCACATTTCCGTCAAAGGACTCGATCCACTCGTCGTAAGCGGAGCCCTTGTCATAGCCGCCGCCGATCAGGATGATCGGACCCGGCATCGCCTTCACGGCCTGAATGGCCGCATCCGGATTGGTTCCCTTGGAATCGTTATAATAGCGGACGCCCAGGCGTTCCAGCACAAATTCGATCCGGTGCTCCACCGCCTGGAAGGCCTTTACAACCGGAAGGATCATCCCCATCGGGACGCCCATAGCCGAGGCGACCGCGATCGCGGCCATTACATTTTCATGGTTGTGGCGCCCTAAAAGGTTCATGTCGCGTACGTCCATCAGGGGCACCGCCCTGCCGCCCTCCGCGCGCATGATCTCGTACCCTTCCATATAATATCCGTCCGTCAGCTTATTGCGGCTGCTGAAGAACACGACCCGCGGCCGCAGATCCTCCCTCTGTCCGAAGGCTCTTAACACCTCGTCGTCGTAATTCAGGACGCAGGTGTCCTCCTCCGTCTGGTTGGCGGTAATACTTTCCTTCACCGCTATGTAGCATTCCATCGTGTGATGGCGGTTTAAATGATCCGGCGTAATATTCAGGATCGCGCTGGCCTTCGGATGGAAATTCACCATGGTCTCCAGCTGGAAGCTCGAGACCTCCGCCGCCGTGACGCTCTCCTCCGTGGTCTTTAAGGCCACGTCCGTATAGGGAGTTCCGATATTTCCTACCACGTATACATCCCGGTAATACGCTTTCAGGATCTCTCCCACCAGGGCCGTGGTCGTCGTCTTGCCGTTGGTGCCGGTAATAGCCGCAAGCGCTCCCTTCGCGCAGTGGTACGCAAGCTGCAGCTCTCCCCAGATCGGGATCCCCGCTTCGCGGATCAGCCCCACGAACGGCGTCTCCAGGGATATCCCCGGGCTTATGACGCAGAGCGTGACGTCCTTAAGCGCCTCCGGGCGAAGCTCTCCCAGCACAACGCTCACCGCCGCTCCCTGATCGAAATTCTCAAGCAGCGCAGGCGCGTACAGCGTAGCGTTGCCGTCATAAAGCACCACCTCGCCGCCCATCGAAAGCAGCAGGCGGGCGGACGCGATGCCGCTCTTACCGGCTCCCGCCACCAATACCTTCTGACTCTGGCTCATGAAATATTCCTCCTGTTTCTTTCCAATTCTGACGCCGCGCTCCGGTCCGCGGCTCCCCACAGTTCGGCAGCCGCGCGCTCCGGTCTGCGGCTTTCTTCCGGCCCTGGCGCCGCGCGCTCCGGTCCGCGGCAGACGTCCTACAATCCCAGATACGCCACCAGGCAGAGGATCGCTGTAACGATGGAAAATACCGCCACCACTCTGGTCTCCGACCAG
This sequence comes from uncultured Lachnospiraceae bacterium, assembly GCA_947588005.1. Lineage (GTDB taxonomy): Bacteria > Bacillota > Clostridia > Lachnospirales > Lachnospiraceae > UBA3402. The sequence goes on along the minus strand of CANPYE010000186.1, from coordinate 1,495 downwards.
CCGCACAGTTCAAAATGATGATGGATCGGCGCCATCTTAAAGATTCGCCTGCCGCCGGTCTTCTTAAAATAAGTCACCTGGATGATGACGGATAGTACCTCGATCAGATAGATAAACCCAATGATCAGGATAAAGAGAGGCATCTGCATCATCAGCGCGCTTGCCGCCACAAAGCCGCCCAGCGCCAGGGAGCCGGTATCCCCCATAAACACCCTGGCCGGATAGACGTTAAACAGCAGAAAGCCCAGCAGGCTTCCCACCACCGCTCCGGTGATCGGGCTGATCCCGCTTTCCTCTCCCAGTGCGATGATCGTTAAGAATGTAGCCACCAGGATCGTAACGCTGGTGCAGAGTCCGTCAAGGCCGTCGGTGAAATTCACGCCGTTGTCAGTGCCGAGCATCACAACGAACACGAACGGAATGTACAGGTACCCGAGATCCAGCCAGAGCCCGCCGTCAAAGCCGCCGGTAAAGGGCACCAGGACGCGGGTCCCCACATCCCCCGAATTCATCAGATAGTACGTAAAGATCGCCGTAATAAGGATCTGTCCCGCCATCTTCTGTTTCGGATTCAGCCCCTCGGACCGCTTCATAACGATCTTGATATAATCGTCCAGAAATCCGATGATCCCAAAGCCTACGGTCACGAACAGAACCGGTATGATCTTCGGGTACTCCGGAATGTAGAATACCGACGTGATAACGATGCCGGAAAGGATGATCAGCCCGCCCATCGTAGGCGTTCCCGCCTTTTTCAAATGGGTCTGGGGACCGTCCTCCCTGACCTGCTGGCCGAATTTCAGCCTGTGCAGGAACGGTATTACAATGGGACACAGCACCGCGCTGATCGCAAAAGCAATGATTACCGCCAATATGGTTTCATTGATCATATCACACCTCGGACTCTTATGTAATTTAAAAGTTAGTATACGTCTTTTTACGGGAATAATCAACCGCAGCTTCTTCGGCTTCAATTCCCAGATATGGCAGGATATTCCTGAAAATATCCGCGATCACCGGTGCGGCGATGGTTCCGCCGTAGTAAACGCCCTCCGGCTCGTCGATGGTAATTAACGCGATGATCTGCGGATCATCTGCCGGCGCGAAGCCTAAGAAACTGGAAATATATTTCTTTAAGCTTCTTGGCAACTTCTCGGAGGTAGCCGTCTTGCCGCCGATCCGCCAGCCTTCGATCGCGGCATTTTTGCCGCCGCCCTCCGACACCACCTTCTCAAGCATGTAGCGCATGGTCTCGCTGGTTTTTTCGGAGACGATCCCTTCCTTCACCGGATACGTGAAAGTGTGGACGTTCTCTCCGTCGGCGCTGACCGACTTTATCGCGAAATGGGGCGTCACCCGCGTTCCTCCGTTGATAAGGGAGGCCGCCGTGGTGATCATCTGCAGGGGCGTGATCTGGAAGGACTGCCCGAAGGATACTGTGGCCAGCTCCACCAGGCCCATATCTTCTTTCTTATGCATGATCGTGGCCGCTTCG
>CANPYE010000185.1 GCA_947588005.1 uncultured Lachnospiraceae bacterium | reverse complement strand
TCCACATGCCCCTCCGGATAGCAGGCCGCGCCGATGCAGAAATCGCCGCTGGCCTTGATCTCCCGGATCAGCTCCGATGCGTACTTAAAATCCTTTTCCACATGTCCGTCCTGAGGAATATCCCCGCGCAGCGCCAGGATATTCTCGATTCCGCGCTCCCTAAGCTCATCCATGATTGCATGGACCCGCTCCCGCGTGGAAGAAACGCATGTCAAATGGGCCAGCGTCGGCACATGGTAGTCATTATTCAGCGTATCTGCGATATCGATCGTGTAGCGCCTGGTACCGCCGCCCGCCCCGTAGGTCACGCTCATAAAATCCGGCTTTAAAAGCGCGATCTCCTTCGCCGCCGCTTCCACATTCTCATACTTGTCCGCCGTCTTGGGCGGGAACACCTCAAAGGAGAGCGTCGGCCGCTCCTGAGCCAGAATATCCCTGATCTTCATAATGCACCTCCCGAGCTTTTCACATCCGTATTTTTCGTACCTATATTTTTTATCGCTGCAAATTATTATTTTCCGGTGCCGTCGTAGGCTCTGGCTTCCACATAACGCATCATCTGGTTATACAGATACACATAGAAAACAACCGCTAAAAGCCCGCCGATCGTACCGATCAGATACGCGTCCACGCCCTGCAGTTTCAGCGAAATGATCAGCACGATCCATGAGACCGCACAGAGGACGATCCTGGAAATATGGTCCTGCAGCCATTTTCTTCTATAATAGCGGACTCTTTCCTTCAGAGTAAACGCACTGGTCTTAAGTGCATCCGCAATATTCGTCTCCGCCTGCTGTCGGAACTGTTCCTCATTCAGCCGCTGCCCGCTTATGATCTCATTGATCGTAAGCCCGTACAGGTCGCTCAGTTCCTTTAACATCTCCACCGGCGGCAGATACGTCCCGCACTCCCATCGTGAAATGGTCTTATTCGTTACGCCGAGCTTTTCTCCCAGCTGCTCCTGGGTCATGTGGTTCTGCACACGCAGTTCCTTTAGAAACGCTCCAATCCTTACCATATCCATTCTGAATTCCTCCTTCCGGCAGACTCATTTTCCGCCCCTGATACATTTCAGAATAGATGTTTCTTTCAAAAACGTCTTTACCACAAACAGCGAATCCGCTTCATCTCGTCATTCCCGCCGCGCCCGAAATAGTCGTGAAGGGCCGAATACTCCTGATATAGCCAGCGATATACAGCTGCATTCTCCGAAACCGGCCGGCAGGAATAAGCTTCCACATAACCTAATGCTTTCGCAGCCGCAGTCACCGACGGATAACGGATTTACCGATATATTTATGACGATCCTCTCCTGCATTTTAATACCTGAATTATACAACCGAATTTTCTATCTGTCACTCTGTTTCTTGCAATTTTGTAATTTCAGCCATCAGCCCTCCAATACCGCGAATGCAGAGGCAACGGCACACTGCCAAAAAGGAAGCGCCGGATATTCCTCCTTCCGGCGCTCCCCGTTTCCATGCAAGCAAGGCGCCAGTGACGCCTTGCTCGTATTTATGCAGAATAACTTCCAGAAACCTTTTATATCTCAATACTTTCTGCAAACTTATAAGAACCGCTACTGCATAAATATACTCGCGATCGGCGAATCCGCCGGCAGGATCAGCGTGTTGCTGCTGCCGGTCAGCGAAGCCCGAGCCGCGTCCAGCGATCTGGTGAATGCGTAGAATTCCGCGCGGTCTTCCGTACGATAGGCCGCCTCCAAAATCCGCATGTACTCCGCCTCTCCTTCGGCGGTAACCGCCGCCGCCTGCGCCTCGGCGTTGGAAATGTTGATCGCGATCTCTCGGTCTGTTGTGTTGCGGATCACCTGCGCCTCGGACTTGCCTTCCGCGGTATAGGTGGCCGCGATTTTGTCGCGCTCGGAGATCATTCTCTCGTAAACGGCCTCCTTATTGTCTTCCGGCAGATCCAGCTTCTTGGTTTCCACGGCCAGAAGCTGAATGCCGTACTGATCCACACTGGTTCCGATATTGTTCATGATCGCCTCAGAAAGTTCCCCGTCGCGGCCGCTGATCACGTCGTTCTGGCTTAAGCTGCTGATCACGTTTTTAATCGAGTTATAGACCACAGCGTCGATCCTGCGCTCCGCGTTCGTTACGGAGGAATTCAATGTCTGGGCAAATTTGAGCGGATCCGTGATTCTCCACAGCACATAGCTGTCTGTCAGCATGGTCTTCTTATCCATCGTGATGACGTCCGACGGCGCCAGGTCGTAGATCAGAATCTCCCGCGGCAGCGTGTCCGCCGTCTGTACAAACGGTACCTTAAAGGAAATGCCCGCCCTGTCGATGATCCGTTCCACACGGCCGAACTGACGGATCAGCTTGTACTCGTTCTCCCTCGTGATGACGACCGAACCGCCAAGCCCGATAACCGCTGCCAATACGATGATCAATGCCAATATCTTTGCAATCGTCTTTTTCATAACTGTTTTCCTTTCCTGAAATGCTTTATCATTTTCTCTGTCTGTCCCGGTTTGTTCTTTGCTGTCAGAACTGATTCGCGCCCCACGCACTGCTTTTCACTTACGAACAACCTATGTCCGTTTTGACAGCAATCCATGTCGCGCCGCCTGACAAATCAACTGGTTCTTACCGCGCTGCAGTCAGTCTCATTTCCTGCGGTATTTCTTCTCGATGACCAGCGTATAGACGCACATCACCGCGATCGTCGCGATCAGCGTTCCCGGCATACTCACCAGCACGATCAGCGGGGAATTCTGACCCGCGAGAAACGGCAGCCCCAGCAGAATAAACGCAATGCTGTAGAAGATCCACAGCTTCCCCACCGCCCGGTTATAGCCTTTCACATCATCCACCGCAAATGTCTCCGCGTTCGCCCAGAATCCGATCGGCTTTTTCGCGAAAAATGCGAAGATACCGATTCCGAGAAACAGCGCGCCGCATAGCGTCCATATGAGAAATCCGAGAATCCTTCCATCCATAGCCTTTCCCTCTCTCTGCTGTTCCGCCTACTCCGTTGTACCGGCGCTTCCGCTCCCGCTATTTCCGGCTGTGGTTCCACTTCCGCTGCCCGAACTGCCTGCTCCCGCGTTACCGGCGCCTGCGGCCGTTCCGCCCGCGCCTTCCGCCGTCGCCGTGAAACTGTCCAGCGGCAGGATCGTCTCCGTGCTGTCTGTACCATCGATAATGACCTTCATCCTTGGGAGCACATCCTCCATCGTCTCGTAGAACATCCTTCGGCGGGTCACCTCCGGATTCTTCGCGTATTCCTCGTACATGGCGTTGAATTTAGCGACTTCCGCATTCGCCTCATTGATCCGCTCCGTCTTCTGGGCCTCAGCCTCCTGCATGATCTTGTCGATCTGCGCCTCGGCCTCCGGCAGCTTCTCGTTACGGTACTTGTTGGCGTCGTTGATGGCCGTCTCCTTGCCCTGACGCGCCGTCTCCACCGCCTTAAAGGCTTCCATGACCTGCGTGGTCGGCGGCTCCGAATCCTGGATCGTCACATTGATCACCTGCAGGCCGACGTCATGCTGCTCCAGCTTCTGTGTGATCTGTTCGCGTACCTTGGTCTGGATCTCATTCTTTCCGGTGGTCAGCACCGAATCCACTTCATAGCTTCCGATAACGCCGCGGATGCAGCTCCGGCTGATGTTCTGCAGGATCAGAAGCGGATCCTGGGACGCGTAGACCGCTTTCACCGGGTCAGACACCTTGTATTCCACGAAGAAATCCACATTGACAAAATTGAAATCGCTTGTAATCATCAGGGAATCTTCTTCCTGGCTCTCGTTATTGTTCGGATCGTATCCGATCGCAAAACCCTGGATCGTCGTATTCACCTTCTGCACCCGCTGAATCAGCGGCATCTTGAAATGAAGTCCCGGCTCCGTGACGCTCTTTGCGACGCCGAACGTGGTCAGCACCGCCTGTTCCTGCTCTCCGATATTGTAAAAGGAGCCGGTGCTCAGCACCAGAAGCACCACGGCCGCAATAAAGATACCGGCCGCGCGTTTCGCTGTCTTTAACAGTTTCCTCTGCTTTTCCATAAAATCCGGATCGTAAGTCTCCATACCTTTTCACCTTTCTTTTTCGTTTTGCGCAGGATGCCTTTTCTCCCCGCACGTTTGTTTTCCGTTTCAGATACTCTGTACTTCTTCTTTCCGCGCCATGGTTCGCGGAAAGCTTTCCATGTTCTTAAGAACATGACCCCTCGTCCGTAAGAGTCTTATTCGCCCGGACGCCAAACCGGCTCGGGTAGAATCATAATTACAATTATACCACAGTTCCGGCATATTTCCTACAGCAAATGCACCTATGCCGGAACTTTCCGGTATCTGTTCGCGGATAATCGAGTAGGAGGCAGTGATTAGCCGCCGTCCTCTCACACCACCGTGCGTACCGTTCGGTACACGGCGGTTTCA
>CANPYE010000184.1 GCA_947588005.1 uncultured Lachnospiraceae bacterium | reverse complement strand
ATGTCCATGATCCGGCGCTTCATACTGCCGGAGGTGCCGACCGAAGTCACTCTGCCCTGCTGCCCGGGCTTTAATTCCCTGAGTGTCATACGCTTATTCTCCTTCCTGTGATAATCTGTCCGCTCTCATACTTTCTGAATCCCCCTGCCGCCGGACGCCAATTTCTCCTGCCAGGCTCCGATCTCTGCTGCCGCGGCCGGACCCGTCAGTCTTCCACCATGATCCGATTGGCAAGCCCGCGGTTCAGCGCCAGCTTCACGCCCTTCACCATCAGGATCAGCCCGCTGGGATTCTCGCCCATGACGCGCACCTTCTCGCCTCTGGTGAAACCGAGATCCTGCAGATGCCTTTTCATTTCTTCATTTCCCGTAAACTCGCAGATCGTTCTTGTCTCGCCTGCCATGACCATCGCTAACGGCATAATCTCATTTCCTTTCTGATTTGAAATTGATTATCATTTTCAGCGTTATCATACGCTAACTCACAGCGATTGTCAAGTGCTTTTTTCAAATTTTTCCGCCAAAAAACCGTTGTCTTTCATTTTCGGTCCCTTTATGGCATCCGCAGCATGCGCCAACAGCAAAAAGATGCCGGCGCCAATCTCCGGCGCCGGCCTTGTCTGCAGTCTGAATCCCGCGGAAGAACCCGCAGGGTTCAATCTACAGATTGTATTCTTTAAAAAGTTTTCTTCGAAAGGTTCTGTCGGAAGCCGCCTTGATGATCAGGTCATCCTTGTGGTTTTCCGACAATACAACGATCAGATGCGCCAGCCGCTCCTGGCCGCGCTTCTCTCCGATCCGCTCGCCCTGCTCACGGCCGCGCTTCTCTCCGTCCAATATCAAGTCATCGATTGCCTTGCACATACTGATCTCCTTCCCCTCCTTCTTCTGCCGATTCACCAGTTTCCTCAGTCTTTTCTGCTCCCCAAGCATCGCAAACGCCGCTGATATTTCCACACTGTCCATACGGTTCAGTTCTTCTCTATGCGTATTTAGATATATGAAATACCAGCAAGTTCAGTATAGCACAGAGAAGGCAGTGAGGCAACCTGCAATCCGCAAAAATAACGTCTGATAAAAAGAAAAAACGTTCGGTACGTCGCCGTCACCCTTCCAGCATCTTCGCGATAAATCCGCCGACCTCATCCGGCCGTATTCCCAACGCGCAGGCCAGTTCGCTGTGAAGCAGCTTCTCCGCGCGCTCCATGCTGTTCCGGTCCACCTGCCCGAGGTGCTTTCCGCGCTGCGCCGCCTTTCGCCCCTTCGCGTATATGGCGCGGATAAGCCGAAGCAGATCCGTGCAGTCCCCGCTCTTTAAATAGACCTGATAGTGTTCGCCGAGAAGGCGGGGATTATTGTTCTCAATGACATCTTCCTCGATCGCCGGGATCTTCCGAATCAGGGACAGCGCCTGCTGCTCCGTCAGGACCGGGCGGATCGGAACTGTCGTGTCAACGGGCGCAAAGATGATGCCATCCTGGTACACCGGAACCAGCGTATAATAGTCGACGCCCTTCCGGGCCGCCTCCATATCCAGCGGGCCGATCGCTTTGATCTCGCACACGCCCGTGGTGCCGTAAATGATTTTCTCACCAACCTGATACATACGCCATACCTCCTGCTTTATTTCTGCTTTATTTCTGCTTTATTTCTGCTTTACTTCCACTGAATTTCTGACTTATTCCCGCAAACGATATCAAACCGCCGCGCCGGGTGTCCGCTGCCTGCGTATTTCCTGTCCTGCACAGCATATTTTTCATACGGATGTAACACCGGATACGCGGCACCAGTATTCGCCTGTATACGGATAGAATAATAAATAAATCAGCGCGCGGCATTTGCTGGACTTACGCACAGAGTGCCACACGCTGATTCTGTATTTCCATGTAAGCAAGGCGCCAGTGACGCCTTACTTGTATTTATTTTACCCGAAATTCCGGCTTTCGTCAAAGGAAGTTTTGCACAAAAACGGCAGCCAGGAAATCCGCAGAATTTACGGGATTGAAAGTTTCCGGGTTTCATATTATACTATACCCATGCGCAGGCGCTGCCCTACCCACCATTCCCTACACAAGGAGACTACTATGATCCTTTCATGCAGCCACATCTCGAAAGCCTTTCCGACCGGTGTGGTACTGGACGACATTTCATTTCATATAGAAGACTACGAGAAGGCCGCCATCGTCGGCATTAACGGCGCCGGAAAGACCACGCTTTTGCGCATCATCGTCGGCGAAACGGAGCCGGACTTAGGCCAGGCCGTGCTTTCCAAAGGCAAGACTCTGGGCTATCTGGCCCAGCACCAGGACCTGACCAGCCACCAAAGCATTTACGACGAACTTCTGGAGGTAAAGCGGCCCGTCATCGAGATGGAGGAGCGGATCCGCAATCTGGAACAGCAGATGAAGCATGCGGCCGGCGAGGAACTTGCGCAGATGCTTGAAACCTATACCCGCTTAACCCATGAGTTTGAGTTTGCGGAAGGTTATAGTTACCGCAGCGAGATTACCGGCGTATTGAAGGGCCTCGGTTTTACCGAGGAAGATTTCCCGCGGGAGATCTCCACCTTAAGCGGCGGCCAGAAGACCCGCGTTTCCCTTGGTAAGCTTCTGCTCTCCCGGCCCGATATCATTCTCCTGGACGAGCCCACCAACCATCTGGATATGAGCAGCATCGCGTGGCTGGAGAATTACCTGCTGAACTACAAGGGCGCGGTCATCATCGTGGCCCACGACCGGTATTTCCTGGACAAGATCGCGACGAAGATCATCGAGCTGGAGAATGGACACAGCAGCGTCTATCTTGGCAATTACACCGCATACAGCCAGAAGAAGGCCCTGGTGCGCGAGGCGCAGATGAAAGCCTACTTAAACCAGCAGCAGGAGATCCGTCACCAGGAGGAAGTCATCCGCAAGCTCCGCTCCTTCAACCGGGAGAAATCCATCAAGCGGGCCGAGAGCCGCGAGAAAATGCTCTCCAGGATCGACGTGCTGGACAAGCCGGCGGAAATCAACGACGAGATGAACCTGCGGCTGGAACCGGACACCGTAAGCGGCGAGGACGTGCTGACCATCCGCAATCTCTCTAAATCCTTCGGCAGCAACCACCTTTTCTCCCATGTGGACATCGACATCCGCCGCGGAGAACGGGTCGCCATTATCGGCGACAACGGAACCGGCAAGACCACGCTCCTTAAGATCATCAATCAGCTTCTCCCCGCCGACGCGGGCGAGATCACACTTGGCTCCCGCGTAGGCATTGCCTACTACGACCAGGACTACCAGGTGCTCCATATGGAGAAGACCCTGTTCGAAGAACTGCAGGACGCCTATCCGGAGATGAACAATACCAAGGTTCGCAGTGTCCTGGCCGCCTTTCTCTTTACCGGCGACGACGTATTCAAGCGGATCGGGAGCTTAAGCGGCGGCGAGCGGGGCCGCGTCTCACTGGCGAAGCTGATGCTGGCGCCGGCCAATTTCCTGATCCTGGACGAGCCGACGAATCACCTGGACATCACCTCCAAGGAAATCCTGGAGGACGCGCTGAACCACTACACCGGAACGGTGCTCTACGTCTCCCACGATCGGTATTTCATCAACCGAACCGCGACGCGGATCCTGGAGCTCGCCGGTGAACAGTTCATCAATTACATCGGAAATTACGACTATTATCTGGAGAAACGGGATCGGATGGCGCAGCTGTATCTGAACGGCGCCGGTACGGATGCGGAAAACGAACCGGCGATCCGGCCGGGGCAGACAACTTCCCCGCGCAGTCCATCAGGGCAGACCGCTTCCCCGCGCAGTCCGTCGGGGCAGACAACTTCCTCGCACAGCCCAACACGACAGGGACAACCCGCTGTGTCTGCCGGTTCGCCGGAGCAAATATCCCGGGGACAGGTGTCCCGTGAACCATCCGCCTCGTCTTTCGCCTCTTTTAACGCCACTCCGTGGGCCGCCGCGTCCTCTTCCGCCAGTTCGGACACCAGTACCCGGCAGGCCTGGCAGGCGAAGAAGGAAGAACAGGCCCGGCAGCGCAAGCGTCAGAATGACCTCAAGAAGACAGAGGACGCCATCGCGTCTCTGGAAGAACGTGACAGGCAGCTGGATGAACTTCTGTCGCAGCCGGAGGTCGCCACCGATGTGGCCAAGCTTTTGGAGATCAACAAAGAAAAAGAGGGAATCAAAGTACAGCTGGAAACGCTTTATGAAAGCTGGGAAACGCTGGCGGAGGATATTTGATGCACGGATTAGGTAATTGCACAGCTGCAGTGGAATATTATGGAGGAACTGCCAGATGAATAATGAGCAAAAAGGAACCAGCAAAAGCAAAATGACCCCCCGGCGGATCCTGGCGATCATCGCCCTGGTACTGATCGCGTGCCTGTACGCGGCCACCATCGTCTTCGCCCTGATCGACAGTCCATTTGCCAAAAGCTG
>CANPYE010000183.1 GCA_947588005.1 uncultured Lachnospiraceae bacterium | reverse complement strand
AGGCAGTCCAGGATCAGGTTCCGGACCACCGGCTGGTTGCAGTTCAGCGTATTGCCGCAGCCGCTGAAATTATAGTAATAGCCGTCCGGCGTCAGCATATAGTAGAGCTGATTATCGATGCCCTTGAAGGAAATGACCGGACCATTTTCATTGCCCTCCGCGGTGTGGTTGAACACCACGTCTAAAATGACCTCGATCCCATTGTCGTGGAACTCCTTGATCATCTGCTTCAGTTCCGCGCCTTCCCGGTGATGCTCCCTGGTGGAAGCGTAGCTGGTATTGGGCGCGAAGAAGCAGACGGAATTGTAGCCCCAGTATTCCAGCAGATGGTTACCGTCCACTTCTCTGGCGTTGACCGTCTCGTCGAACTCAAAGATCGGCATCAGCTCCACCGCATTGATACCCAGCTCCTTTAAGTACGGGATCTTTTCCTTCAATCCCGCAAATGTGCCCGGATACTCCACGCCGGAAGACCTGTGCCGGGTAAAGCCGCGCACATGGAGCTCATAAATGATCAGATCGCTCATCTTCTTCGTGGACTGGGGCATATCGCCCCACTCGAAGACGTCCTTCACGACACGCGCGTGATAGGCGCTCTCCGTATCCCGGATCCCCCAGACGCCCTGTCCGGTGACCGCCTTGGCATAAGGATCCAGAAGGATCTTCGTCTTATCGAAGCGGTACCCCTTCTTCGGGTCCCACGGGCCGTCGACCCGGTAGGCATATTCAAACTCATCGTACTGCAGGCCCATGACCAGCATGGAATAGACGTTGCCGATCTTATATTTCTCCGGAAACGGGAGCACGGCGAAGGGCTCGCTCTCTCCCCTGCGGAACAGAAGCAGCTCCACCGACGTGCCCCGGATCGTATAGATCGTAAAATTCACTCCGAGGCCAAGGGCCGTAGCCCCGTTCATATGGTAATATCCCGGCCTCACCGGGTATCCAGCGATGATATCCATGGGACGGACGGAAACCGAATAGTCCATCCGTTCATAGCGGTGCTGTATGGGATCCATATTATCTCTCCTTTGTCACATTCGATCCTCTGTTGTAATAGGCTTTTTCAAACTTCGCATTGTTCCATGCTTTCCCCCGCTGCCGTCCGCGGTAGCCTATTTCATTATAGTATGCGGGATATTCCGCGTCAAATAGTATTTTGAGCCATGTATAGCAGCACATCAAATGGACAAAATGGATACCCTTGCTTCGGCTGTATCTTTCCCACTACCGGGCGGATTCAGAACTTTCACCCGTCAGAAACGTACGCCGCCGGGTACACTGCAAAAATACCGCCGGCAAAAACTCCTGCGTTCTCTGCCGACGGTATAAACTATCAAATCTCAGAGATCATATTCCCTGAAAAGCTTCCTGCGCAGCGCGCTGTCAGAAGCCGCCTTTATGATCAAATCATCCCTGTGGTTCTGTGACAGCTCCACAATCAGACGTGCCAGGCGTTCCTGGCCGCGTTTCTCTCCGATCCGCTCACCCTGCTCACGCCCGCGCTTCTCTCCGATCCGTTCTCCCTGCTCACGCCCGCGCTTCTCTCCGATCCGCTCACCCTGCTCACGCCCGCGTTCTTCTCCGCGCTTCTCCCCATCCAGTATCAGATCATCAATCGCCTTGCACATACCGATCTCCTTCCCCTCCTTCTTCCGCCGATTCACCAGTTTCCTCAGTCTTTTCTGCTCCCCAAGCATCGCAAACGCCGCCGACATCTCCACACTGTCCATACGGTCCAGTTCTTCTCTATGCGTATTTACATAGTGATACAGCTTCTCTTTATCCTCATTAAATCTTAACATATAAAAGATATGCTGTAAACAGCTTTTGTAGTTTTCCGGAGCCTAAGGACCGCCGCCGCTCCTTATATTCCTCCGTAACGCCCAAAAAAAGCGCGGCTGAAAGCCGCGCGAATAGCATCCGTTTCGCAGATGCAACCTTATGAAACGCTGGATTTATCCTGCTTTATATCGTAATATTTTCCATATTTACCATAATACCCGTTCGTATAACGCTTATAATAGTTTCCGTAGTAACGGCCGTTCTTGTCCTGGTATACTTTATTCAGCACGACGCCGAGGATCCGGCATTCGCTTTTCTCCAGCTGCCGCTTCACGCTCTGAACCAGCTTGTAGCTGATCGCGCAGCTTTCGACCACGATGATCGCTCCGTCCGTAAGATGCGCGACGATCGCCGCGTCGATCACACTGCCCAGTGGCGGCGCGTCTACGATGATATAATCGTAGCATTCCCGCTGGCTCTCCAGAAGTTTGGCAAAGCGCTCTCCTTCCAGAAGCTCCGACGGATTCGGCGCGGTCGGTCCGGCGAAGATGATATCCATCCCGCTGTCCCCGACCTGATAGATGATCTCCTCTATACGGTTCTGCCCGATCAGGTAATGGGACAATCCGCGGATCTCTCCTTCCGCCTTGTATCGTCCCGCAACAACGGATCTGCGGATATCCGCGTCCACGAAAAGGATCCGTTTGCCGGCGTCCGCAAAGGAAAGCCCCATCTGCATGGCCACGGAGGTTTTGCCTTCGCTGGGAATGGAACTGGTCACACAAATCGTCTTTATATCGTCGCCGCAAAAAAGGATATTCGTGCGGAGCGTCTTAAACGCTTCTTTGGCCTGATAATCCAGCTCGTCCGGCTTTTTCAGTATTATTTTCTGCATATGGCCTCACCTCTGCTTTTTCTTCTATGACCGCGAAGCGTGTCTTTTCCTTCTGTGTCTCTTTCGTTTCACCTTTCCGGAGGCTTTCTCATCACCGAATACAGGGATCGTTCCCAGCACCGTAAGTCCCAGATACCTCTCCACGTCCTCCGGCGTCCGGACCGAATCGTTCAGAAGATACTCGACCACGATCAAAAACATAACCAGGAAAACTCCCAGGATCCCGCCCATCATCGTGTTCTTGGAAATACTCGGGCTGGTCTTCCGAACCGGAAGATTTCCTTCCTCAATAATATTCGGCGGTACAGCGTCCATGATCTCCGCTATCCGCGCAGAAGACACCGCCGCAAGCTCATCTACGATCGTCTTCGCCATATACGGATCATTGTCCTGCACCGATATCGTGAGAACACGCGTATCCGATGGATTGTCCACGCTGATTTTCTGCACCAGTGCTTCATGATCCATGTTCAGATCCAGATTCTCGATTACCTTCCGCGTCACCGACCGGCTGGTGATCACTACCTTATAATCCTTCGTCAGCTGCGTTCCAAGCTGCAGATCTGTAAGCGACGGCAGCGAGGCTGATTTATTCAACACGTAAAGCATCGTCGAGGATGTATAGACCGGTTTCATCACAAATGCGGTATACATTCCCGCAATGCCCGCCGCCAGCAGTCCGGCTATCATGATCAGCCAGATGCCGCGCTTCAGCGCGTAAAATAGATCCATTAAATCAATTTCGACTTCCTCATCCTGATTGGTTCCCATGTATTTTACCTGCCTGTATCTCTCTTATATGGCGTTACCCCCCGCATCGATAATACGGTTCCGTATGCCTTTATCCAAATCTCATAAATGATCCCGTTCTGTTCAGACTGAGCATACGGATACGATCTGCTGCTCATTCTCGCTAATATCCCCTGCGTATACAGTTGCCGTCATTCGCAGCACGAGGATTGCAGTAAAGAACGCGATCCGTTTCTTCACCTGAATCTTCTTGTCCATCTAAAAAGTGGGGGAGCCTATAAAACAACTGCCCCCCCATAATTCTTATCCCCTTTTCTGAGAACGACAATAGATGCTTATAAATTAGTTCGGAGTCATATCATATACGATAATCATATTATTTACTCAGAGAAAGAAGGTATGATACCGGTTCGCCGTTTACCATTATGGTAATCGTAGCGCTTGTTCCAGAATACTTGTCGTACATTTCCGGTGTTACCCATGTTTCGATCATCGTATTAATAGCTGTTTCCGCAACATCAACAGACGTATACTGCTTGCTGTGTTTCATTCCATTCGGGAGTTCAATTCTTTCCGGAACAGTAACCTCAACAGTTCCCACTGTTTCTGCCTTGTCCTCGATACTATCAAACAGCTTGCTGCACACAGCCTGAGCAGCATCCTGCATTTTCGATTGGTTACTCTTATTAAGTGTATCTTTTAATTTCACCGGTAAAGGTGTAGGTGTTCCTTTAGTCGGTGTCGGCAAAGTCGTCGGAAGCTCTACATAGCTCGTGACATTCGTATCCTTATTAAGAACATCCAGTGCATTGTACTGCGCGTCACTTACTGCATCTACCGTAGCACTGGAAAACGTGCTCGTACTGCCAGAGAAATGCCCCGTGTAGCTGCTGGAACTGCCGCCGCTGGTCGTAGAAACCGCCGCAATCGCCGTACCATCGCTGTTATACTTCCTGGACGTATACGGCTTGCCGTTGGTCGTTCCGTTCTCCGTGAAGGTGTATGTAACTCCATTGTACGTCTTCTGACCTACAAA
>CANPYE010000182.1 GCA_947588005.1 uncultured Lachnospiraceae bacterium | reverse complement strand
TCTTTGGGCTTTTATCTCGCAGGAAGTGGGGCGCATATCAAGGCTCTTTCCTCAAACGTAGTAAATGAGTAGTAAATTCGGCTTGTTACCCTGCGAAACTGCCCGTAAAATCAAGGCTTTTTGAGATAATCAATATTTTTCACATAAAACACACCGTTAGGGATATGCAAAGACGACTTCTTCCATGCCTCCGGATACTTAGAAGGGATCATGAAGCCGGCAATGCTCAGAAACAAGGCATTTACCTGAAAAAGGATTACCATATTCCCAACGATTTCCGACACACTGTAATCCAGAAGGATAGGGATGAACGCAATCAGGAAACAGATTGTATACACCACATAAGGAGACCCCCACCGGTTCGTCTTCGCCATTCCTTTCGGCCACCAGCCATCACGGGCGGCACTTAAATGCGGAGCTGCCATATTAGCAAAATTAGCATTCAATGTGGTAAACAGAGCCATTAACGGGCCAAAAATTACAAACAATGCCACCACAGGAGCCGGCCACAATCTCGCCGCCACTACCGTAAGAGTCTGTCCGGCTACTTCCTCCACCGGAAGAACGCCGCTCGCTGTAATCGATACAAGAGCGTATACAACCGTGATTACCGCAATCGTTCCCAACATAGCACGCGGAATGTCCCTTTTGGGATTCTCTGAATTGCCGCTGAAATTCAAAAGAATCTGATAGGCTACCGTCGAAAACATGAACATAGTAACAGCCTGAATAAAACCGCTGCCTCCGTTCATAAAAAACTCAGGATTGGAAAACTGGAATACTTCCGGCTGTAAATGGAACAGACCATAGATACCAAACGCCATCAGTGCAAACAGAAGCAGGTACGACATATACGTCTGTACTTTCACGAATACATTGAGTCCCCTCAGATTCAAAAGATAAAAAGCTACCAGTACAAAAATCGAAACGGTTTTGGCGCTGACCTGAGGCAGCAGCGTCTGAACATACACCCCGGATGCAATGGAAAATGTAGCAAAATTCAAGCCCATCAGAATGTTAGTACAAACATAAATTCCTGCTACATTGTCTCCCAGCGTATTCCGCAGGCATGTATAAACGCCTCCGCGCACACGGAAAGTAGCCGAGAAAAAGGCAAACGGAATAACTGTCAGTGCGCCCACAAGAATTGCCGCCATATAGGCCAGCCATGCTGAACGGCCCGTAGCTCCGATTGCAGGCCCAACCGTGGATACCACACCGGCTCCAATTGTCGCGCCGATTCCCGTAAACAGCAAATCTTTAAATGTCAATTGTTTCGTAACGCTGCCGGCCTCGTTTTTGCTTTGTGACATAAAACATACCTCCTTCTTTTCGTTATAGTAAAAGTATAAAATAATCGTAAACAAAGTGAATGGTCTGCTATACAAAGTTTACAAATGTTTTTCGTCATACAGGCCAATTCAATCTCTGACGGAACTATTGACTTGACATTCCACAGAATTTATACTAGATATGCAGACAGACAACGGATATCTGCAAGAGGAGTCAGCATGGAAATATCTAAGAATTTAGCGGATCAGATTGTAAATGCCATATTTGAAGTTGTGCATAAAAATACAAATCTAATCGACCCGTACGGTATCATTATCGGCAGTACCGATACAGAGCGGATCGGTACTTACCATGCGGCCGGCGCCTATGCTATAGAACACGGCGTACCTGTCTTTGTGGATAAGGCACATCCATTTCAAGGATCCAAAAACGGAATCAATCACCCGATTTTCCTTAATGACCGTGCGATCGCCGCTATAGGAATCACCGGGGAACCGGAGGAACTGAAACAGTTTGGTTTCCTTATAACAAAAATCACTGAGGTATTCTTAAAAGAACAGGAAATCGACCGGGAAATGGCCTCGCGAAGCCGTGCGCTTCAATATTTTATTACATCTCTGATCTATGACAATATCCGTAACCCTCACCAGCTGGATGCTCTCATGAAAGAATACCGGATCGAACCGGACGATGAGTACGCGGCACTGTCAATCAAGCTGAAGGATACCTCGTTGGAAAATTCCCTTAGGTTTTACTTTAGCTCTATAGGCTGCAAACTGGCACTTTACCTCTATCCAAACGAATGGGTTGCTCTTATGAATCGTCAGACTTTTCAGCGCTTCAACTCGGACAAATTTACCGGCCAGTATAAAGGGCAGCTTCACGCCGGTCTTGGTGAATTCGGCGGTATCTACCAGATCAGCCACTCCTACAATAACGCCCGAATAGCGCGCAGGCACGCTCAGAGCCAAAATATGGAATTCTGCGATGTCGCGAGTATCTCCTTTGAATTTCTGCTGGAAATGATTCCTCTTAATATCAGGCAGACTTTTGCAAACAATATTTTAAAGACTCCTTCAGCGGAAGAATTACAGCTTTTAAAAACATATTTTTCTTATAACCAATCGTTAAAGGATACGTCCGAAGCCATGTATATCCACAAGAATACCCTTCAATACCGACTGGATCGCATATCCGACAGAACCGGTCTGAATCCGCGGCAATTCCATGATGCATTCCTGCTTCAGCTTGCAGTTCTCTGCTTGTCCGAAACATAATACGATCTAAAATATTTACACTATATTCAGGGAGGATATGACCCATGAAAATCGTTATCTCTATCGATTCATTTAAGGGAAGCCTGACTTCTATGGAAGCCGGCGCAGCCATTCGAGACGGCATCCTGCTGGCGCAGCCGGATGCTGAAATC
The DNA here is from genome assembly GCA_947588005.1 of uncultured Lachnospiraceae bacterium. GTDB lineage: Bacteria > Bacillota > Clostridia > Lachnospirales > Lachnospiraceae > UBA3402. The sequence continues at coordinate 1,760 of CANPYE010000182.1, read as the reverse complement.
ATTGTGAAACCTCTCGCCGACGGCGGCGAGGGAACAACGGACGCTCTGATTGAAGGATTGGGAGGAACCCGTGTCGACCTTACCGTAACAGGGCCGCTCGGACAACCTGTTAAAGCACACTACGGATATTTGAGAGATACAAATACAGCAATCATAGAAATGGCCAGCGCGGCTGGTATCCTGTTGGTCCCCAATGATAGAATGGATCCTCTTTCCGCGACAACATACGGTGTTGGCGAGCTCATAAGACATGCGATTGAGATGGGGTGCAGAAACTTCATTATAGGCATTGGGGGGAGTGCCACTAATGACGCCGGTCTCGGAATGCTGAAGGCTCTCGGTTTTCGTTTTCTTGACAGGGAAGACCGTGATGTCGGAGATGGCGCACAGGCATTAGCCCGGATTGCTGCCGTTGACCGGCAGCAAGTGCATCCCCTTTTAAAAGACTGCTTTTTCCAGGTTGCCTGTGATGTCAATAATCCTCTTTGCGGCATAAATGGTTCCACTTACATATATGGTCCTCAAAAAGGGGTGACCGAGGAAATGAAACCGGAACTTGATCGAGCCATGGCCCATTTTGCCAATATCACCGCCGACACAGTAAATAAAGACTGGTCCAAAACTGCGGGAGCCGGGGCTGCCGGCGGACTCGGATTCGCCTTTCTCAGCTATCTGAACGCAGAACTAATCTCCGGAGTCGAGCTGATTCTTGACACGGTCAATCTGGAACAGGATCTAAAAGACGCTGATATCGTAATCACCGGAGAGGGACGCCTGGATCATCAAACAGCCATGGGTAAAGCGCCAATCGGCGTAGCCAGGCGAGCGAAACGATACGGTGCAAAGGTCATCGCTTTCGCGGGAAGCGTAAACGCCGAGGCCCGCAGCTGCAACCAGGCAGGCATCGACGCCTTCTTTCCTGCGGTCCATGAAATCACCACATTGGAAGAAGCGATGCTTCCTCAAAATGCTTCAAAGAATCTGACTTTAATGGCGGAACAGGTTTTTCGGTTGCTGCAAGCCTGTAAAAAATGCTCATATACGGCAGGCTTCCAGAATTGACCGTAGTGACGAAACAATACGATCCTATAGTTTACCTCATTTCTTTCCAAATTGAGTCACTGCAATCGCAAGCACGAATACAAAGACCAGCATTGCAACCGGCAGGAACGGGAAAATGGAAAAAGTCCTTATGTTAGAATTGACCGTAAAATCATGCAGAGAACATGAAACCAAATATCCACTGTAACAATACGGATAAATAATCCAAACGGGTGTAGCTGAAACCAAAATGCCGGGGATAACCAGAAGCAGGTTCAATCCTGCGGAAAGCAGCGGCTTATCAAACAGTACGGTGATTGCCCACATGGTTCCCACGCATGGCAGCATTGTCAGAAACAACCCGACACACCATTTCAGCAGATAAAGGATGGGCAGCGCCTCGGTCACGCCCATTGTGCTTACGGCAGCTGTCCCGGCGATCACGAATACCGCAAGGAATACGACCATTTCCATAAACAGATAAAATGTTAGAACGCAGAATTTCGCTATGGAGAGCGCATGGCGGCTGACCGGCAGGGCAAGCATTTTCAGGATGCCGTTGTTTCCTGTTTCCCGGCCCGCAAGCATCACACAGACCACAATCATGGAGAACGGCAGCAGATAGTAGGCGTAGAGCAGGGCGCTTTGAATGAACATAGCAGGCCAGGCGTTGGTGTATTCCGGCGTAAAATATCGGCTCAGGTTTGCGACCCCGGAGG
>CANPYE010000181.1 GCA_947588005.1 uncultured Lachnospiraceae bacterium | reverse complement strand
GGCGGGCATCGCGAAGAAGAACATCCGCTTCTATGAAGAAGAAGGCCTTCTTACCCCGGGACGCAATCCCGCCAACGGCTACCGGGAGTATTCCCTGGATGACGTGGCGCTCCTTCGGAAGATTCGGCTCCTTAGGAAGCTGTCGGTCCCCATCGGGGACATCCGGGACATGGCCGGCGGAACGCTTTCCTTAGACGACTGCCTGGAGAGGCGGCTCGCGGCCCTGAACCGGGAGGAAGCCAATCTGGAGCACACGCGGCTGATCTGCCGGATGATGCAGGACGACCGGACAGCGTTTGACAGCCTCGACGCCGTCCGCTGGCTGGATCAGATGGAAACTCTGGAAGAAGGAGGTACGCAGTTTATGAATGTGGAACAGACAGATTTAAGGAAACGGAAGCTCGTCCCCGTTATCGCGGCGGCGGTCACCGTCGCAGTCATGCTGGCGCTTCTGGCCGCTTTCTGGTGGCTGAACCAGCTGGATCCCGCTCCCGCGCCGGTCCTGGTGATCATTACCGTCATGCCGATCCTGGTCATGATCGGAGTCATCGCTGCCTGCAGGGAAAGACTGAAAGAAATCGAAGGAGGAGAAGAAAATGAAGCTCTTAAATATTGAACATTACCCTGGTAAAGAATACGAGGCGCTTGGCCTTGTGAAAGGCTGCGTCGTACAGAGCAAGAACGTCGGCCGTGACTTTATGGCCGGCATGAAGACGCTCGTGGGCGGCGAGATCGCAGGCTACACCGAGATGCTGAACGAAGCCCGGGCCATCGCCGTCAAGCGCATGGTCGACGAGGCAGAAGAGCTCCACGCGGACGCGATCATCGGCGTCCGTTTGGCTTCCTCCTCCATGATGCAGGGCGCCGCCGAGGTCGTGGCCTACGGGACGGCGATCCGGTTTGTCGGGAAATCGTGATAATACCCGACAATACAAAAAACGCGGCACTGACGTCCTGCTCACACAGAAATGAACCTATGGCCCGCACGAAAACCCCTAGACATCAGAACCAAAACAGAAGGTATCGCCTTCGAACGCATAGACATGAATGTAGTTCTTGTAAGCGACGACGCCGATCTGCTGTTGCAAAAGGATTTTTCGACATTATCCTTTTAGCTGTTTTCCTGCCCCGACAGATATCCCCAAAGATATTGCTTTATGCACTCCCGCACCTCGTCCATCATATCCTGGCAGCGTTTCCGGGGAAGCCCGGCTTGCAGCCCCACAGCCAGAAGCTGCGCCGGGCCCGGAGCGGCCCCTTCGCCGTCCACTGTCGTCGTGTGCTCCCCATAGTACGTCGTACTGTATGTCAGGTCATATGCAGGACTCAAATGCCATTCATCGGCTTCTTCATGATAGATAAATGAAAAATTCTTCGAATGGTCGTCCCGGTTGTGGGCAAATACATTGAAACACATTCGCCGGAACAGATTCTCCATATCTTCCCGGCAGCCGCCAGTAAGGATCGCCGTCAGTTTCATCAGGTCATGGTAATCAAGATTTGGCTGCTCAAAATCCACTTCCAGAAGCGCGGCCACCGTCAGCATATGAAAACGCCGTACTGCTTCCGCTCCATCAGGTACGCCTCCGCGCAGCCTGTCGAATCTGCGGCTTCCAAAATAGCCCTCACATATTTCTGAAGGAAACAGCCTTGTCCGCGGCACGACGATTCCACAGGCTTCTGCGCACCGGACATAATCGTATTCCATCCGCCCCATATTCTTCGGATCCCACGGTGCAGGGAACTTAATGATCCAGTCATCGCCGTCGATCTCTGTCATGATCTTCGGTCTGGCTCCGCCGCTCGTACCGCCCAGACGGTAAAGCGCATCCAGATCTCCTTCATATTCCGAAGAGAGCACTCTCCGGCACTGCCCGGCCAGTTCGTCCAGATCGATGCCGCCTGTATCACCGCCCAGACGGCGCTCCGGCTCATACGTAAGCGCCCCCATACCGGCCGATCCGACAATGGCCAGACGATCCAGAACATTCACGGCAGCCGGATCGATCCCATTCCTGCGCAGAAGCCGATTCAGCAGCAGATTCCCCCACGCGTCCGGCAGGCTGTCCGCGAACACGCCGAACAGCCCCTGGAAATAGTCCTTCCGGGGAACAAATACCTGCTTTTTCAATGGAAGCGAAAAGGGACTGATCGGGAATCCTTCCCGCAGCCACTGACCGCTATATTCAAATGCCGCCATCCCGCCGGCGGTCAGCGCCAGGGTTCCCACGGGCTGTCTGTGATAACACACCCGCAGCCGGTTATTTTCTTTCACGGATGACCTCCTCTATACTCTGGTATGGAACCTGCCCAAACAGCCCCCGGATCTCATCAGCGCAGCCCAACGCCCCCGCGATCTTCGTGAGCGACAGAAGCGATATCATGCCGGTCGTCTCAAACCGCTTGACAGAACCAAAGCTGACGCCGCTTAAGCGGCTTAATTCTTCCTGGGAAATGGCTCTCCGCCGCCGGATGGCCCTCACACGCTTCGCAAGCTGCCGGTCCATCTCTTCCGGGGTTTCCCATACATATTCACGGGCCATAGCGGAAATCTCCTTTTACTTTAGACAATATATGATCTAAAGTATGCATATATTTAATAAAGTAGATTATATATTATCTATTATATTAATAGATTCGTACTGATTTGTCCAGTACTATTTTTCTGAATAACGAATGTTCTGGCCGCAACCGCCTGACGGAAGCAATGCTGAAATCGTCGTCTGACAATTCTTCAATCATCCCGAGAATCTTCCTGCATGATCTCAAGATACTCTTCGCACCCGCGCAGAGCTTCCGGCAGCGGCCCGCTCTCTACGAGGTACAATTCATGCAGCGCCCTTGTACACCCCAGATACACTTTCCGCCGCATGGAAGCATTTCCTTCGTTCGAATGAACACAGCGAAACAGGATCACCGCGTCGAATTCCAGTCCTTTCGCAAGCAGAAGCGGAAGAATGACCACTTTGCCTTTTAGCTCATCCTCAGGAGATTGTATCAGCTGCACTTCGTCCCGATCAGGCCGTCCCTCCCAAGCAGCCCGTTCCCCTTGAATTGCGTCGGTTTTCTCCTGATCCGACTGCCCGGCCCCGGATAAAGCCGCGGCCGCCCGATTACTGCGCCCCCGCAGCCTCGCCCAGACTGCCCTGGCTTCCTCCCCGCTGTTTGTGATAACCGCAGCCGAATGATACTTCTTAAGCCGCTCAAGGATCGGCGCGATGCAGGATAGCGGATCCTGACTTATGATATACCGCGGCTTACCAGCCATCCGCTGAAAATAGGAGTATCCTTCCGCCGCCCCGATCAGCGCGAAAGCCAGCGCGTTGATGTCGCCGGACGAACGGTAGCATTTGCCGAGACGGATCCGGACAAGGTCAGGCCCGAATACATTTTCATAAGCGTCATATTCCTGAATCGTCGTCAGAGGATTGACGGTCTGGCAGATATCGCCAAGCAGCGTAAAGCTGCTTCTGGGCAGCAGCCGCTTCATGATATGCAGCTGGAGCAGACCGTAATCCTGGGATTCGTCGATCACCGTGTGGAGAATATTGGAAAATGGAGCCGCCTCCCCCATCAGCACTTTGATAAGCAGCAGAAAAAGCGCGTCCTCGTACCAGAGCACGCCAGACTTCAGCGACTCATAAAACCGCACCGCCTCTTCCTCTTCTTCCCCCACCCGGCGCAGATACGCGGCAAGAACAAGCGCCGCCTGCTTTCCCGGATCCAGCCGGTTTAGGCGGATGAATTTCTCCTGCGCCGAATCCAGATACGACTGCAGCAGCCTTTCATAGAGCAAACGGAGTTCGCGTGCCGACAGATATTCTTCGTGGTCTTTTTCAATATTCCTGCATATCTCTTCCCTATTCGTCTCAAAGAATTCCTCGATCGACTGCCGGATCCGGTTTTCCAGCCGGCTGCGGCGGGCCTTAAAATCAAGCGCGCGGTTCGCCTGCCTCTTCTCCCGGTCATTCCCGCCGGAGTCCCGCGATACCACGGTTTCCCCCTTATAGCGGATCTCCGGCACCTGGAACGAAAAAGAAGCAAAATAATCCGTACAATACTGAATCATATCCGCCGAATACTTGAGGCGAAGGTATTTCACGCGATCCAAACTCCCCCGCGCCAGATCTGACCTGCCGTCCAGCCACTTCAGCTGACTATAATAATCCTCCGCTGCCACGCCTTTGTCCATAAACGTCTCCAGAATATCCGCGAATACCATACTCCGCGGCGGTATTTCCCCAAGATCCGGCAGGATCGACGAAACGTATGAACTGAAAATATGGTTATTGGACAGAACCAGAACATTCTCCGCCTTTACGGTTTCTCTTAAATTGTAAAGCACATACGCGACGCGGTGCAGCCCGATGCTGGTCTTCCCGCTGCCCGCCAGTCCATAGATCAGGCAGGAGCGCTTCGGATCGCTGCGGATCGCCAGATCCTGCTCCTTCTGAATACTGGCGGCGATGACCTTCAGCTTATGGTCGGAATGTTCGGAAAGCAC
>CANPYE010000180.1 GCA_947588005.1 uncultured Lachnospiraceae bacterium | reverse complement strand
TTCTTTAATATCTTCTCCCTCTCGTCGCCGTTGGTCACCACGTCCTCGCGGAACACGTTATTCATTGCAAATACATGCGACATGGGCTCCACCCCGCTGGTATCCAGCTCATTCAGCATATCAATATAATCCAGCATCCGGCCCATATCCTTCTTCGCTTCTTCCTTCTCCGCGTCCGTCAGTTCCAGCTTTGCCAGAATGCCCACATACTCGATCGTTTCGTCGCTGATCACATTTGCCATAGTCCAATCCCTCCTTTTATCGCTGCGCTTCCGCTTCGCCGGTTTTACGCAACTTTATCTCGTTCCACAGGCTTTCTGAAGTCCCGCCCGCAGGGCTTTCTTACTCACGCCGCTCCTACGGCTCCAGTCTCGTCACATCGCGCGGGAACAGCGATGCCTCCCGCACATTCTGCTCGCCTAAAAGCCGCATGGTCAGCCGTTCCAGGCCGATTCCCAGTCCGCCGTGGGGCGGCATCCCGTATTTAAAGATCATCAGGTAGGACTCGATATCCGCCGGGTCCATACCGCGCTTTTCCATTTTCTTAAGGATCTCTTTGTAGTCGTGGATCCTCTGGCCGCCGGTAGTCACCTCAAGTCCGCGGAACAGCAGATCGAAGCTCAGCGTGAAACGGGCGTCCTCCGGATCGTCCATTGCGTAAAACGGCCGCTTCTTCGAAGGATAATGGGTCACGAACACGAAATCGCTTCCGTATTCTTCCTCGAAATACCTTCCGATCAGCAGCTCCTCCTCCGGCTCCAGGTCGAAGGGATTGCGGATCCTGCGGTTGTATTTCTCCGCTGCCAGCTCCTTCGCCTTATCAAAGCGAACCGAAGGGATCCGGCTTACATCCGGAAGCTTTACGTCCAAAAGCTCCAGCTCCTTTCGGTAATCCTTCGCCAGAAGCTCCATCGTATACTGCAGAAAGCCAGTCTCCATGGCCATGAGTTCCTCGAAACCGTCGATATAGCCCATCTCGAAATCCAGGCTCACATATTCATTCAGATGCCGGGTCGTATTGTGCTTCTCCGCGCGGAATACCGGCGCCACCTCGAAGACCCGGTCGAAGACGCCCACCATGGTCTGCTTGTAGAACTGGGGACTCTGGCCCAGCTCCGCCTTTTTATTGAAATAATCCAGCTTGAACACATTGGAGCCGCCCTCGGCGCCCCGGGCCACGATCTTCGGCGTGTGCACCTCGGTGAAGCCCTGGCTCATCAGAAAATCCCGGAAGCCGCGGACGATGCCCTCCTGGAGCTTGAACCTGGCCCGCTCCCGGACGTTTCTGAGGGAAATGGGCCGCAGCGCCAGCTTGGCCTCCAGGGATGTGTGCATTTTAAATTTATTGATGGCTAACGGCAGGGTCTCGTCCGGCTCCGACAGGATCCGAATACCGCTAAGGCGCAGTTCAAAGCCGTGAGGCGCCCTCGCCTCGGCGACCACGCGGCCGGTAACCTCCACCGCGGATTCCTCTTTCAGATTCCGGATGTCGGAAAGCCGGAGATCGCCCGGCGCCGGAGCTGACGATACGCCGGCCGCATCCGCCGGCACGCTGGCCGCAGGATCCGCCGACACGCCGGGCTGCCCGGCGCCGGCCGCCGTTTCCTCATACACGCACTGTACCAGCCCTTCCGCTTTCCGAAGGATCACAAATATTACCTCGCCCATATCACGGACGTTGTGAACGGCTCCCCGCAGCTTAACGGTTTGACCGGTGTAATCGCCAGACAGGATCTGGCTGACCGAAACGTCATCCTTCTGTTTTACGCCGTTTATGAATTCCATGATGATGTCCTCCTTTTTATTGATGAGGGAATGGAGCCGCTTCCACGCAAAAATCCCGCCCCGGAACACGATCTCGTATTCCGGGACGGGACTTACATTCTTGGATCCCGCGGTACCACCCGCATTGAGACGCCGGCTGCCTGCGGCAGACATACGCATCTCCCCTCATATGCACGTAACGTGTGCCCGCGGATATGCCTACTGCTGGTTCGACATACCGGCTCCGGAGCGTTCCCTTCGCCATTTCCCCCATGACCGCGCTCTCAGTCGGTGACGCCGTCTTCCTGTCAGGTTCCGTGGCAAGAGTCTCCTTCCCTGCCGCTGCATTTTCAAAAATAATGGAATTATGATAGCACACGGAGCCGTCATTTTCAATAAAAAAAATCCACAAAATTCCCGGCGATCTCCCGGAAAATTCCGGCAGAATTTTATCACGTTAGCGCGTCACAGTGCTGCGGAGATCCCGCAGTGCAGGAGCCTCCCAGGCGCTTTCTCCGCATGGAAACGGTACCTTCGCCTATCCGGATTCGCAGGAAAGCCTACTCCCCGCCGCTCACGATCCCATAATACACTCCCGCCGTCAGCTTGTAGACCGCCGCGTAGCATACGCCGTACACCAGAAAACACAGCTGGGCCATCCGCACAAAAAGAGGCAGGTTCACGCTTCCGAACAGCCGCAGAAGCTGCCACAGCAGCGGGAATGCGAAAATAAGATGAATCCCGGCGAAGGCAAGCGGCAGGAAAAACACCGTCAGGATCTGGGAATTGATGCTTTTCCGGATCTCCCGCTTCGTCATGCCCACGCTCTGCATGATGCCGAAGCGCGCCTGGTCCTCGTAGCCCTCGGAGATCTGCTTATAATAAATGATCAGCACCGACGCGATGACGAACACAATGCTTAAAAGCAGTCCCAGAAACAGCAGTCCGCCGTCCATCATCAGGCTGTAGCGCCGCTCCACGACGCGCATATTTACGTCCGCGCCCCGGATCCTTGCGCCGGTCGCCAGACGGAGCTGCTCGATCGTATCCTGCGCCCGCGACGCCTCGGCCCTGGCCGTTTCCTCGTCGTCTCCGCCTTCAATGTCGTATTCGCAGATCCACACCGGATAAGCCCATGGCTGACCGTTTTGGCCCAGCCGGTCGCAGAAAGCGCCGGCTGCGGCGTCCAGGTCCTTTACCACCACGTCCATCAGGGACAGGGCGCTTAGCTCGGAACGGAACCCGCTCTCGAAGAAATCGTCCAGCTCCGCTTTCACGCGCCAGCTTCCGCCCTCTGCGACCGCAAATGTATCCCGGCCGTATTTCTCTCCATAGCAGTAGATCAGGCACTCGTCGTCCGCAAGGTCCGCGTCCGTCCCCATCAGCTCGTTAAAATCCTCCAGCGAGAAGAACTGAATCACCCGGCCCAGCGGATCCGCGGCGCCCAGGACCCAGCGGTCCATATTGATCGAATATCCGCCGTCTAAGGGGAGTCCGTACATTTCCACCCTGCGGTAGGTCCGGATGTTCTGCCGGGCCGGAGCCGCGGTCCCGGATCCTTTCGCAGCGTCCACGAACTGATCTGCGGCGGCTGCATCTACCCCGAGCGATTCCGCAGCGGCTGCTCTCGCACCGGTGCCGGTCTCCGCCACAACTGCAGCTTCATCCGCTGTTCCTGCCCAAGCACCTGCCCCCGCATTCGCCACCATCGCGTCCTCCAGCTGATCCGTAAACTCCCGCTTAAGCCCCTCGCTTCCGTTCAGCTCCACATCTATATCGATATGCCGCGGGAAACGGTTCCGTATCGACGTCTCATCCCCCACATAGAGCGCCACCGTACAGGACAGCATGACCAGAATCATGGTGCTTAAAATACAGATGGAAGCCAGCCCGGCCCCATTTCGCTTCATCCGGTAGACCATGGACGACACCGACACAAAATGGTTCGGCTTATAATAGTACCGCTTATTCTTCTGCAGTAACCTGCAAAATGTAACCGATCCGGCGATAAACAGGATATAGGTTGCCGCGATCACCATAAGCACCGCCGCCACGAAGACCAGGATCGCCTGCAGCGGCTCCTTGATCGTAACCGCCAGATAGTAAGCGCTTCCCAGAAGCAGAAGTCCGAACAGAGCCGTCAGGCGCTGCGCCTTCGGCGGCTTCTCCCCCACCTGGGTACTCTGCAGAAGCTCCAGCGGATCCAGCCGCCAGACCCGCCATATCGTGCAGATCAGCAAAAACAGATAGATTTCCAGGAAAAAGCGCAGGGTCAGGGCCAGGGACCGGACGCTTACGCTCATCGCGTAACCGGCGTCCAATTCCAGGATATAGAAGAAGCCCAGCTCCGCCAGCTTCGAGAAAAGGATTCCAAAGAGCAGCCCGCTCCCTATGGAAATGGCCGTGGAAATCACGCTTTCCCAGATCATAATGCGGGTCAGGTTCCTCTTATCCATGCCTAGCACGTTATAGAGACCGAACTCCCGGCTCCGCTGACGGATCAGGAAGGAATTTGTATAGAAAAGAAACAGCAGCGCGAAGAACCGGATCACGATCCCGCCAAGTCCCATGAACAGCTGCGCGAAATCCCCGCCCCGCACTTCAGCGATCATGGGCGAGCTCTCCAGAAAATGCAGCAGATAATGAATCATCACCATAACGCTGCCGGCCATCATGTAGGGCACATAGAGCCTGCGGTTCTTGCGGATGCCTTCAGCGGCCAGCCTTCGGTACAAATGCAGCTTCATCGGCGATCACCGCCCGTCTGCAGCATGATCAGCGTATCGGAGATCTTCTCGTACATCTG
>CANPYE010000179.1 GCA_947588005.1 uncultured Lachnospiraceae bacterium | reverse complement strand
CTGCGTCCCCTTGACGGGGAGGTTACGGTCCAGGGATCCAAGAACGCGGTGCTGCCCATGATGGCGGCGGCCGTTCTGCACAGAGGAACCACGGTTCTTAAAAATGTCCCGCGGATCCGGGACGTATACAGCATGATCGGCATTCTTACATCCATGGGATGTAAATGCAAATGGGAAGGCCACAGGCTTACCATCGACGCCGCGTCGGTCAGCCGGGTCGCGATCCCGCGGGAATATGTGACGGCCATGCGGTCGTCCATTGTGCTGCTCGGGGCGTTTTTGGGACGCGCCGGCGAGGCGGCCACCTATTATCCAGGCGGCTGCTCCATCGGGAGCCGTCCCATCGATCTGCATCTGTACGGCTTGGAAAAGCTGGGGGCGCAGATCTGTGAGCAGGAAGGCGGAAGAATCTCCGCCAGGGCAGATAAGCTTACCGCCGGGTGCATCCGTTTCCCGTATCCGAGCGTGGGAGCTACGGAAAATGTGCTTCTGGCGGCGGTAAAGGCGCAGGGAACCACTGTGATCGAGGGCGCGGCCAGAGAGCCGGAGATCGTGAGCCTGTGCCGGATGCTTGAGGGCATGGGAGCGAGAATCTCCGGAATCGGAGAAGAAACCGTTGCCGTGGAGGGCGTAAGCGAACTCCACGATTCAGAATATACGGCGCCGGGAGACCGGATCGTGGCCGGGACCTATCTGGCCTGCGTCATGGCGGCGGGCGGACGGGCGTATCTGCGGGGAGCCGGCGCTTCCCAGCTGGAAGGCGTCCTTAAGGTTCTAAAGAAAATGGGAGCCGGTATCGACACGCCGCCGTCCGGTATCCGCGTGCGGATGAACCGCCGTCCGAAGCCGGTCAATGTAAGGACCGCACCCTATCCGGGCTTCCCGACGGATATGCAGTCGCCGTTGCTTTCCCTTCTGGCCGTCTGCGACGGCTGCGGGCAGGTATGGGAGACGGTATTTGAGGGGCGTTTTGCCACGGCCGGACAGCTTCGCAGGATGGGAGCGAGCATCGATATCGACGGGAACCGCGCGCAGGTGCGCGGCGTCTATCCGCTTCGGGGAGCCTGCGTCGAGGCTCCGGACCTTCGCGGAGGAGCGGCGCTTGTGGTAGCCGGACTTGCCGCGGAGGGCAGGACCCGGATCGGCGGCTGCGGTCATATCCTGCGGGGGTATGAGGATATCTGCGGGGATCTTAAGGACCTGGGAGCGCGGATCAGAGAGCTTCCGGCGAGAGAGCTCCCGACGACGGATGGGGCCGCGGATGAAAACCGGTCCGGACAGACGCTGCGGGACAGGGCGGAACGTGAGCCGGATTCCGGAAATCGGACGATATGAGAGCGGGCCGCGCCTGCGCGGCCGGAGGAACTATGAGAGACATCTTAGGCAAAAAAACGCATATGGGACTGTTCATCTTCGTTGTGGCTGTCATTTCCGCGGCGGCGGTGCTTCTGTCCGTCAATATACGCCAGGTGACCGTCATCGGAAACAGCCGCTATACGGAAAATGAGATCGTAAGCATGCTGTTTCAGAAGAATCTGGACTGGAACAGCGCCTATTTCTTCTTAAAAGAGAAGACGAAGGAGCACGTGCAGATTCCGTTTGTCGAGGATTACCAGGTGGATTTTGCCGGACCTGCCCATGTGGAGGTGATCGTCCACGAAAAGAGCGTCGTGGGCTATGTTTCCTATATGGGAAGCTATATGTATTTTGACAAGGACGGGATCGTAGTGGAGAGTACGGATACGGCTCTTGAGGGAATCCCGGAGATATCGGGTCTGAAATTCGGGCAGATCGTGCTTCATAAGGCCCTGCCGGTGGAGGACAACCGTATTTTCGAAGAAATCCTGAATCTCACCCAGCTGCTGTCTCTGCGCAGGCTTGCGGTGGACGGGATCAAATATAATTCCAGAGGGGAGGCAAACCTGTATATCAACAAAGTAGAGGTGGTGCTTGGCGACGGCTCGCAGATGGATGGAAAAATTTCCCTGCTGGCCGACATGATGCCGCAGATCAAGGATCTGGACGGGACGCTGTACCTGGACAACTATGACGAGAATAAAGAAGATCTGGTCTCGACATTCAAGAAAAATTTTTCGGATTAGTGTAAAATTTCTAAAAAAAATGGTTGATATTTTGTATGAAATCAAATATGATAATAGTTAGGTTAGTTTTACGGAAGGTTCAGAGAAAATAGCGTGGGGGTACACGTAAAAAAGGAGGACATCATCTTGCTGGAGATTAAGATAAATGAGGCGGAGAGTTCTGCCCGGATCATAGTAGTAGGAGTAGGCGGCGCGGGAAATAACGCGGTGAACCGCATGATCGATGAGAATATTGCCGGAGTGGAATTTATCGGTATCAATACGGACAAGCAGGCCCTGCAGTTCTGCAAGGCCCCGACCGCGATGCAGATCGGCGAGAAGCTGACCAAGGGACTGGGCGCCGGCGCACGGCCCGAGGTAGGCGAGAAGGCGGCTGAAGAGAACTCGGAGGAGCTGGCGCAGGCGCTGCGCGGAGCCGACATGGTGTTCGTCACCTGCGGTATGGGCGGCGGCACCGGCACGGGCGCGGCCCCCGTGATCGCCAGGATCGCCAAGGATATGGGCATCCTGACCGTCGGCGTGGTGACCAAGCCTTTCAAGTTCGAGGCCAGGACCCGTATGACCAACGCCGCGCAGGGCATCGAGCGCTTAAGGGACAGCGTGGATACGCTGATCGTGATCCCCAACGACAAGCTTCTTGAGATCGTGGACCGCCGGACGACGATGCCGGACGCCCTTAAGAAGGCCGACGAGGTTCTCCAGCAGGCCGTTCAGGGCATCACGGATCTGATCAATGTTCCGGGACTGATCAACCTGGATTTCGCCGACGTGCAGACCGTCATGATCGACAAGGGCATCGCCCATATCGGTATCGGCCGCGCCAAGGGCGACGAGAAGGCTCTGGAGGCTGTGAAGCAGGCGGTATCCAGCCCGCTTCTGGAGACTACCATCGAGGGCGCTTCCCATGTTATTATCAATATCTCCGGCGACATCAGCCTGATCGAGGCCAATGAAGCCGCAAGCTATGTACAAGAGCTGGCCGGCGAGGATGCGAACATCATCTTCGGCGCCATGTATGACGAGAACGCGCAGGATGAAGCGACGATCACGGTCATCGCTACCGGGCTGGACGAGCAGGTTGGCGGATCCGTGGCCAAGGCCATGAGCGGCACGGGGACCGGTTTCGGATCCTTCCGCCCGTCGAAGACTCCGGGAGCCGCTGAAGCCGCGGCGACCGCTCCCGTATCTCCGTCCTCGTTCGGAACCCGTCCTACGCCGATGAACGGTATAAACACCCAGGCGAACCATGGTTACCGTCCGACCACGAATATGAAGGACATCACGATTCCGGATTTCCTGAAGAATAAGAGATAATCCGTATATAACATAGTATCTGACGATTTAAGGCGTCCCTTTAGGGGGATGCCTTTTTCCATACGGGCAGGGCGCCGGCGGCGCCCTGCCCGTATGTCGATTCTTATATTTTTTCTGTGAAATTCCTCGATTTCAGACGAGAAAAAAATCGATTTTCCTTCCACCGTTTGACAAAATCCGAAAGTGAAACTGTCTATAATGGACGATGTGAGACAGGGGGTTCGGGCTTTGCGGTATGAGTTGTACATAGATGTGTTCTTCCTGGTGAACTATCTGATGGATCTTATTCTGCTGCGCCTGTCTGCCGAAATCCTGAGACAGAAGGTGAGCCTGGGGCGGCTGCTTACGGCCGGCGCGGCCGGAGCGGCCGCGGCGTGCGCGGTCGTGTGGGTTGAGGCGCTCCTGCCTGGAAAAGCGGAGAGCGCGGCGCTTAGGGCCTTTGGCGGGGCGGTCTTTATCGCAGGAACGCTTGCGCCCGCGGCGCTGCTCAGCGTTTTGGCCTACCGGCCGCGAAGCGTAAGGGAACTTCTTAAGGAGACGCTTCTGCTCTGCTTTCTGGCTGCGGCGTCCGGAGGACTTATGGAGTTTCTGATGGAGCATACAGCCGCGGGATACGATGCGGCGCTGGCCGTAAGGGGGAGCGCGGAGGCGGGGCTTTCGCTGCTTATGTGGGTGTTTCTGGTATGCGGCGGGGTCTTCCTGTTCCGGTATCTGTGGATGGCCGCGGACGGGACGCGGCGGGAGAGGGCGGCGCTCTGCTCCGTGACGCTTCATATCGGGGAAGAAAGCCTGCAGGTGACGGCCTATCGGGACAGCGGAAATACGCTGACGGAGCCGGAAAGCGGCCGGCCGGTCAGCATTGTATCGGAAAGAGTATGGACGGAAATGAACCGCGCGGCGGCAGCGCAGGGAAAGGGGCTATTCATTAACCATATCCGATATCGGACTATATGTAGCCCCTTAGAAGTAATGGAAATTACACAGATTGATTCCCTGGAGTTATACTTACAGGCGGGAGCGGCTGTTCCTTCGTCCTTAAACCCGGCATCCTCTGCTGCAGGGACGGAAAGGGAAAACCACCCCTGGATCGCCCGGGCGCCATTCCCCCTTACAAGGGAGGGCAATTACGAGATGCTGCTTCACAGAGATTTATAAAATCAGATCAGATAAAAGGAGGAATCACCCATGGTGGTCAAGGTATCAATTCCGAACCGCTTTCATTTCAAGGCGGTGCCAAGTTTCAAGAA
>CANPYE010000178.1 GCA_947588005.1 uncultured Lachnospiraceae bacterium | reverse complement strand
TTCCCGCGATTGATAAGCCACAGTTCATGGCCGTCCCGGATCAATTTCTTCGAGATCTCCGTGCTGATGGTTCCGGTTCCGCCGATCAATAGTACCTTCATTGCTGCACACCTCCCTGCATAGGATTAATATGTAAATATTATAAATTTTCTCCGCAGCATTTGTCAATGATTCTCATGAATGGAACGCTTGACTTTTGACGGAAAGCATATCATACTCTGGATATAGCATCTCAGAGAACCGGCGACGGAAACAGAATGGAAAATGGAATTACCTGAACAGAATTTTTTTGCGTAAAAAACAGGAAACGGAGAATCGACATATGCTCGCTGAAATTGCTTCTGATACAACCATAGAAGCGGCCGCGATGTACCGCGGCCTGCCGTCTGCCTCCGACCGCGCGGCGTGGACAGGCTTACCGGACGATTTAAAAGCCGCGCTGATCGCCGAAGGGGAGAAATACCTGAATTATTCTTACCCACAGATTCTGGCAACAGACTACATGGAATTTACCAGAACCGGCAACCGGGTCCATTACGAGGACAAACAGTTTGCCCGCCGGACGGCTCTCTGCGCATTGGTTCTGGCGGAATGCGCGGAATATAAAGGGCGGTTTCTGGACGATACCGTCAACGGCATTTTTCTGATCTGCGAGGAAAGCGGCTGGCAGCTTCCGGCCCACAATTCCGCGAACGGGCCCCAGATGCCGCTTCCGGATGTAACGGATCCCGTCATTGACCTGTTTGCCGCCGAAACCGCGGCCGTTCTCGGCGTGGCGGAATATTTGCTGCGGGACGCGCTGGCGAAGGTCAGTCCGGCTGTTTCCGCTTTAGTCAACGTGAATCTGCGCAGAAGAATCTTCGCGCCGTATCTGACAAAATACTTCTGGTGGATGGGCAACGGTTCCCGGCCGCTCAATAACTGGACGCCGTGGTGTACGCAGAATATTCTGCTGGCGGCGTTTACGAGGGAACCGAACCCGGCAGTGAAGCAGCATGGGGCCTCCTTCTCTGCAGCTGCATCCCGGGCGGATGGTTCCACTCCGGTATGCGGCAAGACAGATGTCTCCGCAACTATGTCTCAGATGGACGGTACTGCTGCGGGAAATACCGCGCCGCCCATATATCTCCCGCCCGACTGGAAAGACCGCGTCTTCCATCAGGCCTGCGTAAGTCTCGACTATTTTCTGGCAGATTATGAGGATGACGGCTGCTGCGACGAGGGAGCGCAGTATTTCGGCCACGCGGCTCTGACGCTTTTTGAATCGCTGGAAGTGCTGAACGGCATCACCGGCGGCCGGTTTGACGGCGTGTACCGGGAACCAAAGATCCGCCACATGGCCGTTTACATTCTGAACGTCCATGTGGCCGGACCGTACTATCTCAACTTCGCGGACTGCTCGCCCCTGGCGGGCCGCCGCGGCGTACGGGAATACCTTTTTGGAAAGCGGATCGGCAGCGCCGCTCTGGCGGGCTTCGCCGCCCGGGATTACGCGGAAAGCACCATATCAGAGAAACTGGCCGTGGAAGAACACAACCTGTTTTACCGCGCTCAGTCCGTATTTTTCCATGAAGAAATGATGGAGACAGCCCGCTCTTTCACAGAACACGCTCCTGAAAGACCACTTTTTGACGAAAACCGGAAGTGCGGCGGCGCTTCCAACGCCAATATGAACGCCGGTTTCAGGAATCTCCGGCATATAAACGGCCCATCCGATACCATGCCCCCGGATATCTTCTACCCAAGCACCGGCCTTTTCATCGCCAGGGACGATCGTTTCTGCCTGGCCGTCAAAGCCGGGGACAACGACGACAATCACAATCACAACGACACCGGAAGCTTCATCCTTTACAAAGACGGCCGTCCGCTGTTCATCGATCTGGGTGTGGAATCGTACACGCAGAAGACCTTTTCCGACCGGCGTTACGAGATCTGGACCATGCAGTCCGCCTGGCACAACCTGCCCACGATCGGCGGCGTGATGCAGGCGGCCGGACCGCAGTACGCGGCAGCCGGCGTGACATACCAGCTGAATACGACGCTTGCAGGCAATGACAGTGATAGAAAAAAGCAGTTGCTTACTGCCGGCGCGATCGCACGACAGCAAACGTACACTGCCAACAGTAATATGCGACAACAACAGGATATTCCGGACAACGATTCGCAGCAGGATACTCCAGACAGCGATACGCAACAGGATGCTGTCAGCACAGCCATGCATCCGGATCGCGCCGAATCCCGCATCTCCATGGATATCGCCCCCGCCTATCCCGACGGCCGGATCCGCTCTTACGTCCGGACGGCGATACTGGAAAAGGGGCGCCGGATCGTGATCCGCGACGCCTGGGAGCTGGCGGAGCCGATGCCGGTAGTTCTTACGTTGCTCACCAGCGAAAAGCCCTCCCTTTGTCCGGACGGCGCCATGCAGGCAGACCGTCACCCGCGCTCTGCCTGCATGGAAATACAAGCAAGGCGTCACTGGCGCCTTGCTTGCATGGAAATACAGATCGGCGCCCTTGCCGCGTGCCGCGTCAAAGGCGCCGAACAAATCACGATTGAAGAAATTCCGATCACCGATCCACGCCTGGCTAAAGCCTGGCCGAAAAGCATATACCGCATCCTCATCGCCGCGGGCAGCGATTCCTGTGAGCTTGAGATCCTCTAGAATCAAAACCCTTCCGTACCGTACTTCTTCGCTTCCTCCTGCCGGGCGTCGTCCATCATCTTCACGCATCCCGCGGCGTCCGTTCTGCCGCGCAGGAGGCTGTTATACGCCGCCGCCACATCGTCCGCGCTGTAGCCGATGATCCGGGAAGCCGCGGTGGAGACCCTTTCCTTTTCCGCGATGGACGCCTGTGCGTCCGTCACCATCTTCGACTGGATGTTGGTGGTCTGTCCCTTAAAGCAGCTCACCGTGGAGATCCCGTCGAAGGCCACATTATAATTCTCCGGGGATGCGCAGAAAGCGAGAAATTCCTTTGCCGCTTCCAGCTGCTGCCCGTTCTTATTGATCATCATCATGTTCAGATTGCCGCCCTCGTAGGTGCCTTCCTCCGCTGTATTCATGAACACCGGCATGACGGCGAAATCATCGATGCCGTACTTCTGTCCCCGTTCAAAATCCGTATAGAACCAGGTATCCCATATAAACGTCATGACTGCGCTGCCGCTGCCGAGTTCCGAACTGATATCCGACCATCCGGTCCGCAGATAGTCCGATCCGAACCAGCCCTTATCCGCCGCGCTGCCGATCCATTCGGCCATACTCTCCACCTGCGGGATCCCGCTGTAGGTTATCTCATTCCGATTCAGCTTCTCCAAAAGCTCCGGATCATCCGCGAAGACAGGATCCAGCCCGAACTGGTACATCCATGTGCAGCCGTCCGCCGGCCAGCAGATCGGCGTATAACCGGCTTCCAAAAGCACCTGACAGAGTACGTCGAACTCCGCCTGCGTCGTAGCGGGCTTCATCCCCAGACCGTCCAGGATCGTCCTGTTGTAATAGCAGCCGGATACGGAGCTCTCCCAGAACGGCAGTCCCAGAAGGTTCCCGTCCCTGTCTTCGCAGTAAGCCCGCGCGCTGTCCGTCAGATCGCCGGCCCACGCCTCGTCATTCAGGTAACAGAAATTACCGGCCACATTAAACCGGTTCAGGTCCGCATTATGAAAATGGAGAAATACATCCGGGACATTTCCCGCCGCGAAACGCTTCGCAGCCTCCGTCTCGAAATCAGCGTCCTCAATTTTGATGAGATTCAGCTTATTGCCGGTCATTGACTCATAATGCCCGAAAAGCGCGGTCATGTAGCTTTTCTCTATATCGCTCTTTCGGCCCATCACCGACAGGGTGGTATGCTTCTGTCCGTCTCCCCCGCCGCAGGACGTCAGACAGGCCATCAGGCAGACTGTCACTGCAAGTATCAGCAGAGCGGAAACGCGCTGTCTTTTCATGCCTCTCTCCTCCTTCGGTTAGTCCTCGCGCTCTGTTCTGTCTTTCGTTCTGTTCAGAAGCCGTCCGATCAGCTCCCTCACCGCGTTCATATCGATAGGCTTGCCCAGATGCCCGTCCATACCGGCCGCAAGCGCGTCCCGCACGTCCTCAGCGAAGGTATTCGCCGTCATAGCCACGATCGGGATCGTCTCCGCCTCCGGATGGCTGCCGGAGCGGATCTTCTTGGTGGCCTCATACCCGTTCATTACCGGCATCTGCACATCCATCAGGATCATATCGTAATATCCCGGCGCGGACTTTTCGAACATCTCCACTGCTTCCCGGCCGTTTTCCGCCAGCTCGCATTCCGCGCCTTCGATACCAAGCATCTCCGTCAGGATCTCCGCGTTCAGCTCATTATCCTCCGCCACCAGGAACCGCTTTCCTTCCATCACACCGGCGGCCTGCGCCTCCACAGCGCCTTCTTTCCGGGCATTCGAATCCGCTGACAGCTGCTCCTGCGACCTGAGATCCTCCTGCTCCGGCAGAGCGAACGACAGCTCTACCGTAAAGGTGCTGCCCTTGCCGGGCGCGCTCTCCACATGGATGATGCCGCCCATCAGGTCCACCAGATTCTTCGTGATCGCCATGCCGAGGCCGGTTCCCTGGATCTTATTGGTAACGGAGCTGATCTCACGGCTGAAGGGAGCGAACACATTCTTCTGAAATTCTTCGCTCATGCCGATGCCGTTATCCTTCACCTCAAAGCGCAGCTTCACATACTGCCCGGCCGGCTGCGCCTGCGGAAGCT
>CANPYE010000177.1 GCA_947588005.1 uncultured Lachnospiraceae bacterium | reverse complement strand
CGCTTCTGAAGACCTGCTGGTTTTTTCTTCTTCTTCATATTTTTCACCGTTCCTTTCTCCGTTCTTCCGCTTTATGGCTTCACCGCCACGTAGTCCCTGGCCGGGACGGCCGTGCCGTCCTCCGCCCGGTAATCCTCGTAGCTGTAATTAACATAAATCTTCGTTCCGTCTTCGTAGGAGGTGCAGGTCACCATATCCGTCAGATACCTGTGATCCGTCATCCTCTGGCTGAAGGTATGTCCCAGCTCGCTGTTATAGCGGCTGTAGATCTCCTTCGCCCTGTCTTCCCACGCGTCGAATCCGGCTCCGAAATACTTCGTGTAATTCGTAGACTGGATCGCGAAGGCGGTTTCCTTCATAAATGTGAACGACAGGCCCGCGCCGTATTCCGCCGATTTCAGCAGCTCATCCTCGTAATCCTGCGTCAAATTCAGCGGCTCGCCGGCGTAATTGGCGAATCCGTGGACCGCCAGCTGATAGAACGGCACCATCTTATCTAAGATCGTGTATTCCGAACCGCCCAGGTCCATGCCGGTGATCATGTCCGCGTAGGGCATCGCGTAGTCATTGCCCATATTGATCATGATGCCCTCTCCCGCCTGCTTCGCCTGCTCAAGCTTGCTTACCTGGACCGCCAGCGCCTGCTGCCGGGTGAACGGATCCGTCTCGTCGAAATCGGAGGAAAGCTCCATGCCCATATCCCTGAAAGAGACGCCCGCTCCGTTTGCCGCCGCGTAGCCGATCAGGTTGTCGGCCATCTTGTCAATGTTCTTATGGTTCAGCAGATAGTAGCTGTCCTCGCCCTGCATCTGGCCGAACGTAATCTTGGAATATTCAAGAAGCTCTACTCTCTCCTGGCTCGCCAGCCGGGCGGCGTCCCGAAACTCGATGAAGCCGTTTAACAGATTGCTGTCATAGGCGTAATTGGTCACGCCGTCCAGATAGAGCTCCATGCCGTTTGACTTCGCGTAGCTTATAAGCGCCTGCAGGTCCTTTGCGCTGCCAAGCGACGAGACCGGCCTGATCTTCGTCAGAAGCTTCTGCTTGACGCCCCCGTTGGCCCAGCCGGACAGCTTGACGTACATATTTCCGAAGCCCGCGTCCTTAAGCGCGGCAAGGATCTCCTGCGCTTCCTTAAAGCCTGTGAGTTTGACCGGCTTGCTGACCGGGATTCCCAGCACCTGCTTCACCTTATCCACGGCTCCCAGAATCTCCACGGCCGCAGGCGCTCCGCTCTCCGCCAGAGGCGTAAACTGCTCCGGATTCTTCGCCGCCAGGTAATCGTGGTAGACGTTCGCCATATCCACATAGCTGCCGGAACCTACGAAACGGTACCTCTGTACCAGGTTCTCGTCCGGAAGGTTCGGCTCATAAATAAACATCATGCCGTTGTAGCGGTCGCCCACGTCGTACTGCTCTCTGTGGGTGATGGAATACTCCGCGTTCACGTAGTTGTAGCTGTTGCTCTTGCCGCTGACGTCCGCCAGTACGGACGCGTACGCCGCGCCGTCCTCCAAAAAGCAGAGGAACGAGTTATCGCCCTTGGAAATGCCGAAGGTTCCGAAATACGCCCTGGTGTCGTGCACCACCGCGGTACGGTTCGACGCCATATCCCAGCCGTAAAGGTTGGAGTAATAATTGCTCTGGGCGATCTTGCCGTTATTGAAGTTAATGACGGCGCCGCCGCCTTCCGGCACAAGCAGGAAGCCTTCTTCATCCACGCCGCCTGCCCCGAAATACGGCAGGAGGGTCATCGTATAGATCGGATAATCGCTCAGGTACTCGATATCGCCCATGGGCACCTCGACCACCAGGTCGCCGTCCTCCAGGCGGTAGATCATGCTGATATTGAACACAGCCTGTTTGCGCGTTTTCCCCGCGCTTCCCATCTCCTTATCCTCCAGGTACTCCTCGTACGTGTACCCGGCGGCTTCGAAGACCTGCTGCAGCTTGTTCCGCACGTTATCCGTAGCGTTATCGCGGATCACATAGGCGACCTCTGTCTCCAGGATCGGGTAATTGGCCAGCAGCTCGTCTTTGTTCGCCTGGTCCTTCTTGCTTAAGTGATTGATATCGTATTTCTTATAGTAGTTGTCGATCATGTTCTTGTCGGAGCCGGACATCCCTGCCAGATATTCGTTCATCCGCGCCTCCGTCATGACCGGCGGAATGATGAATTCCTTATCCAGCTCGCCAATGGTGTAATTGACGCGGATGGAATCCGCCGACGGCTCGATCTCATAGATCTGATTCAGCATGCTGTAGTCGTAGTTATTGAAGATCGTATCGACGCCGTTGGTCGTGCTGTAGACCATTCGGATGGTAGACTGGAGGTTTCCCTTCTCCAGCGTCAGGGCCAGCGGGTCGTTTGCCGCGTCGGGCGGATTGGAATACCATACCATCCCGGAATCCTTCACGGTCACACTGAACTGGGTCGTGGCGGAATTCATCACGAACTTCAGCTTATCATTCTCCAGGACAAGCTCCTCCTCGCCGCCCTCGTAGGCATTGGCGCGGGGGATCTCCTCCTCAGCCTCCTCCGTCTGATTCATCATGACGAACACGGCTCCCAGAGCGGCGATCAGAAGAATGATCACAGGGCCGATCAGGCTTTTCAGACGGCTTATCAGGGCTTCCCTAAGCTCTGCTTTTCTGTCTTTCTTCATAGCACTCTCCCTCCCCGTCACATTCGGAATAAGATCTCACGCCCGATGGAAATGAAGTACACAATGCCGGAGCCGATCATACTGAAAAACAGCATCAGGATGAATACCATCACCAGCATGGCGAAGATCGTCCCGATTGTAAATCCGATGGTCTTCTTAAGCGTGTACTCATGGATCTGCATCATGGCGCAGAGGAACAGTACCACCGCCCACACAAGGGAGAGCGTGCTTAACACCGTGTAAAACTCCGCTTCCTCCACCGTGACCATGTTGCTGAAAAGGATCAGCGGGAACTGCATCAGCGGATAGGGAGTCATCGCGTAGCAGGACGCCATATAGATCTGGGGCAGCCGCCCTTTTCCGTCGAACAGCGTCGTAAGTCCCCAGTTGCCCACGCACCACAGGGCCAGCGGGAACAGGATGCTGGCGATGTAGAGGAAGATATTGATGCGGTCCCAGTTCACCCGCAGGAAAATGAAGCTTGTAAACTGCAGCCCCATGATCCGGGCCAGCACCGTCAGAAACAGGATCGAATTGGCCGCCGCGATGGTTCCCCTTTTCTCATGGGTCAGATCCCAGAAGCCGTCCAGGGGATGGGTACAGCAGTACAGGGCGAAGCGCAGAGAATCCAGGTACCGGCTGGAATGTATTTTTTCTTTCAGCGTTGCTATCATGACTGCCTCCCTTCCTTCAGCTCAAAATAATCCGAGGTGTCGATCTCGTGCTTGATCTTCCGGATCCGTCCGACCAGAAGCGGTACGCACAGAAGCGCGAACACTACCAGGAAAATAATCACGATATGCTCCTCCACCCACTGCTTGCGGTACTGCTTGAAGGCCTTGGAATAGTTATCTTCATCGTATTTCAGCTTGAAGTAATCCATGGCTTCCTTATATCTTCCCTGCCGCAGGAGGGACCGGCCGATGCCGATATAAGCCAGATCGCAGTTGCCGTTTAAGTCCATGACCTTCTGCCAGGATTCGCCGGATTCCGTATAGTAGCCGTCCTGGAACTGCTCGATGGCCTGGTAGATCAGGCTGCCGTACTCTGTGGGAGTAAAGAGCGTCAGGCTGGCGTCGATGGAATCCAGAACCAGCAGGTCGTGGTCCATATGCTCGATCGCCGCGGGCTGCCGGAAATATCCGTCCATGTTGCCGGCGCCGCCGAACGCGTAGAGCATCCGCCCCTGATCGTCGTAGGCGAAAAGCCTGCCGCGGACCCTGTCCAGAGCCACATAGACTTTATTGTCCAGCGCCGTGATATCCACAAAGAGCGACGGTCCGTTATAGCCTGCCGCGTCGTCCCATTCGATATCGCCGATGACCGTCCACTCGCCGTTCTCGATCAGAATGTCGTTGCCAAGCATGTTAAGTCTCCGAATCGGATCGGCCGAGCCGCTGTCCAGATCTGCCTCGTTGACATTCATCGTGCAGACGAAGACGAAGCCTTCCGAATCGATATAGACATTGTCGTACTCCGTGGGAACAAAGGATACCATCTGCGCCCTCTGCTCCTGGGTCGCCAGCTTCTTCCAGATGTAATCCGTCCAGTCGTAGATAACCTTGGACGCTCCCACGAATCCGGAGAAGTGGCCGTCATTTTCAAACTTAATGAGGCCCTGGTTCACATTGGTGGCAATGCAGTAGACGCGCCCCGCCGTATCGACGGAAAGCTTGGTCGGCGTAAAGACGTCCTTGTTGCTGAAATTGGAATCATCCGGCTTCGTAAATTCCATAACATAGTTCAGATCCATGTCCAGCTTCAGGATCCGCTGGTTGCCGCTGTCGCAGATGAACATGTAGCCGTCGTCCGTCACATCCACGTCTGTGGGAGCCGAAAACGTATTGGGCTCCGCCCCCGTGAAGCTGTCGATGACGCGGGACAGCTCGATCGTATCCTGGTTCACGCGCCGAAGCTCGAGGATCCGGTTGTTGCCGGTATCGCAGATGTAGATCCTGTCGCCGATCACGTTCAGACCCTGAGGATTCTGAAGCCTTCCCTCCAGTCCCATATCTACGGCGGTATACACCTTCTCAACCGTATAAGCGTCGGGAGAATACTGCACATCCCCCCAATAATCGTAATTGTAGGTATAGC
>CANPYE010000176.1 GCA_947588005.1 uncultured Lachnospiraceae bacterium | reverse complement strand
GTGCGGATCTTGACGACCTTCTCCACGCCGTAGACGAAGATCTTGCCGTCGCCGATATGGCCGGTGTAGAGCGCCTTCTTGGCAGCTTCGATGACGGAGTCGACCGGGATCTTGCTGACGACCACTTCCAGCTTTACCTTCGGAAGCAGCGTCACGTCCATCTCAACGCCGCGGTACATTTCCCCGGCGCCCTTCTGGACGCCGCAGCCCATGACCTGGGTCACGGTCATGCCAGTGACGCCTAAATTGTTCATGGCGGTCTTGATCTGCTCGTAGCTGGACAGCTTGGTGATGATGACTACCTTATGCATCGCGTAGGCGTCCGCGTCCGGCATCTTCACGACCTTAACGGCGGCAGCCTTCTCGGCCGGAGAGGCGGCGGAGTAGTCGGATACGCCCAGGTCCGTGTTTTCATTAACATCCATGGTCATCGTGTTGGAGATATCGATGATCGAGAAACCGGAGTAGGCGGACGGAAGTCCATGTTCCGTGGAATCCAGACCCATGATCTCCTCCTCGCGGGAGACCCGAAGGCCCACCAGCTTCTTAATGGCCAGAAATGCCAGCGTCATCGTGACGACGGTCCAGCCGGCTACCGTGATGAAGCCTAAAAGCTGCAGCCCAAGCTGATGGAAGCCGCCGCCGTAGAACAGTCCCACGATGGAATCGTTGCCGGGGGCGGAGGCGGTGGCGAAAAGGCCCACCGCGATGGTGCCCCAGATGCCGTTCATGCAGTGGACAGCCACGGCGCCTACGGGATCGTCGACGCGGAGCTTATTGTCCAGGAACCACACGCCGAATACTACCAGAAGTCCGGCAACTGCGCCGATAACGGCGGCGCCGAGGGCGTCGGTCACATCGCAGGGAGCGGTGATAGCCACAAGTCCGGCCAAAGAGGCGTTTAAACACATGGACACATCGGGCTTGCCGTATTTGATCCAGGTAAAGACCATGCAGACGACGGTCGCCACGGACGGGGCCACGGTGGTGGTCAGGAATACGCTTCCAAGCTGTTCTACGCTTGTGCAGGCGGCGCCGTTGAAGCCGTACCAGCCCAGCCACAGGATGAAGACGCCCAGGCAGCCGATCGGAAGGTTATGGCCCGGGAAGGCGTTGACCTTCGTGACTTTGCCCGCCTTGTCGCGGACGAATTTGCCGATGCGGGGGCCTAAGAGCCAGGCGCCGATCAGGGCTGTGATGCCGCCGACCATGTGGATCGCGCAGGAGCCGGCGAAATCATGGAAGCCAAGCTGGGCAAGCCAGCCGCCGCCCCAGATCCAGTGGGCCTCGATGGGGTAGATGACCACCGAGATCACCGCTGAGTAGATACAGTAGCTTAAGAAGCGGGTCCGCTCCGCCATGGCGCCGGATACGATGGTCGCCGTGGTGGCGCAGAACACCAGGTTGAATACGAAATTGGACCAGTCGAAGTTGGCGTAGTCCGTGAAGATCGCGAAGCTGGGCTTGCCGATGAAGCCGCCGATGTCCTCGCCCAGCAGGAGGCTGAAGCCGATGGGCACGAAGACCATGCAGCCGATGCAGAAGTCCATCAGGTTCTTCATCAGGATGTTGCCCGCGTTCTTGGCCCGGGTGAAGCCGGTCTCTACCATGGCGAAGCCGGCCTGCATCCAGAATACCAGAGCCGCGCCGATCAGGAACCATACGGCAAATACTTCGCTGTTTACAGCACTAAAGATTTCTTCCGTCATAACTTTTTCTCCTCTCATCCTTTTACTTCCGGAATCGCAGCGCATCGCCGGACGCCTTTGACCTCCGACAGTTTGCCGGTCGGTTTCCGTACGAGCCTTCATAATTCTGCCAGCTGCCAGCTAAGAGTATGCGGCAGGACATCTGCGCGGATACATACGGAACGACGGTATACATGCACGAAAGGGCGAAGGTGCTTTCCTCCTCTTGAAAGCGCCTTCGCCCTGCATCGTGATTCCGATATTTTCGATGAACATTCTGCCTGGCGCAGCGCCGGTCAGCCTGCGGTCAGGGTACCTCTGTCCGCGTGATACTGACGCTGGCAGCACGAATGAAGCGGTGTCTTCGCTCTGCTTGCCTGGAA
Organism: uncultured Lachnospiraceae bacterium; assembly: GCA_947588005.1. GTDB lineage: Bacteria > Bacillota > Clostridia > Lachnospirales > Lachnospiraceae > UBA3402. The sequence goes on along the minus strand of CANPYE010000176.1, from coordinate 2,927 downwards.
ACAGAAAAGGGACTATGGTCACCCCATAGCCCCTTCGCTCATCATGCATCTCATGATAGCACCGCGAAAAATCATTGTCAACGAATATTTTAGTCAATATTTTTTTTACTCTTTCGAAAAATTCTGTGAAAAATTGCAGAAATTTCTATGAAATAGGCCGGACAGGCAGTTGTTATAGAAGCAAAGCATAGAGTTTTCTCGAAAAAATGCACTTGCATTTCTTGAGATACAGTATATAATATACAGTATATAGCATACAGTATACAATAGACAGTATACAGAAAACGCAATTTCTGCAGACGATACGACACAAAAGGAGAACGACAGCCCATGATGCGCTATCTGAGCCTGAAAGCCTATGGCAAGGTGAATCTGGCCCTGGACGTCCTGCGCAGGCGCGAGGACGGGTATCACGAAGTCCGGATGGTGATGCAGACGGTGGGTCTCTACGATAAGATCGATCTTTATTGTATAGAGAAGCCCGGTATTACCGTTGAGACGAACCTCTATTATCTTCCCGTGAATGAGAACAATCTGGTATATAAGGCGGCGGCTCTGCTGATGAAAGAGTTTGGCGTGGAGCAGGGCATACATATCCGTCTTAAGAAATTCATCCCGGTGGCGGCGGGCATGGCCGGCGGCAGCAGCGACGCGGCGGCGGTGCTCTATGGCGTGAACCGGATGTTCGGCCTGGGCTTAAGCGCAGAGCAGCTTCAGACGCGGGGAACGGAGATCGGGGCCGATGTGCCTTACTGTGTGATGCGCGGGACGGTTCTCTGCGAAGGGATCGGAGAGATCCTGACGCCGCTTCCGCCGATGCCGCAGTGCCAGATTCTGATCGCCAAGCCGGCGGTTGGCGTTTCCACAAAGAGCGTCTATGAGAAGCTGCGGGCGGATGAGCTGACGCCGGAGCAGCACCCGGATATCGACGGCATGGTGGAGGCCATACGGAAGCAGGACATTCTGGCAGTGGCCGCGAAGATGGGGAATGTTCTGGAGAGCGTGACGGTGCCGGATCATCCGGAGATCGCCGAGATCCGGGAACTGATGCTTAAGTCCGGCGCTGTGAATGCGATGATGAGCGGCAGCGGTCCTACGGTCTTCGGGCTGTTTACGAATCCGCGGGCGGCGGCGGCGGCTTATGAGAAGATGCGTTACGGAGCGGGGAGTCAGCTGGCGAAGCAGGTATATCTGACGAACCTGTTTAATCGGAAATAACAAAAGAAAAGGATGGAGAAAGCCATGGAGTACAATCTGAACGTGAAAATGAACGAGTATCTTCCCCTGCGCGACGTGGTCTTCAACACGCTGCGCCAGGCGATCCTGCGCGGCGAGCTGGCTCCCGGCGAGCGTCTGATGGAGATTCAGCTGGCGGAGCGGCTGGGCGTCAGCCGGACGCCGATCCGGGAGGCGATCCGCAAGCTGGAGCTGGAGGGCCTGGTTCTGATGGTTCCGCGCAAGGGCGCGGAGGTAGCCCGGATCTCTGAGAAAAGTCTGCGGGATGTGCTGGAGGTCCGGCGTTCTCTGGAGGAGCTGGCTACGGAGCTGGCCTGCCGCCGGATGAGCGATGAGCAGGTGGAGGAGCTGGAGGCGGCTCGGGACGCGTTCGCGGCGGCTGTGGAAGCCGGCGATATCATGGAGATGGCTGAGTGCGACGAGAAATTCCATGATGTGATCTTCGACGGCACCGGCAATGCCCGCCTGGTTCAGATCCTTAACAATCTCCGGGAGCAGATGTACCGCTACCGCCTGGAGTACATCAAAGAGGCGGATAAACGCCAGGTTCTTCTTCTGGAACACGAGAACATCGTGAAAGCCATCCGCGCCCGCCATGTGGCCGAGGCCAGGGAAGCCATGCGCGAGCATATCGATAATCAGGAGATCACGATCTCACGGAATATTAAGGAACAAAATTAAATTTGTATAAAATATCCATAGACCGCATTGACAGGGTGACAGGGTGTCATTATAATGAATGACAGCTTGTCACTTTTTTGATGAAAGGAGTTCTTGCATCATGCCAAGCGAACGCTTCATGCGGCTTTCCGAGGAGAAACGGAATGTTATCTGGGCGGCGGCCATAGCGGAGTTCATCGCCGAACCGTATGAGAAGGTTTCGATTAATAAGATCATCCGGCAGGCCGGTATTTCCAGAGGCAGTTTCTATACGTATTTTACAGATAAAAGAGACTTGCTGGCGTTCATTCTCTGGGGAACCAGGCAGCAGTGGAACCAGTTCTGTATGGAGAGCATTGAGAAAGCCGGAGGGGATTATTTCGGACTGATGATCATGCTGATGGACCGGGCCATGGAGTTCTGCAGGAATAACAATGTGTTTGCCCTGCATAAGAATCTGATCATGTACCCGGAACCGGTCATGGATTTTCTTCCCAGGCCGCAGGACTGCGAGAAGGAGATCAAATGTCTGCTGTTGGATAAGGTCGACCGGTCGCTTTTTGAGGATCCGTCGGATGAGAATGTGGTGCTGGTCTTTAATATGGCGGCGCTGGTTATGGTCAGCGTCCTGGTGGAATTCTGCATGCACCCGGAGCAGGAGGAAAAGCTTCGGGAGGACTACCAAAAGGCCCTGCAGCTGATCCGGCGGGGGGCGTACCGCGCGCGGTGAGATCGCCGTGAAACGTATTATATGAAGTGGGAGATTGGTACGGGTGGAATCGTACGTAATGAGAGAGCGGGCGCAGGTTGTACCATATGTGGTGAAAATCGTGTATAGGATATGTCTGGTTCGGTGAAATACTGGTTGACATAACACTGGACATCAGGCGCTGACGCAATATAGCTGCGAGTACATAAGCATGTAATTATTGTGTATTGCGACAGAAATCAATTATAGGCTCTCGGAATCTTGAGCCTGCCAACCAGATTCATCGGCCGGATGAACCTTGAAAAATAAATATTATCCGGAA
>CANPYE010000175.1 GCA_947588005.1 uncultured Lachnospiraceae bacterium | reverse complement strand
CTCAGCGCCCTGCGAATCTGCTCCGCGATGTCTTCTCCTCCCCATCCGTTCTGTCCGCCCATCCGTTCCTCCCTATGCTAAAGCAAAATTAACGACTCCGTAAGCCAAAAACAGAAGTATTCCCGCGTTCACGATCACGGCCGCAAGCCATTTCCCCGCCGGAACGCGCTCCTGCATCCGGTAAAACCAGATCTGGCGCCGTCCGAGGATCAGCAGAATGATCCCGCCGATCACGCCGGCCCCCAGCACCAGGTACCAGCCCATTATCAGAACAGAGCCAAGCATTATATCGGTCTCCATATAATCCAGCAAAAAGATCGGCACTATGCTTCCGCAGAAATTCACCAGCATATGCAGCGCGATCGTATAGCGGATCCTTCCGGTACGCAGATATACATACGCGAAGATCACGCCCAGCGCGAACGCGTAGAAGAACTGGTAGAAATTCCCGTGCGCCACGGCAAACAGTCCTCCGGACATAAGAACCGCGGTCAGCTGGCCGTAACCGGCCACCCGGTCCAGCAGAAACTTCCGGAACAGCATCTCCTCCAAAACCGGCGCAGCGAGCACCGCCACGAGCAGTATGCACCACGGCTCCATATTCAGGATGATCTCCTGGACGTTGTTCGTCATGGGATGCCCGGTCAGAAGACTGACGATCAGCATCAGAAGCTGTCCGATCAGATTCCCCGTAAGCATGGCTCCCAGGCAAATGACAAAGATCGCGGCAAACCTCCAGCCACCTGCCGCAAACTGCCAGGACGGCCCCCGCTTCGGGACCGTACGTACGATCAGCCAGCAGAGCGGAAATGAAATCGGATACATCGCCAGCATGCAGACCGCCATATAGAGGCTTTCCCCAAGTCCCTCTCTCCACGGCTCCAATAAGACCATGGCCCCCATCTGACAGCCGTTTGCCGCCAGGAAAAACAGAAGATAAGCAAGCCCCATCCGGGAATAGCTTTTCCGAACCTGTTTAAGCCTTGATTCCATCGCCGCACCTCCATCACCTTAATGTCCGCGGGTTCTGCACCCTCGGCCGGTCATCTAACCGTTTTTTTCGCCCGACACCAGTCATCCGACTGATTCCTCTCCGAGCTTCCTGGTGTATTCGTCCTGGCACACCTGCATCCGAAATTCAAACGCCTGCCGGTCCTTCTGGATCAGCGTCTGAAGGATCAGACCGGCAAACCAGGAAAGAAATCCCACGATTACGCAGTAGCCGCAGACGATCAGGGTCGGGAAATTCGGCACCATCCCGGTCCGGATGTATTCCGCCATAACCGGAATGAAAAATACAGTCGCCAGCGCAAACAGCACGGCCGCCACCGCGCCGAAAAACCGAACCGGACGGTAGTCTTTATACAGCCGGAAGATCGTCCGTAAGACCCGGATGCCGTCCGGCAGCGTGTTCAGCTTCGACACGCTTCCCTCCGGCCGATCCCGGTAGGACACGATCACATTCTTAATGCACATACCCTTGTCGACCGCGTGAATCGTCATCTCCGTCTCGATCTCAAAGCCCTTTGACAGCACCGGGAACGTCTTGACGAACAGATAACTGAAGGCGCGGAGCCCCGTCATCACATCCCGGATATCGCTTCCGAACAGATGATTGATGGACGCGCGCACGACCGTATTGCCGGAATTGTGGAAGCGCCTTTTATTCTCCGTAAAATAGGTAGAGGACAGCCGGTCGCCCACGACCATATCCGCCTGATGGCAAAGAACCGCCTCGGCCATCTCGCGGCCGGCCTCCGCCGGGTACGTATCGTCGCCGTCGACCATGATGTAGCACTGTGCGTCGATCTCCCGGAACATGCGCCGCACAACGGCGCCCTTGCCCTGGCACGGCTCGTACCGCACAACAGCCCCGGCCCGCCTTGCAAGCTCATCCGTGTGATCCGTAGAATTATTGTCATAGACATAGATCACCGCTTCGGGAAGCTCACGCTTCCAGTCAGCAACCACCTTCGCGATCGTTTTGCTTTCATTATAACACGGGATCAGTACCGCAATCTTATCCATCCTGTTCCTCCGGTGTATCTGTTTCCAGACGCCCGTCAGCATCAAATTTATACCAGACGCCGTCGATTTTGTGAAGTCCTGTCACCATTTTCCCCGATTCCTCCAGATAATAATCCGCATCCAGATGAATCCAGCCTGTCTGCATTATACCATCTTCTGACAGATAATACCAGTCCCCGTCAATATACAGCCAGTCTGTAAAATAATTTCCTTCCCGGTCGGTATAATACCAGTCTTCTCCGTCCTGATGCCATCCGCTTCTGATCATACCATAATAATTGACTCCGTACCGCCGGTCACCGTCCTTATAAAGACCCCGCTCGACCGATCCGTCCTCCCGGATATAATAAACTTCGTCTCCCAGCTGCTGTCTTCCGGTCAGAGATGTCCGGACCCATACTCCCGCAAGAGACGCCAGACCCCCGTGTTCTTCCAGCTCAAGAGACGCGCCGAGACGGCAGACATCTCCCGTTTTCTGCGGCAGAACAACTGTGATCTCCTGCTCCGCCGCTTCCGTCAGGTCTATCGGTATCCGGGCAAGTACAGCCGCATCCTTTTCCTCCGTCCAGCCGTCCGCGGATTTTGCCGTTTCCGCAGTCTCCCAGTTCCCGTACACGGTCACAATTCCGGTTCCGCAGGAATCCAGTCCCCAGTCAAGCAGATTCTTAAGACCGGGGATTCCGACCGAAACCTGTACTTCCGTCTCATTCTCCGCCTGTCCGATATCCACAATTCCGTCTCTTACAAATGCCGCCGGCCTGCGTTTCGTAAGATCGCAGAAGCTTTCGGAAGGATTCCGAACCTGTACCAGATAAATATCCTTGTCCCAGAATATATTCTGTACTATTCGCTCGATCCGTTCTACGCCCAGACGATTCTCGTAAATTATTTCCAGATCCGGAACAAACCCTTTAGCGACGCTGACCATCGTATCCATTACCACGCCCTTCCGCAGATCCTCCGTCAGACGCTGCGCCCATTCCTCATACATTTCATCCCCCACATTGTCCATAGCCTTCCATGAAAGAATCGGGCACCGGCTGTTTAACAGCGACGCATAATGGGAATTAACATCCAGAAGGAGAAGCTCCTCACTGTGTTCGCGCTGCTGCAGATTTCCGAAAATTCTGTCGTGCCCGATCAGCGGCAGCTGCGCCTTATATATTTCCTGATTTCTAAGCACAGACGGACGCTGGCTCCATTCTATGGCGTTCAGACACTTGTCTCCGAATCGGATCGGTCCCGGCAGGATCAGCGCCAGCATACACACCGCCGCCGCCATTTGGACAGCTGCCCTCTCAAAACACCAGAACGCAGCCGAAATTCCCCACAAAAGCAGAACGATAAACCCGCCCATATAGTAACGGCTGTGTCCTGTAGTGGCGCTCCACAGAAGGGATGACAGCAGGACAAAACCGGCGAGAAGCAGATAGAAGGAAGGATAAATGCTGCCGGTATTCTCTGTGCTCCTGTTCCTGCCGCTCCTTTGCTTCACCGCCGCGTACGCCCGTTTCAGCGCATACGCTCCTGCCATACACCAGGCGGCTCCGTAGGAAAACGTATACGGATTCATAATCTCACTCTGTCTCCAATCCGGCTTCAGCACTGCGTAAGCAGGCCACAGAAGGATCTCCTTCCAATTCGTCGGACCCCACCGCTGATCTTTAAAATTCACTTCCGACGTGTAGACAGACTTAAACAGCGAATTATAATAAGGAAAGATCGGATTGCCGGTCTGCGCCGCGTTATGGATCAGATAAATGGATACAGGCAGCGCTCCCACCGCAAAACAGACAAGAAATACCGGCACAGTGACTCTCTTTCTGTTCTTCGCAATATAAAGTACCAGGAGCGGAATCACAAATATGACCTGTGTCATCTTAAACGCCACAAGGAAACCCTGAAGCGCCGCGAATATGACCATTTCTTCCTTCCCCCGGCACTTCTTCAGAAGGAGATACATGCTTTCCAGCAGGAGCACGGCCGCCGGCACCTCCACCATATAGCTGGGCAGCTGCATCATAAGGTCGTACTGGGCTGTTATAAGCAACGCGGCCAAAGGCTGAAGCCGTCTGCATCTGCCGCCGCAGAGAAGCTCCAAAAGCCCTCTGAGCTGCCGGTAAATCAGAAGAACCGACCAGAGATTGAAGGCGGTCCCCATCCGATAGCCGAATGCCTTACGGAACAGCCAGAACAGCCTGTCCGCCAGCGGGAAGGTAAATCCCTGAAAAGAACCCGGCATCAGATCCCTGCCCGTCATGTCCCGCCATACCGGTTCCTGCAGAAGAATGTGATAAGTCGCCACGTCCGTACTCTGGTCCGGGAGCAGCGCCTTCACAAAGAAAAACAGAAAAATCGCCAGAACCGCCGCCGCGTCAAACCAGGATTTCTCCTGAAGCTTCCCTATCCCGCAATAGCGGTATACCCACCAAAACACAGGAAGCACCAGGACAATTCCCGCTAAAGCGGTCAACGGGAAGGAGAGCTCGATCCCGGCCAGATAAAAAAGAAATCCAACCGCATCCCCCAGCCATACCCACAATACATAAAGCAGGAAAAGCACAACAAAACCCGATGAAAACTCCGCTTTCTTCATTATCCGCAGTTCCTTCAGCATAAAATCTATTATTAAGGGGATGTTGCAAAATATACTTTCGCAGCATCCCCTCACTGTCCGCTATCCTGTCCGGCTGCCCCGCGAAGCTTAGTTCTCCGCGTCCTCCATGCTGGCTGCCCTGGCCTCGACTTCCTTCTTCTGGATATCGCCCGGAGCCTGCTCGTAGCGGCTGAACTCATACTCAAACACGCCGATGCCTCCGGTCATGGAGCGCAGGTCGGTATTGTAACCGAACATCTCGCTCATAGGCACGTCCGCCTCAATGATCTGCTTGCCGTGGTGATCGGAATTCATACCCAGCACACGGCCGCGGCGGCGGTTCAGATCGCCCATGATATCGCCGGTGAACTTATCCGGAACCGTCACCTTCACGGAAGCGA
>CANPYE010000174.1 GCA_947588005.1 uncultured Lachnospiraceae bacterium | reverse complement strand
CGGAATCTCGTCGCGGCGGATGGCGTTCATATTGGTATAGAGGCCCTCGCCGGGCTGAAAGCCGTAGTTGCGGAGCGCCATGCGCTTCCATTTGGCCAGGGACTGGACAACCTCCACGGTTTCGTCGGGGTCGAAGGCCATATCGAAGGCCACGGGGCGTTCCACGCCGTTTAAATTGTCGTTCAGACCGCTGCTTTTCGGCACGAACAGCGGGGCGGAGATGCGTTCCAGGTTCATCTCGCGGCCGAACTCCTTCTGGAAGGTGTCGCGGATGTACTTGATGGCTTCCTGGGTCTCGCGAACCGTAAGACGCGGGTCATAGTTTTCGGGTATGATCAGGTTCATAATCATCCTCCTCATTGATTGATCTTCATAAATGAATTCCCGGCGGGAAATCATTTCCATAAAATATATTTGTCAGTATGGAAAAATACTCCTTTACCGGCGCAATCGCATTTATTATAATAGATATTAAGAAATTTGACAAACATTTTTACAGAAATATCCGGGGAAATGTGCTATACTCAAAAGAAGGGGATTTTACTGCAGCGGGATGCGCTTTGCTGTGACGGGATGCGTTGGCTGCAATTGGTCGCGTTCAGACTGTATGAGATCAGAAGGAGGGTATGGATATGGCAGAGAAATATGTGATCACAATCGACAGGCTTTATGGAAGCGGCGGACGCATGATGGGGCGGAAACTGTCGGAGGAGCTGGGGATTCCGTTCTATGACGAGGAGATCCTGAAGATGGCGTCCGAGGAAAGCGCCGTCAGCGAGAGTCTGTTCCGGTTAAACGATGAGAAGGCGGGGTCGAATCTGTTCTTCCGCGCGGTGGGCGGGCTTCACACCAGCCTTGAGGAACCGTCTGTGGACGACGACGTGGCCTCTCCGGAGAATCTGTTCCGGTTCCAGGCCAAGATCATCCGCAAGGTGGCGTCTGAGCAGTCCTGCATCATCATGGGACGCTGCGCCGATTTCGTGCTGAACGCGGCGGAATGTGAGAATCTGATCCGCCTCTTTGTGTACGCGGATATTGCGACCTGTATCCGGCGCGTGATGGAAGTAGACGGCGTGGATACGAAGGAAGCTCTGCGGAGAGTGAACCGTATCAGCAAGCAGCGCCGGGATTATTACAAGTATTATACCGGTAAGGAATGGGAGGATATGTCCAATTATGATCTGCCGGTGAACGCGTCCGCGCTTGAGATCGACCAGGCGGCGGAGCTCGTGAAGACGTATTTGAGACTGAGGGGGATCGAATTCTGACTGGATATGGCGGGACGGCGGCCTGTGCCGGTTCGGTCAGAAATAGAAGATAATGTGTTGAGGGGTTATGTTCGGCAGAGTACAGCCAGACGGACGGTTTATGAAAGCCGGGGGACAGTGATTTTCTAATAAGGGGAATACGATAGACGGGAGAGCGGCACAAGATGGCGGATAGAAGTGATTACAAGGCGATGCTGGCGCGGGTACGCAGGAAACGTCGCGGAAGGGATCCGAAACCGTTTCTGTACCTGATCGCGGCGGCAGGCCTGATCCTTCTGGTAGTGATACTGATCATTGTGATCCGGGCGGTCGGAGGAGGACAGCCCGCAAAGGATGAAACACAGGAAGCGGCCGCGGCGGCGAATACGGAGACGACAATGGACGCGGAGGCCATCCTGCAGTCGGAGGAAGCCGAGCGGCAGCGGCAGGAAGAAGAATCGCGGGCAGAGGATGAGCAGGCGCGCCGGGATGTGGTCGACGCCTACGCGAATCTGGGACTGATCCAAATAGAGGGCGGTTATCTGAATGTGCGCAGGACGCCTGCTTCCGACGGTGATATTATCGGTAAGATGCAGCCGAACAGCGCCTGCGAGATCCTTGGTCAGGAGGGCGACTGGTACCATATCAGCTCCGGAGGCGTGGACGGATATATCTCCGCCCAGTTCGTGCTGACCGGAGAGGAGGCCAGGGCGGCGGCGCTTGAACAGGTGCGGCTGCGGGCCATTGTTACCGTATCCGATGACGACAGTCTCAATATCCGCCTGACGCCGTCCATCGAGGAGTCCAATATTATCGGACAGGCCCTGGCGGGTGAGCGGTATGTGGTGGAAGACCAGCTGGACGGCTGGGTGAAGATCGCCAGCGGCTATATTTCCGCGGATTATGTGGATGTGAAGCTGGCGCTTAACGAGGCGCGGAAGATGGATCTTAAGGCTATGGCTATCAGCAAGTACGGGAATCTGCTGATCTCCAAGGTAACGGATTATCTGAACGTCCGCGAGACGCCCGCGGATGAAGGCAATAACAATATCATCGGCAAGCTTCCAAGCAAGGCGGCGGCCGATATCTTAGGCCAGGAAGGCGACTGGTACAAGATCAAATCCGGTTCCATCACCGGCTATGTGAGCACGAATCCGGAATATGTGGCGACCGGCCAGGAAGCAGTGGATCTGGCGATGAATACGGCGACCCTGATGGCCATTGTCAATACAGACAAGCTGAATGTGCGCAAGGAGCCAAGTACGGACGCCGGCGTGTGGACGCAGATTTCCAAGGAAGAGCGTTACCCGGTGCTCGGCCAGCTGGACGGCTGGGTCCAGATCGAGCTGGATGCCGGCGATATGGAAGACAGCGACGCCGCGTATATCTCCACGCGGGATAACAACGTGGAAGTGCGTTACGCTCTGGATGAGGCGATCAAGTTCTCCCCGCTTGAGGAGATCGCCAACCAGCAGGCGGCGCGTCGGGCGCAGATCGTGAATTTTGCGCTTAGATACGTGGGCAATCCTTATGTCTGGGGCGGCACCAGCCTGACGAAGGGCGCCGACTGCTCCGGTTTCGTCCAGTCGGTGATGAAGAATTTCGGAATCTCTCTGCCGAGAGTATCGCGCGATCAGTCCAAGTCCGGCCGGGCGGTGACGTCCAGCCAGATGCGTCCCGGTGACCTGATCTTCTATGCCAACAGCAGCGGCACGGTAAACCATGTGGCTATGTATATCGGCAACGGGCAGATCGTTCATGCGGCGAGCCGCAGAAGCGGTATCCGTATTTCTACATGGAATTACCGTACGCCGTACAGGATCCGGAATGTGATCGACTGACGGAGAGAGATGCATACGGTATGATATGGATGTCCGGCGAAATCATAGAAATGGCGACAGAGCCGGAGAAATAAGCAGAGTAATAAAAGCAGGAGTTCCGGGCAGGAGAAATTTTATGCCTGGAACTCCTGTTTTATATCATTTACGATTTGCCGAATCATACTTGACTAATTTTCCTTTTCCGTGTTATACTTTAGTTGTCATAATGCGGGAGGCGATGAATTCTAGGATTCCATGAAGATAACGGTTCAGATCCTCCGGGTCAGCGAAAAGATTTTCTTCGTATTCCAGATAGGAAACCTTATCTTTATATTCGATCTTAAACTCCGGCTTCTGGATCCCGGCAAGACAGGGCAGGAAGACGCCGGCCTTTTTCGTATAGCAGTTCTGCGGCGCCGCTTTTTCGCGGGCGGAACGCTCTACATATTCCCCGACGCTCTTGTGGATCGCGGTATCCTCGAAGGGAAGATAGTAGTAGTTCCGGTAATCGGGATAGAAATGTTTCAGCGTCCCGCGATACAGTTCTATTTCCAGAGACAGAATATTTCCGGCAAGAGAAACCTGACAGGTACAGGCCCCGATACAAACGGTCCGGGAGATACGGACTGGCACATCATACGCGCTGGACGCGCGAAGAATAAGCGCGGGCTGCGTATCTCCGAACAGATCCGGAACGTCACGGATGGTCTGATCCAGAAACGTGAAATCGTGCTCCAGAAGATCCGTATAATTTAAAACGGGAAGGATGAGAGGCATGCCTTCCAGATCCTCCCGGTTATGAAGCATCAGCATATTGTAGAGCCGGTCGTCATGACTTTGCAGATAGGCATGGTAAACTTCGATCAGCTGGCCGCCGTTATACTGGTCTTCGCGGAAAATACCGAGAAAGCGTTCAATGGATTTCTGTTTCAGATTTTCCAGACCCAGAAGGGAGCGGTAGGGCTTGATCCGCCGGTAGATATCGACGCTTTGAACCGCGGAAAAATTATAATCCAGGCCGTGGGCGCGGCAGCGTTTCAGAAGGTAAGGAATATCAAAACCGTCTCCGTTATAATGGACGACAGCCGTAAACTGCCTGAGAAATCCGAAAAATGCCGTCAGGATCTGCTTCTCCGCGTCGGGAGTGTCGGCGAACCACTGGATCAGCTGCCAGCTTCCATCGCGAAAGTATGTACAGCCGATCAGATAGAGCTGCGAATGTTCGCCGGAAAAGCCGGTGGTCTCGATATCGAAGAAGAGAAGCTCTTCCAGACGCCCCAATCGGTCGAGCGGGTAGGTGTCGGGGAGAACGATGCTCTTTTGTACAGTGATCATGGGAGGCTGCCTCTTTCTTATAATCATGGATTGTGCAGGAAGATCGCATTTTGCAGGATACAGAAAAGCATGAATGAGTGTTTCTACATATCGGAATGCAGAACGTGCTCATACAAATAAAGTACATCCCTGCTTCTTAAATTCCTCGATCTTTTTGTCGATCAGCTCTGCCGGGACGCCCAGCTTTTCAGCCAGGCAGTCCCTGCAGAGAAACTGCGTGCTTCCGCGGTTGATGAATTTTTTGTGTGCGCCGATCTCATTGTGGGTCAGTTCGCGGCCGCACCGCATACAGGCGCTCATGGCCGCTTCCCGTCCGCATGGCGGAAACGGGCCGTGTCGCGAGCGGCGTTATGGATACAGGCGCTCATTTCCTCTCAACCACCTTCGCACGGTAGACGGCGCAGTCGAAAGCCTCCAGATCCTTGCTGAAGGTGGAATTGACGACCGTGACCTCTTCGCCGGTCCACAGCTCCGTCATCTTAAGCGTGCGTCCGGTGCTGTGGGGCAGACCGACTTCATCCAGGTTGAACCGCGCGGCGCCCTTCTTGTCGCTCAGATTGAAAAGCCCGATGGCCAGGTCGCCGTCGGAGAGATGCTTCGCGTAGAGCAGCACGTCGTCCCCGCACCATATGCCGGT
>CANPYE010000173.1 GCA_947588005.1 uncultured Lachnospiraceae bacterium | reverse complement strand
GCAAAGCAGCAATTTTGATAATGTATTCCTCGCTCATAACGGGCAGTCCGCAGCGGTAAGACTTATAAGGCAGCAGCGCGGCATTATCCAATCCGTTTCTGGCAAGGAGAGAAATGGCCTTACTTTCATTCCAGTTCGCTGTGCAAAACGGGCCCAGGAGAATCCACCGTTTGCTGATTTTAATCATAACCGCGAAGATATCAAGCGCATCCCTTATAACCAATATATTCTCGGCCCCTTTTTTCTCAAACAGGCTCAATAGACCTTTTTCTGTAAAAGAAGGCTGCAGCTTTGCAGAAAAGGCATACCGTTTCTCAAAAAGGCGGAGCGGCTGTGTTTCGCCGTCATCACAAAATACGGATAAATTCAAGCCGCACAGAGCGGGGACCAGAATCTTAGCGCTCTCGATAAAATCCATGTGACACACTCCTTTGTTTGAGAATAGACGACCGCCTATTTATAGCAATTATATCAAAATAGCCATTCAGGCCGTTAGCATAGAAGGAACATTAACAGGACAAAGAGAAACGAAATGAAACCAAAAACTTTGGTTATACCGAAAAACAGATTATACCGAATCTTACAGGAAGCAGATAAATCCTGTCCGAGGCCGCGTCATGATCCTTTGAGCCGCAGACCGTTATAGACAGTCCGCTAAGTTCCGGGATCATGACCGCCGCGTCCCGGATAAAATTCAGTAAGAACCTCCGTTCTTTTCTGCCAGACCGCCCCAGCTATCTGCGGCTAAATCACCCCCAGCGCCTCATTCAGAAGCTCCGTCCCCGGCACGACGAACCGCCCGCCGGCAATGAGGGGCAGCTTCTCTCCCGCCGCCGTCACGCCGTAGATCTCGCCGATCTCCGGATAAGGGATCGTAATATCCGTGTGACAGTTGAAATACGCCTTCTCCGGCTCCGCATGCCGCAGCGCCGAGCACTCGTTTTCTCTGGCGATTACCTCTTTGCCGTTTGGATTATACATGGGCGAATCCTCCGCGCGGCTGTAGCAGGTGTCGCCTACCGCGAAATGCGGCCCCATTTTCTCCACGATCAGGATCGGCAGACGGTCGATGATGCCGAACCGCCGGGCCATCGCGTAGGCCACGGTGTTGGTGCCGATGGCGAATTCCCCGATGGGCAGCGTATCGTGGTTCTGCAGGATCATCTGCTTTAAAAGCTTCTTATTCTCCGCCGGGTCGTCGAAATTGGCGCAGCTGTAATCCGTGATCTTCCCGTCCTTAAATTCCATATGCAGGTTCTTAAACTGGAACTCGCCGATGTAGACGCTGCCGACCTCCAGAACACCCTCGGTTCCGGTAAGGACCGGGGAAGTAAATACTTCTCCCAGCGGAATATTCACATCCGCCACGCAGTTCTCGAAATTTGTCTGCGCCGACGGGTCGGAAAGCTTGTGCAGCATCACCTTCATATGCGTGTGATTGTCCCCGGCGCCGGTTACGATCACATGCTCCGCCTGATCCAGACGGTCAATGATATTCTGCTGGATTTTCTGATACCGATCATAATCCAGCGTATTGATACGGATAGTCTCCGCAAATATTTCCTCGAAATCCGGACCGATGGACGGCTTCGGAAACGCGATGATCGTAAAACTCGTCTCATCGCTGGGGATATACTTCTCCCGCAGCAGGGCCGTCGCTCCCGCCGCCGCAACCTTCAGCTTCTCCTGCTTCTGGGTAAGCGCCCACGCCTCCGGCTTGTTCACCGGCTCGAAACCGGCTTTGCCGAAGGTCTCGATGACCGCCGGCCCCGCATAATCCGCGCACTGCTTTTTATACGTCTCATAGACCGTTCCCAGCACCGCCTGCCTGCGGTCCGTATACGCTTTCTGGTAATAAACCGCGCTGTCAAAACGATGGTCGTAATCGTACTGGCGGTTGGGGGATGTCCCGTGATAGCCGGCCCTGCGGCCGCCCTGCCGGTCCATGGACCAGACGCCGCCGCGGAAAAGCATGACCTTGAGTCCCATCGCCGTAAAATTCTCGATGGCCTTCTTCACCATCCGCTCGTAACCCAGTTCGTAGACCACCGCCACGCTTTTCTTCTTCGACAGATCCACGTTCATGACGGTAAAGCCCTTCCGGTAGCCTTCCGTGTAAGTGTCCGCCATACAGTCGATGGTCTCCTGCGGCAGCGAATTCATGAACCGCGCGATCTTAAGTTCTTCCTCCGACACATATTCCCCGTAAAAATAGAGATACCGAAGATCTGACAGATCTGCTTCCATCACGATGTCCTTCGCAAACGGCAGCGCGGGATCCACCTGCTCCCGAAGCCGGTACTCCGCCGTCAGATCCGTGTAATCGCTGATAAACCAGTAGATCGTCTCCCGGATCCGCTCCGGCGCGGGAAGCTCCTCCTCCTCGAACATATTGTAGATCTCGATGAACAGCTCATTTAAAATGGTCAGCTCCGTCAGCCGGCATTCATGGGCAAATACGATCTGCCCGCGGATCTCGGATAACAGATAGGAAAGCAGCTTTCCGTAGTCCTCGCCCAGCTGCGCGCCCGCATAGGAGGGATTTGCGTAGCTGGTATCATAGTTTGCAGGCAGAATGTCCTGATACAGCATATCATTGATCTGCTTAAGGCGGCCGATCGGCTGCATGCGGAACGCCCCGGTGTCGTTCATCTCATACACCAGCGCCGCATCCGTCATAAATCCTGCCGCCGCCTTAAAATACGCCCGGAACGGCTCCGGTACCGTCTCCTCCGTCCGGATCAGTCGGAGACGCTCGACGGAAAGCTCGTACCGCTCGCGCACGGATTCATTTTCCTCCTGCCAGAATTCACGATAATCCATCCCTGATACCCCTTTTCCGCTGAAATAATACTGCGATAACGCATTCCTTATCATCCACGTATTCCAATTACGAGGATCGCGGCCCACGCAAAAAGCAGCGCCGCCGTCAGAACAACTCCGATCTTCGAGAGGATGCCGTTGGTGTCCCGCTCCCGCAGTGCGCAGATATGATAAATAAACGCGGCCAGGCCGCAGAGCATGCTGCAGAGAGCCGGTCCGCCGGCCGAAAACGGCACCTGTCCGTAGGTATCATAACCAAGATAAAGGCAGTACCCGCCAAGAAGAATGGCAGTCGCCGTCAAAACCATTCCGATAACGCTCCGCGCGGAAACAGGCTTTCGCACATAGGACACCCGGCTGGCAGCCGCCTCCTTCTGTTCCCTGATATTCCGTTCCTTCCGCTCCTGCCTGGCCTTAAGCTCCTTCCTCTCCTCTTCGGACATTGGCCGCTGTTTTGAACTAAACCTGCTGTTCTTATGTCCCGGCACCTGACTTCCTCCTCATCCAGAACCATTGGGCGATCCGGTGCAGCAGGTAGCCGGTCAGGCCGCCCGCCGTATTCAGTATCAGATCGTCCACATCAAAGCTTCCGACCTTCGTGACAAGCTGCGCACACTCGATGCACAGGCTTAGCAGGAAGGTGAGAAACACCGTCTGAAAAATCCCTCCGGCCTTTTCGCTGACCACAGGAAGAAAAAAAGCGAAGGGAATAAACGCAAGAATATTCCCCGCCAGATTTACAAACACCGCCCGAAACCCCAGCTGTTCAATGCTGCCGTAAAACCGCCGTATCTCCTTAAACGGTTCGAGGTTATAGGCGTAACCGCCGCCGGTGCTTCCGCCCCTACGGTAGGTCTCGGAAAAAAGCACAAGATAGATGAGCACGGCCAGGTACAGGAAAAATACCGCAAGGACGCGCCTCTGGTTCTTCGTATAGTTTGAAAACATGATTATGCTCCAGTCTAATCCGTCACGTCACGACAGATGCGTCAGGTCCCGCCGAAGGCGTTTTTTCCGCATCTTTCAATATCTCAGAATGTCAGTTCTGCTTTTCTCTTGAGCAGAACCGCCCCGCTGACGATCGCCACGATCCCGGCGCCAAGTCCCGCCACGATCATGATGATACCGACCGCGATATTGGCAGCTCCGGTATTCCGCATTGTTCGATATACTTTCTCCATCATTCTTCTCCCTTCCGCGCGCTTCCGCGTGTCCGCAGCTTCGATTCCAGCTTCTCCATTCTGTACGCATTCATGCATCCGCGATTTCAATTCCAGCGTACCAAAACGACTCGGCGTTCCGAAACAACGGAACCTGTCCGCGCTGATTTTCATTTTACACCATACTGTTCATAATATGCGTCGATCGCCGCTTTCAGCGTGTCGTCGATCACGATCCGGCCGAGGCATTCCCGGTTATACAGATGTTCCACCACATCCGCCATGGTCACGATCGCATTGGCCTCGATGCCGTAAAGCTCTTTGATCTCCGCAAGAGCGCTTTTCTCCCCCTTGCCCCGCTCCATGCGGTTTAAAGACACCATCAGGCCCACGATCGTTACGTCGCCCTGGGCTTTCAGGATCGGGAACGTCTCCTCGATGGACTTTCCGGATGTGGTCACATCCTCAATGATAACGACCTTATCGCCGTCCTGCAGCTTGCTGCCCAAAAGGATTCCAGTGTCGCCGTGATCCTTCACTTCCTTGCGGTTGGAGCAGTAACGGATCTCTTTCCCGTACATCTCATGGAACGCGATCACCGTCGCCACACTCAGCGGAATCCCCTTATAGGCCGGCCCAAAGAGCACATCGAAGTCGTCGCCGTAATGCTCGTGGATCGCTTCCGCGTAATAGCGTCCGAGCCGCATCAGCTGGGAGCCGGTCACATAGGCGCCCGCGTTCATGAAAAATGGAGACTTTCTCCCACTTTTCAGGGTGAAATCGCCGAATTTCAGCACGTTGCTCTCCACCATGAACTCTATAAATTCCTGTTTATACTTTTCCATCTCCACAAGTCTCCTTTCCGATTTTATGCGCCAGGTTCCCGCCTTTTATCATCGTACCGCGCCGATCAGTTCTTTCACATCGGCGATCCCATATTTTTGCATGTAGCTCTCGATTCCTTCCACGATCTCCACCGTCGCGGTGGGGTTGAAGAAATTCGCCGTCCCCACGGAAACCGCCGTCGCGCCCGCCAGCAGAAACTCGATGGCGTCCTCCGCCGTCGCGATCCCGCCCATACCGATGACGGGGAGCTTTACCGCGTTGGCCGCCTGGTAGACCATGCGCACCGCGATGGGCTTGATGGCCGGGCCGGACATACCGCCTGTCTTATTGGCCAGCACGAACGTCCTCCTGTGGATGTCGATCTTCATGCCGGTCAGCGTGTTGATCAGCGAGATCGCGTCCGCGCCGCCGGCTTCCGCCGCCTTTGCCATCAC
>CANPYE010000172.1 GCA_947588005.1 uncultured Lachnospiraceae bacterium | reverse complement strand
TCAAGCGACGCGGCCGTCATTGCGCGCGCGGCGGAATACCTGCGCGGGTTTGCGCCCGAAGCGGTGGTAACGGCGATTCTGTTCAGCTTCATAGGGTATTTCAACGGCCATCAGAAAACGCTTTTCGTTATGCTGCAGGGGCTCGCGCAGACATTTATCGTGCGCCTGCCCATGTCGTATATCATGAGCCTCCGGCCTGACGCCAGTCTTACGATGATCGGCCTGGCCGCGCCGTGCGCGACGGTGTTCGGCATTGCGCTCAACCTGACTTACTTTATAATCCTGAACCGCAAAATGTCCAAAGACACTGTATAGAGGATGGGTTCTAACTTTAAGCTAAAGTAAAATTCAGCGCAGTTATGTTCACGCATAGCTGCGTTGTCTTATGTTTTTTTCTGTTCCTTTCCTTAACTTTCTGTCCTTTTTTCGGGGCGTCGATCGTCCTGCATGCTTGTTTTCTGTACTCTGTCGGAGTCATCCCGAAATGCTTATTAATTGCAGGATCGGAAAAAATAGAGAGAGACTTGAAATTTAAGATGTCCCATGTTAGAATATCATTACTAAAAAATGTGCGGATACACAAAAAAAGGGAATGACATGGTGGAAATTAAAAGAGATTTATATCTGCAGCAGCTGATAGAGCGAAAAGATAACGGGATGATCAAGGTGATCACCGGCATCCGCAGATGTGGAAAGTCCTATCTGCTTTTCACTATCTTCAAGAGATATCTGAAGGAGAACGGCATTGATGCGGGCCATATCATTGAGATCGCGCTGGACGGTATCGAAAATGAAGAACTGAGGGATCCCAGGGTGTGTTTTCAGTATATCAGGGACACTGTGAAAGATAGCGGCAGATATTATCTTCTTCTGGACGAGGTGCAGTTCATGCCGCGGTTTGAAGAAGTGCTGAACAGCCTGCTCCGTATGGGGAATATTGACATATACGTAACCGGCAGCAACTCAAAATTCCTTTCCAGCGATATTGTGACGGAATTCCGCGGGAGAGGAGATGAAGTCAGGATCTATCCGCTGTCATTTGCTGAGTTTTATTCCGTGTATAATGGCGATTATGACGATGCCTGGGAAGAATATATGATTTATGGCGGCCTGCCGCAGGTCGTTGGGTTTCAGAGCGAGCGCCGGAAGGCGGAATATCTGAGGAATATCCTTGCCAACGTATATTTGAAGGACGTTATTGAAAGAAACAGGGTTCAAAATGTGGAGGAGATCGGTATTCTGGTCGATGTGCTCGCATCCGTGATCGGCTCGATGACCAATCCGTCGAAGATCGCTAATACGTTTGCCAGTGAACGGCAGATGCGCTATACCAATAAAACAATCTCGAACCACATTGATTACCTGGCGGAAGCGTTCCTGATCTCGAAGGCGTGCCGCTATGACATTAAGGGCAGAAAATATATTGGCGCCAATCTGAAATACTACTTCACGGATCTGGGACTCAGAAATTCCAGACTGAATTTTCACCAGCAGGAGCCGACCCATATTATGGAGAATATCGTTTATAACGAGCTGCTGATCCGGGGCTATCATGTCGATGTGGGCGTTATGGAAGTCTTTGATAAGGACAAGGAAGACCGGCGTGTCCGTAAGCAGCTGGAGGTAGACTTCGTGGTAAATCAGGGGAGCAGGAGATACTATATTCAGGTTGCGTATGACATAAATTCAGAAGCGAAACAGACCCAGGAACTAAACTCACTGCGTAGTATCCCGGATTCCTTTAAGAAAATCGTCATTGTCAATGGGACTGGAAAACCATGGAGAAATGACGAGGGTTTTGTGATTATGGGGATGAAGTATTTTCTTTTAAATATGGATAGTCTGGAGTATTGAACTGCGGGGACTCCAGGCGCTGAAAATTGGGCACTCAGAAGAGAGGCGGCGTGCTGTGAAAAACGGCACTATAGATGTAGGAGGCGGCTTTAGGGGAATTTATGCCTGCGGAGTGCTGGACTACCGTCTGGATCCGAATATTCGATTTGACCTTGGGATCGGCGTATCGGCGGGGAGCGCGAACCTTGCCTCCTTTATCGCCGGCCAGAGGGGGCGCAATTTTATTTTTTATACGGAATACGGCCCCAGATGGCAGTATGCGAGTGTAAGAAACTTTATTATGAAACGGTCCTTTGTTGATATGGACTATCTTTATGGTACGCTCAGCAATCTGCAAGGCAAGGGAAAGTGCTGATCGTCGCGCCGGATGATACCTGCGGCGTCAGTACGCTGTCCCGCGACCCGGCTGATATGAAACGGCTTTATGCCAAAGGCTATGCCGATGGAGAAAAGATTCAAGCCTTCATGAAACAGCCGCGTTGCTCTTAATCGGTAAAATTTTTCAATTTTGTGCGAAAAGAGTTAAATTGTATACTAACAAAACGAGAACAGATCTTGTATAATACGAACATAATCGCATGAAGTGTATGCTGGATTCCCGGTAAATTGATGAATTGAGATGAAAGGAGAAAACTTTATGGCAGAATTTGTGAAATTGTCACCGGAGACGCTGAAAGCCCTGCACGAGCAGAACCCGGCGATGATGTCCTACAACATTGAATTCGCGGAGGTTACCGGCGGAACGTTCTGGAAGGCCTACACGCCCGGACAGATCGCCGGTACGGAGGAGTTCAATGTGGACATGAGCGGCGGACTGACGGCGGCGTACAAGGATCTGATGCAGATCTATCCGCCCATCAATCTCTACGATGAGAAGCTTCGCCGTCTGGCGAAGGAGTTCGGCCCCGTATGGGTGCGCGTGTCCGGCACCTGGGCGACGAAGACCTATTACGATCTGGACGACAGCATGGGCGGGAAGGTGCCGGAGGGATATCTGAACACCCTGACCCGCAGCCAGTGGGTGGGCGTTCTGGATTTCGTGAAGGCTGTGGGCGCGAAGCTGATGGTCTCCGTGTCCGCCTGCCCCGGCGTGTACGGCGTGGACGAAGCTCCGGTTCCGGCGTGGACTCCGGTGGAAGCGGAGAAGCTGTTCAAGTTCAGCGCCGATTACGGCGTACCGATTTCCGGCTCCGAGTTCGTGAATGAGCCCAATATGCTGGCGGAGACCGGGTTCCCGAAGGGGTACACCGCCGCGGATCATGCCCGCGATCAGAAGATCTTTGAGAAGTGGCTGAAGGAGAATTATCCGGACTGCCTGTATATCGGCCCCTGTTCCGTAGGCTCTGATGCCGGCATGGGACGGCCGTCTGAGAAAGGCGCCGGAGGCGGCGTAGAGGTGCTGGTAGGCGGGAGTTGTGATACGAAGGCGCTGATGGGCGAGGATCCCTGCCATCTGGATGTCTTCAGCTATCATTATTACAACGGCGTGTCCGAGCGCCTGGGCGGCGTGATGCCGCAGATGCACTGGCTGGCGGAGGAAGCCCACACCGAGGATTATCTGGCCGTGGCGATCAACAGCGCCAAAGCGTACGGGCCGCTCCGTGATCGGTACTGCCCCGGCGGCGAGATGTGGGTGACCGAGTCCGGCGACGCGGGCGGCGGCGGGGATACCTGGGCGTCCACCTATCTGGATGTGATCCGTACCCTGAATGAGGCCGGCGGCTTCAGCCGGGAGACCGCGGGGATTATTTACCACAACACGCTGGCGGCGTCCGATTACGCTTATCTGGACCGCGTGACCCATGATCCGAGGCCGAATTATTTCGCGGTGCTTCTGTGGACGCGTCTGATGGGAACCACCGTCTACGATGCCGGAGAGCCGGTGCGCATGGGCGCTCATGTCTATGCCCAGAGCCGTAAGGACGGGAAGGAAGGCGCGGTGTATCTGGTCATCAATAACAGTCCGGATGAGAAGACCGCGGTGGAAGTGCCGAAGGAAGCGGAGCTCTACGTGCTGGCCGGTGAAGGCGGCAATAAGCGCGCCTCGGTCATGACGCTGAACGGCAGGCCGTTGACGCTTCAGGCGGACGGGTCGCTTCCAGATCTCGGCGGGGAGAAGATCGCCGCCGGGAAGGTGGAGCTGGAGCCGCTCAGCTGCGCGTTTATCGTGCTGTGAGATTACGGCGGCGGATAGGGCCGAAGCAGACTCCGCCCGCAGCGTGCCGTATTGCAGCGGAGTGTTCCGGGTCCGCAGGATTGGTCTGCGGACAGCGGAGAGGCAAAAATAAGAGCAGGATTCCGTGTCCGTCGGATGCGGATGAAATATGAAAAGGAGGACAACATCATGAGTTTATCATTTGGAACGGATCTGACCGGCAAGGTGGCGGTCGTGACGGGGGCAGGCGGCGTCCTGTGCGGAATGTTCGCGGCGACGCTGGCGGAGGCCGGCGCAAAGGTGGCGGTGCTGGATCTGAATGAAGAAGCGGCGAAGAAGGTAGCCGACGGCATCGTGGCGGCCGGTCATGTGGCGAAAGCTTACAAGACGAATGTGCTGGAGAAGCCGAGCCTGGAGGAGACCCACGAGAAGGTTCTCGCGGAGCTGGGACCCTGCGATATCCTGGTCAACGGAGCCGGCGGCAACAACCCCAGGGCGCAGACCCAGAAGGAGTATTTTGAGCTTGGCGACATCGAAGCGGACACCGTGTCCTTCTTCGACCTGGACCAGAGCGGCGTTCAGTTCGTGTTCAACCTGAACTTCATCGGCACCCTGCTTCCGACCCAGGTCTTCGCCAAAGACATGATCGGGCGCGAGGGCTGCAATATCCTGAACGTGTCGTCCATGAACGCGTTCACGCCCCTGACCAAGATCCCGGCTTACAGCGGCGCCAAGGCGGCGGTCAGCAATTTCACCCAGTGGCTGGCGGTGCATTTCTCCAAGGTCGGCATTCGTGTGAACGCTATGGCTCCCGGGTTCTTTGTGACGAACCAGAACCGCGCCCTGCTGTTCAATGAGGACGGTACGCCGACCGCAAGGACGAAGAAGATCCTGGCGGCTACGCCGATGGGACGGTTCGGCGAGGCGGAGGAATTAAACGGCACGCTTCTGTATCTGCTGAACAATGAGGCCGCCGGCTTCGTCAACGGCGTCGTGATCCCGGTGGACGGCGGATTCTCCGCGTATTCGGGGGTATAAATGAAAATATACGGCTGTCTGCTTCTGCCCGGGCCGCCGGATAACCCTTTTCCGCAGGGGATATTTTCAGTATCTGAAGGAATAATGTCCGGCAATATCAGGCCGGAGGCAGGGGTGGTGCGCGGCTCGAAAGAGATGGGACGTGCATACAGCGGAATAAGATAGAAAAGATAAGAAGGAGGTACACATTATGCCAATGCAGATGGGCTGGCGCTGGTACGGCGAGGGCAACGACAAGATCACCCTGG
>CANPYE010000171.1 GCA_947588005.1 uncultured Lachnospiraceae bacterium | reverse complement strand
TGTATGTAAAATAATGGTCGTTGTCCGGATCTAAATATTTGCCCAGACCGATGCCGGCGCATTTGCTGTTGGAAATGTCGCAGTCCTCGATGATCCAGCCCTTGGACCAGTGCGGCCCGATCATGCAGTCCTGATAGGCTGCCGGCGGCGCCCAGGTAGTGGCCGCCTTTGTCACCGTAAAGCCGCTGACCGTGATATAGCCGACGCCGGTCTTCGACGGCATGAAGCACTCCCGGCGGACATTGATCTCCACCTTCTCCTTATTCGGATCCGCATCCTGGAAATTGGCGTAAAATACAGTCCGGCCGTCCTGCTGCACGGCGAACCATTTGTATCGGGACGCCTCCGGGTTCCAGGAACACGGATAGACCTCGCCGGCCAGGCATTCTTCCAGCGACTGCGCCTCATAGAGCGCCTGATCGTTCAGATAAACAGCGCCCGTGTGTCGGCTGCGTCCCGCGAAATACCAGTCGCCGTAGACGTAGGTCGTGTAAGGATTATATGCGCCGAATACTGAATTGTCCACGCTGGCCGTCCAGGTGGTGCCCGCATACTTCTTCCATCCGGTCAGCTCCTCCGCGCCGGTGATCACCGCCGCCAGCGGCTCCACGCTCCGGTATACGATCCGCGCGTCCTCGCGTCCCGCGTTCTGCGGATCCACATACTCCCGGTAGACGCCTGGCGCCACCAGCACCTCGTCGCCCGGCTGCGCCGTCTTCGCCGCCTCGCTGATCCGGCGGTAGGGCCTTTCCTCGCTTCCGTTGCCGTCAAAGCCTGCCTTCGCGTTCACGTAAATCTTCATCGTTTCGATCTCCTTTCTGAAGATAAACTCCCGCAGGCGGGTTTTCATTCCCGACCCGCAATTTTATTTTGGATGCTTTATGCACACCATGCTGCCACTGAGATTTTTTCTGCCCTAACGGCTTCCGCGCCCCAATCCGCTTCTGTGCCGGCAGAACGAGATTCCAATTCTGCCCTAACGGCTTCCGCGCCGGTAGAACAGGATCCCCAACGTTCCCGGCCCGCAATGACAGGACACCGTACAGCCGGCCCGGGTATGAATCACTTCTTCAAACGGCGCCAGCTCCCGCACGGTCTTCTCCACCGTGTCCCGAATTTCCTGGTCAATACCAGAATCCGTGATGAATATCCTTCTGGTGTCCACCGTGGAAACATCTCCCAGCTGATCCTTCACGTACGCGGTCAGGCAGCGTCCCATGGCGCCGCGGTACTTCCGGCCCACGCCCATAACGCCGTCCTTCACATAGATACACGGATGAAGCTTTAAAAGATTGGCTCCCAGCGCGGCCAGCGCCGTACAGCGCCCGCCCTTCCGCAGATACTCCAGCGTACTCACAAGAAAGCTGACATCCAGCTTCTCCTTCCGGGCGTCAAGCGTCTTTTTGATCTCCGCCGCGTCCACGCCGGCCGCCGCCATATCGCAGGCGTCCAGCACCAGATGGGCGATGCCGGTCGACAGATTCCGGCTGTCCACCACATAGACGTTCCCCAGCTCTTCCGCCGCCAGGCACGCGTTCTGATAGCAGGAAGACATCTCCGCGCTGATCGTAAAATGCACGATCGCGTCGCATTCCTCAAGAAGCTTCCCGAACGCATCCAGATATTCCTGCACGTTCACCGCCGCGGTGGAGCCAAGCTGCCCGCTGGCGCTGATCTTCTCATAGAGCTCATCCGGGGAAATGTCCACGCCGTCCTTATAGCTCGTCCCCGCGCAGTTCACCGTCAGGGGCGTGATCGTAATTCCATACTTTTGAACCAACTCCGGCGTCAGGTCGCAGGTGCTGTCCGCCGTTATCCGTATCCTCATAACCTTAACCTCATCTTTCTCCATTCACGTAAGGTCACAGGGTACATCGGCAGCGGCCTGCGTTTCCGGATCATTCTCTGTGGTCAATTATAGTAATTCTGCCGGTAAATGTCAAGGACGCTAAGCGGATTCCGGCGCCGCCGCAGACCGCGTCAGAATACCTGTCCGGGCACGACGCACCACGCCGGCCGCATAATGATCCGCAGACGCTCTTCTCCGCCGTTTTATCTCTTCCTTGTATCCGGCATCCCATACGCCCGCAGCTGCGCATGGAAAGAAGAATGTCTGGGGAACTCCTCCCTGTAGTTCAGCAGGATCCTGTCCTTCGCAAATAATTCCCCTCTCGATTCCTTCACTTCCCCCAATGCGGCGGCCAGCGCCGCGACGTTGTTATAATGGTTCCGGTGCTGTCCGGATACGATCGCCTTCACTCTCATATGGATCAGGCGCTCCAGCTGAACAAGATACTTTTCTTCCTGTTCCGCTGAGATGACCTGGCGCGCCTTCCATTTCGAAAAAGCCTTCTCAAAAGCATCCGCATTCTCTTCCCCGGCAGACTTTTCCTGTGATCCGGGCTCTTTGCAAAGCCCTGTCTCATAATCCTTCTTCTGAAATCTCATTTCATAAGCCGCCGCCCTTATCTGTTCTCTGCATCCGGCTGCCGGCGTATCGTTTTTAAGAAGCAGAAGAAGAAACAGCGGAAGCCCACACTTGATCACATGGTCCGTCCACCCCAGTCCTTCCTTCACTTTCGCGCATTTTTCCATTGCCGCGTCAAAATCTCCGTTCAGGAAGCACAGAAGAAACCGTTCTTTTTCATGCATGGAGTTCGTTTCTGTCTCCTGATAAGATTCATACCGGTTTTCATAATCGCTGTACTCACGATCATCATCGCCGAAATCCGGTTTGCAGCTGTCTATCGCCTGCGTCAGCTCCTTCCGGTACTCTCCGGGGTCCCCGCACTCCGCCGCGATCCGAAGATAATTCACCGCGGTGGTGTCCGACCGGAAGGCCTCCAGCCAGCATCGCTCAGCCAGCTTCCTTTCTCCTGTTTTCAGCGCCGCCTCCGCCGTCGCCAGTGCTACGCTCCCACGTATTCTGTACTTTCCATCGATCTCTTTCAGAGCGGTTCTTCCGGTATCCAGCGCGCAGGCTGCGTTATTTCCCGCAAGTTTCTTTACGACAGCCAGGTACAGTCCGGGATGGATGGGCGCCGCTTTATGCGCCGCTTCGATCATTTCCTTCTCTGTACACTGAAATAAGACTGCCTCCTCCAGATATTTTCCCGCTGTATCCCCGGGTTTATCTGTCAGCAGCCGGATCCAGGATCTCCAGAACATTTCCTGCCCTTCCAGTTCTTCCCGTCCGACGCGCAGGACATCCTCCAGGCGTGTGCCTCTTAACAAATCACTGGTCAGATAAGCATACATTTCCTGCGCTCTCTGATCAGGTTCCGTATTCTGATATACCGCATAAAGTCCGTTCTCTATGAGCCTCTTACAGTCCACAGACACTATATGCTCATCCGCCAGATCCCCGAGGCTGAGAAATATCCCGTCGCCGCTGTCGTCATCGGCATACACTTCCGTCCCCACTGCAAGGTCGAAGAGCTTTACCGCTTCCTCATAAAACCCGTCGTTCACACAATGCTGTATCAGGTTGTCCGCCTGTTCAAATATTGCTCCGATCCCTTCCGGATCCTCGTATTCATAAACCCAGTCCGGATCCCAGTATCCTGACGAATAGTCCTCATATCCTTCCGCCCGGAGCGCAAGAGTACCTTTCTCGATCTCATGAAACTGGTCTTCCAGACGGCCGATCGCCGCATTGATATCTTTTCTGTCCATCTCTCTTGCCACGGCGGCGGTATCATATGTATTCTCACCGTCCCACGTTTCTTTTTTCCGCGCGCCTCTGACCAGATCCAGAAATTCTTCTCTCGCGTCCTCCGGCACCTTGCGCGCAAGACTGTGAACCAGAAGCCACAATTCTTCGCTGCTCATTTCTTTTGTTTCCTGATCCACCGCTTCTGTAAATTCCCTGAGGTTCATCTGCATCGTTACAAACCGCCTTTCTGTTTTATCTGATGATGACCGGAGTATTGTATTTACCGCGCGCTGTTTTCAGCGTCCTGGGCAGCGATTGGTACGGGATTGTCCGATTCGTCAGCCAGTTCATTTATAACCCTCCCGATATCCGCATTGACTACAATACTTCTGTCCGCGATTTCCTCTGGGCAGACCGCCTCCCCGTAATTCACGCACGCATACATCGCCTGCGGATTCGCCGCCGTCATCTGCCAGAACGGATACTTGATAATCACCGGGGTGTTGTAGCCCACGCCCAGCTCTAGGAACAGAATCCTCCGCCTGTCCTGCCGCGTACGGAGAAATTCCTCATACCGCGCCGCGGCCGCATGCCAGCCGTCGTCCTCCACGAATTTGTCGTCTGCGCGGAGATTCATCGTCATCGGCCTGCCGCAGTGCGGGCAGACCGGAACCAGTTCCGACGGAATCCGCATATTCTCCTGACGCTCCATCATCTGCCGGACCACGCTTTCATTGTCATAGGTCTCCTGACGGCACGGCCCGGAACACTGGAACAGGCCGTAGTCGCCCTGGGTATAGAAAAGCCGCTGCTTATCGAAGCCCGCTTTCTGGAAGCAGTGATCCACGTTAGTGGTGATAACGAAATAATCCTTCTCTTTCAGGAGCGCGAACAGTTCCTCATAAACTGGCTTCGGCGCGTCCTGATAACGGTTAATAAAAATATAGCGGCTCCAGTACGCCCAGAATTCTTCCTGACTCGGAAACGGATAGAAGCCGCCGGAATACATATCACGGAACCCGTACCGCGCCGCGAAATCGGAGAAATATTTCTCGAACCGCTCCCCGGTATATACAAATCCCGCGGACGTGGACAGACCTGCGCCCGCGCCGACGACCACGGCGTCCGCCGCACTGAGCGCCCCGCGAAGCTTCTTAATATTATCCGAGTAACTCCCGGCAGATTTCGTAATCGATATCTTTGAATCCATTGAAAATCACCTCCGTATCGCCTCTGTACTCCCGAACCGTCCGCACCGCGATCCCTGCGGCCGGTCGGTTCGGGAAATGGAATTCGCCCGTGGAAATAAATAACATTTCGGAACATTTCGATCCGGTTTATACCCTTTCTTCCGTTTTCTTATGATGTAATTTACTTCAAAAGATTTTTATAAAACAGATAGTCAATATCCTTAAACACATTGAAAACAATCTTGATTCCGCTTCCCGTTTCATCCAGATAATCCTTAACCGTTCTCACGGCAATTTCCGCTGCCCTTTCATTCGGGAACATAAATACTCCCGTGGATATACAGCAAAATGCAGCACTCGATAATCCATTCTCATCAGCCAATTTAAGAACAGACCGATAGCATGATGCGAGATCATCTTCATTCTGCTTTGTCAGCCTGTGCTGCACGATAGGACCGACGGTGTGGAT
>CANPYE010000170.1 GCA_947588005.1 uncultured Lachnospiraceae bacterium | reverse complement strand
GGATTTATGCCATTTTTATCGGTTAAAGTATTGATTTTTCAATGTGCATCACACCAAATGGTGTGGGAAGTTTGAGTTTGTTAGCCATTTCTTCCTTCTTGTCATTTCCTTTTATCCTCCATCTTTTTATTATTTTATTGATCTGTTCCGCTGTCTGGTTTTCAGCATCCCCGACGGCGCCAGGCTCGCCGGAAGTGTTTACTTGCTTTTGTTGCGGTGCTTTTCTTTAACTGTCTTTAATGTATCACTTTTTTTGGTGACTGTCAATATATTTTGTAACTTTTTTTAGTAACATTTTTATTGACTTTTTCCAGTGTATGATATATAGTGGATTATAGAGAGGAGGCGGGGGAAATGCTTAAATATAAGATCAATGTTTCAGACGCGCTCACGCGGGCCGGTGTAAATATGTATAAGGCCAAAAAAACCAAGGTTATAGGCCAAGACACGCTAAAAAAACTAGCAGAGGAAAACGCCACCGGGATAACATTAAAAACAATTAACACAGTATGCGCGATCCTGGAGCTACAGCCTAAAGATATTTTGGAATATGTGGAAACTCCAGAAGATGCAGAAGAAAGAAACAAAATAAAATCGTGAAATAGCTTGACATTACAAATAAAAGTGATGCAATAATATTATCAGATGAGGCCAGCGCCTGATCTGGTAATAACCGGGCAAGCGGGGAAAGGAGCGGAAAGCATGACGGAAGAAACTAAGTTAATACTGGACGAGATCCAGAAACTGAAAGCGGATATAAAAGAAATCCAATTGACGATTGAGAACGAGACGAACAGAAACATCCGGCTAATCGCCGAGGGTCATCTTGATCTTAGCCGTAAACTCGATGAAGCATTGAAGGTTGATAATGAAAATGAAGTAAGGCGGCTGAAGCAGAGAATTGAAGCAATAGCATAAAACCGGGAAACGATAGGGAGGGCGGGCTTGCCACCGCTCCCCATCAAAACAAATATAACAGATGTTGCAGGATAAGGCAAGAAAAATATTATCAGTCGGACCGCCTGGAAGGTCTCCAGAGCGCCGAAACAGTAGAGCCGGACGAGTAAACAGAGGGCGAAAAATGATTGATTTACAAGCCATACAGAGCCTAAATAGGCCGGAAAGCATAGCAATAACAGAACATGCCAGAATACGCCTTACAGAGCGTAATATAACCGTTACGGACGTTATCAAATGCATAGCATCTGGCGAGATCATAAAGCAATATGAAGATGACAAGCCGATTCCAAGCTGTTTGATTCTGGGAAAGCCGGACGGCGAAAAATGTATACATGTTGTTATTAGTCACGATGAAGAGTATATATATTTAATTACTGCATACCATCCCAATAGTGAACAATGGGAGCCGGATTATAAGACCAGAAAGGGGCGTTAATGATGAAATGTGTTGAATGCGGAGCAGTTGCCGAAAAAGGATATACTACAAGTGTAACGGAGTTAGGAATCGGCGTTTTAGTCGTGCGCAATGTGCCGTGTTTCAAGTGTACGGAGTGCAACGAAATAATTTATACTGCCGATGTTGTGCAGCGCCTGGAAGAGATCGCAGAAGCCGCTAAAAAGATGATGCAAGAGGTCGCTATTATTGATTATTCAAAAGTTGCATAATACCAGATAAAGCCACCGCCGCATCTGGTAATAACCGGGCAAGCGGGGAAAGGAGACCGAAAACATGACGGAAGAAACTAAGTTGACCCCGGACGAGATCCCGAACGCGGAGACGCTGGCAGCATTCCGGGAGATAGACGAAATGAAAGCCAACGGAACCGGCCAGGCGTTTAATAATTTAGATGACCTGTGGAAGAGCCTAGAAGGTCTCCAGAACGCCGGAGCAGAGCCGGAGGAAGGGAGAACTAAATAATTGAACTTGGAAGCATTTAAAGACCTTTGCAGGCAGGGAAAAATAAAATGGTCTGGACATGCTGCCGCCCGGATCCTGCAAAGGGGCATCCGCCGCGAAGATGTAATAAATTGTATTATGTGCGGCGAAATTATAGAAGAATACCCGGATTTCTGGATAGGGCCGGCTTGCTTGGTTTTTGGGTATACAGTCAATAATAGAATAATTCATGTAGTTGCTGGAATAAATGACTATGTGCATATAGTAACGGCTTATTATCCAGATTCGGAAAAATTCGAAAGCGATATGAAAACCAGAAGGAGGAATTGAAATCATGTGTTTTTACTGCAAGGGGGATATGCGACCCGGAAAAACCCTTTTTTCTGTCCAGTATGGAAATAGTGTTATTGTTATTAAAAATGTACCTTGTATGGAGTGTGTACAGTGCGGAGAAACTGAAATTTCAGATGAAGTAATGAAACAGCTTGAAGATCTGGTTAACGCTGTCAAAAAGACAATGCAGGAAATTGCCGTAATTGATTATTCTATGGTGGCCTAAGCCAGATCAGGCCAGACTTAGAAGCCGCTTCTAGGGCATCCGGGGCGGCTTTTTGTCGGTTTCGATTTGGGAAATCACAAGTAAATCAAAGGGCAATCAATCGGGAAATCACAAAACAGGCATATTGTGGATACTTATGGAGATGATTCAGAAGTTTATGAAAATGATATAGAAGTATATCTTGATGAATTTATTAAATCTCATAATATCCAGGATATGACCAAGGAGACACAAGGCCGCTGGAATGCCGCCCTATTATATATATATAAACATGTTTTTAAAAATAATAGAGATTGTTAGTATTTCCATCAGACCTGCATAGGAGACCATAAAATGTGCGATACGGTCTGTCACCTTCATTTAATACTCCAACAACATTTGATCCGCCAGCTTCGTGTTGCGTGGTGCTATTTATCGATAGTGAGCCTATCCTTAATTTACCAATTTTTGCCACTTGCATGGTACGATCCGTTGAAAATAAGCCAGATGAAGCCGACAACGTAACGGTTGTATCAGTCGATACAGATGTCGCATCACTCAAAGCGCTGTTTAGCGGCCTAACAACGATGTATCGACCTAAGAGCCAGAACAAGGCAAATTGGTATGTCCTATATAGACCGCATGAAGGGTAATGATGCCGTCAGCTTTCGACCGCGGCGGAGAGTGCGAGACGCTGAAGGTCACGCTGACAGACGCGGCCAGCGGCCTGGAGGCAGAACTGCTTTACGGGGTCTTTGCCGGGCAGGATGTGATCACCCGCGCGGCGCGGCTCATCAACCGGGGAACCGATACATTGGAACTGAAAAAAGCGGCGTCCATGTGTCTGGACCTGCCCTCGGGAAACTGGGACATGATCCATTTCCACGGACGGCATGTGATGGAACGCCAGCTTGAACGGGCGCATCTCATAACCGGCGTTCAGAGCGTTCTGTCCCGGAGAGGATCTTCCAGCCACCAACAGAATCCATTTGTCATTCTCTGTGAAAGCAACGCCACAGAGGATTTCGGCGGCTGCTACGGCATGATGCTGGCTTACTCCGGCAGCCACAGGACGGATGTGGAGGTGGATCAGCAGGGCTCGGTCCGGGCCGTCATGGGCATGAATGACGATCTGTTTTCCTGGAAGCTGGAGCCGGGCGAGAGCTTCGATACGCCGGAAGTGCTCCTGACCTTTACAGATAATGGACTTACGCATCTGTCCCAGACGTATCACCGGTTCCTTCGCGGGAATATGATCCGCAGCAAATTCGGCACGGTGCGCCGGCCGATCCTTATCAATAACTGGGAGGCGACCTATTTCCGTTTCAATACGGAAAAGATCCTCTCGATCGCCCGCCAGGCCCGTGAGTTGGGCGTGGAAATGCTGGTGCTGGACGACGGATGGTTCGGAAAACGCAACGACGATAACGCAGGTCTCGGGGATTGGTACGTGAACGAGTCCAAGCTTCCCGGCGGCCTGGCGCCGCTGATCGGCGCGATCAACGAGATGGGCATGAAATTCGGGATCTGGGTGGAGCCGGAAATGGTGAATGAGGATTCCGATCTCTACCGGTCTCATCCGGACTGGGTGCTGACGGTTCCCGGCCGGAAACCGGCCGTATCGCGGAACCAGCTGGTACTGGATCTGTCCCGCAAGGATGTGGTAGACTGGCTCTATGAAACGCTGGCAGGTCTTCTGCGAAGCTATCATATCGAATATATCAAGTGGGACATGAACCGCAATCTGGCCGACGTCTACAGCCGCCTTCTGCCGTCGGACCGTCAGGGCGAGGTGCTTCACCGTTATGTGCTGGGGCTTTACGATCTGCTGGAACGGCTGACTTCGGAATTTCCGGATGTGCTGATCGAGGGATGTTCCGGCGGAGGCGGCCGCTTCGACGCCGCCATGCTGGCATATTGTCCCCAGATCTGGTGCAGCGACGATAGCGACGCCATCGAGCGGCTGACGATCCAGTACGGCACGTCCTTTGGCTATCCGGTGTCCGCCGTGGGCGCTCATGTCTCCGCTGTTCCGAATCATCAGACCGGCCGCAGCACGCCTCTTGGAGTACGCGGCGTCGTAGCCATGGCCGGAACATTCGGGTATGAGCTGGACCCGGGAAAACTTTCAGAGGAAGAAAAAGAACAGATCCGCGTGCAAATCACACGTTTTGACGAATACTACGATCTGATTCAGAACGGCGATTATTATCGGTTGGGACACTGGCAGGACAATGGATATTATACCGCCTGGCAGATGGTATCATCGGATCAGGACGAGGTGCTTGTCAGTGTGGTGACAGTCAGACCCAGACCGAATCTGGGGCCGCTGTGCTTAAAGCTTAAGGGACTTGAATCGGATGGTATTTATGAAACGGTGCGGACAGAGGTATTCGGGAGTCCTGTGCTGCGAGGTATTTCTGGTAATACAGAAAAACGGCGTTTTACCGGTGCAGCGCTGATGTACGGAGGTTTTGTGCTGCCGTTTCTGTTCTGCGATTATGTAGGCGTACAGATCTGCCTGCGGAGGACAGAACGGTCAGTGCCAGTGTAAGGATGCGACTAATGGGGAAACAATTTCTGTAAAAAACTATTGAAAATAATCAGATAGGAGCATATAATAGAAATAGGAACAACCACCTCTACAAGAGGTTGGCCGAATAATTAAGTAGAAATTCCACCCTTGATTCGTCCAAAGTCTACAAGGGTGGTTTTTCTATATGAAAAACGCTACTGGCTTATCAAAACGATAAGGGTCAGTAATGCGAGAATGAACATTCCGAAGGCCAACACCTTGCAGTGACATGATTGTTCCCACTCGTATCATACCATAGGTTAGGGAATCTTTCAATAGTTGTCTCATTTTCCAAGGGAAGTTCGGTCACTTCCTGACCGTTCAGCGGAACAGGGAAATTGAAGCTAAT
>CANPYE010000169.1 GCA_947588005.1 uncultured Lachnospiraceae bacterium | reverse complement strand
GATCCATGCAGCTGGTGGAATTTCCCACCAGAAGATAATCGTCGTAATACCGGGCGGCCGTCTTATGGAGGGTATCCAGGAAGGCGAAGGTCTCATCGCTTTCTTCCGGCAGCGACAGCTGAAGAACCAGGCGGCTGTAATTCGTGCCTTTCAGCTGAAGCTGGGCGTCAATAAGCTGGCCGTACAGATCGTTGATCTCATCCGTCATCTCATCATCCAGCGTGACGTACCCTTCGTCCATCTGGTCGTGAACGAAAAGAAACATATCTAACAGCGGGACGCTGTAACCGTCCACGCCCGACACCAGCTGGCCGTAGGTCTCCTGATCGACCGCGTATGCGGAATACAAAAGCCTTGCGACCTCGATGTCCAGATCCGCAAGCTCCGCAAACTGCCTTGGCGTCAGACGGTCGGTAAGGACGTAGCCGTCTTTCGCTTCTACATTTGCTAGGCCCAGGACCGACTCCACCTCGGGCATAGCGGCCAGATCTTTAAGAAGACGGCCTTCCTTCTCGTAATCCCCGGCCTTCACAAGAATTGCCAGCGTGTTCTGGGCGCCAAAGGTTTCATCCACCTTTTCCTGGGCGATCTGGCTCTCATTCTTCGTAAAGGTTGACAGACCGTTCTGGGTATAGGCATAGGGACACCGGTTAGAAAGGAAGAACCCGCCGATGAGCGCAAGCACGAAAACCGGCGGCAGTATAAACCGGAGTTTTACCACAAGCTTTCCCCAGAGCGTGATCCGGGGGACGAAGCTGCGGTGATGGGTCCGGTCGATCAGGCGGCTGAAGCTCATCAGCAGCCCCGGCATGAATGTAAATACGGACAGAAGGCTCAGGACAATGGCCTTCATCAGCACGAAGCCCAGGTCTTTGCCGATTCCGAACTTCATGAAACACATGGCTCCCAGACCGGACAACGTCGTAAGAGAACTGCCTGAGATCTCCGGAATCGCCTTGCTTAAGGCAATGACGACCGCTTCCCTGGCTTCCAGATGCGTTCTCTCCTCCGTATACCGGTGGCACAGAATAATGGCGTAGTCAATGGCCAGCGCCAGCTGAAGAACCACCGCTACGGAATCGGAGACAAAGGAGATCTCGCCAAGCAGGAAATTCGTTCCCATATTCAAAAGAGCCGCCAGACCGAAGGTCATCAAAAGCACCGGAATCTCCGCGTAGGTCTGGGATGTGAACAGAAGCACCAGAAGAATAATGACCACCGCCACCAGCATGACTACCTGCATTTCCGCGTCCAGGCTGGCCGAAGCGGAATCGCCGGTGTCTCCGGTGATATAAACGTCATAGCCTTCCAGGATTTTTTTTACTTCTTCCAGGGCGCTTAAACTGACCGGATCCTCGGCCGTACCGTCATAGGTAATGGAAAATAAGGCCGCGCCGGTCTTATAATGATCCTCTGTGTTATCAAATTCCACAGATTTGACGCCGTCCGCCTGCTCAAGCCGACCGGCCAGCTCCTCCGCCTTCGCGTAGGAAATATTGTCGACCATGATCCGGTTGGTGCCGAAGGTGACAAATTCTTCCTCCATCGCCGTTAAGCCCCGGCGGGTCTCCGTCTCCGCCGGAAGATAGCTGGTCAGGTCGTCATTGACCGTAACCCAGCCGTTCGCGAACGCGCAGAAAATGGCAAGGCCTATGTACAGCAGATAAAATGCCTTGCGTTTATCCACAATAAAGGCGGCAAGCTGCTCCATCGGAGACGGTCTCACTCCGCCCTTTTGCTTACTTTCCATATGACTCGCTCTCCTTTTTATGTTTCCCGCTATCTTCCGCTGACTGCCAGATAGGAGAAAATGTTTTCTTCCATCTTCTCGATATAGGCATGGAGCCGCGCCCGCTCCTCTTCATCCAGCCCCGCGGTAATAATTCCCAGGAAAACATCCCTCGCGTCTTTGCCGGCTCTTACGACCCGTGCAGCCTTCTCCGACAGCCTCAGATGGATCAGCCGGCGGTCTGCCCGCCCCGCCAGCCGGGTAAGATATCCGTTCCTCTCCAGAGACTGAATCGACGTAGACACATGGGATTTGGCCAGGCACCGCTGATCCGCGATCTCCGCGGCGGTATCATGATCCGGGTTGCCGTCCAGAAACAGCAGAATATCCAGTTCCGTCCTGGTCACGCCGTAATCACGGCATACCGGCTCTACGCAAAGGGTATAAAGAGAACGCAGCGGCTGCTGCAGATCCCACAGACGCATTGGGATATTCATATGATCACCTCCAGAAATCCGGCGCAGGGCCCCTTACACCGGCGTCTTTCCCTGCGCGTTGACTTTTTAAAATCGTTCTAAACAGAACGTTCTATTCTGAACGAATTATAAGCCCGGATACCGACTGCGTCAATGACCCCGGGCAAAGTTTTATAAACATTTCATTTTATTCTCATTTTGGAAATTATTTCAGACAAAGAAACGCCGCCAGATTCCCTCTCTCCTTCCCATGATACCGGTGCGAGAACAGATGATCCGGGTTGCATCTGGTACAGATGCCCGTAGTCTGGAAGTTCTCTTTCTTTACCCCGGCCTCGAAAAGGATAATCTCGTTGGCGCGCCACAGATCGAGCTGATATTTGCCGTTTTCTTTTCCGTAATAGAGCTCCGGCCAGTATTTTTCGTCAAACGTCCCGCAAAATTCTTCGATCACTTCCGGCCCCACCTCAAAGCAGTCCTGACAGATACTCGGGCCGATGCAGCAGAGCACATCCGCGGGATCCGTTCCGTATTCCCGCTCCATAGCCTGAAGCGTTGCCTGGCCCATGCGCATGACCGTGCCTCTCCACCCGGAATGGCTCAGTCCGATCGCCTTATGGACCGGATCCAGAAAATACAAAGGCACGCAGTCCGCATAAAAAGTGACCAGCGTAATCCCCGGCACGTCCGTGATCAGGCCGTCCACATCCCGGTAATCCCGGTCTTTCGTAACGCCTTTCCCGGCGTCTTCTTCCGTCACCTTCCGCACATTCGTCGTGTGGGTCTGAAAGGACAGCACAAAGCGTTTGGGATCGACGCCCAGCGCCGCGGCCATCCGCCGGAAATTCTCCGCCACGCGTTCCGGTTCATCCCCGCGGGTTACGGAGAAGTTCGCCGACGCGAATTTTCCCTCGCTTACGCCGCCAAGCCGCGTGGAAAAGGCATGGGCCGCCAGCCCGGTCCTCTCCAGAAGCGGAAAGGCCAGATACGGCATGGTCTGATCCTCCTGCCATCTGACCTGCGGGACATTCCTTCCTGCTTTATATAAAAATGGGATCGTTCTTTCCATCCGTTTTCCCTCCATGCCTGAAAATTCCCTCATAATTATCATTTTTACTGTTTTGCTTCTTCTCTTTCAGCTGACCTGTACCGTCAGAACGCGTCCGCGATCAGCCGCGCTTCCCTGCCCAGAATCGCCACCACATCAAACCGGCAGGGCGTATCCTCCGGATAACGGCGGCTGTACAGATAATAGGACGCCGCATGGCGGATCCTCGCCTGCTTGCGCGCATCCACCGCTTCCTCCGGATAGCCGTTTGCGCTGCTTGCTCGGTATTTGACCTCCACAAAGACCAGATAGCGGCCATCTCTGGCGATCAGGTCGATCTCCCCATAGCGGTCCCGATAATTCCGCTCCAGGATCTGATACCCCTTTTCCTGCAAAAAAGCGGCGGCCATCTGCTCGTAACGGCCGCCTGTCGCGCGCTTATTTTCCATCTTCATCCCCCTCGCGCCATTCTCTATGCATGCACGAAATTCCCGATAAATGTCCTTCGGTGGATCGGACACGGTCCATATTCGCGAAGCGCCGCGATATGGGCCGCCGTGCCGTATCCTTTATGCTTCGCAAATCCATATTCCGGATACAGCCTGTCATATTCCACCATTATATGATCCCTGGTCACCTTCGCCAGAATGCTGGCCGCCGCGATGGACACGCTTTTCGCGTCTCCCCTGATGATCGGAACCTGGCGGACCGTGACCTGCGGGATCGTCACCGCGTCGTTCAGAAGGATCTGCGGCGTCACACCCAAATGCCCGATCGCCTGGCGCATGGCTTCATAAGTGGCCTGAAGAATATTGATCTCGTCGATGCGTTCCGCAGACACGATTCCCACGCCGTACGCCACCGCTTTCTCCCGGATCTCGGCAAACAGTTCCTCCCGCCGCTTCTCCGACAGCTTCTTGGAATCGTTCAGATAAAGAATCTGACAGTCTGCAGGCAGTATCGCCGCTCCGGCCACCACCGGCCCCGCCAGTGGCCCGCGGCCCGCCTCGTCGATTCCGCAGATAAGCCTGCAGTCGCCATACTGCTCCTCATACTGCCGCATAGCCTGAAGACGCGCAAGCTCCGCCTCCAGCTTCTCTCCCGTCAGCTGTCTCATGTCCTGTTCTCCTTTTCCAACCTACGTCATGTTCCCTCCGGAGGATGCGCACGGCGGCAGCTCCAGCGTGATCCGCCCCAGCCTGCCGCTGCGGAAATCATCCAGCAGAAGCTCCGCCGCCTTCCCATAGTCCGGCCCGCCGCCTTTTATAAGGCAGCCCCGGCGCAGAGCGATCTGCCGGAGAATGCGAAGCGCCGGGGAATTTTCATTTTCTCCGTCCCCGCTTCGCCCATCCGCTGCAGGCTCCAAAACGCTGGACTGCGCGGTCTCCGAAATGGCATCTTCGCTGCCGTATTCCGCCGTGTTCGGGCCGCTTTCTCCCTTTCGGAAAGCATACCGCCCTTCAAGCGTTCCCGGATACCTGTCTTCCAGAAACCGGATCAACCGGATCGCCAGTTCCTCTTTATTCAGGATCTGGTCGTTGATCGACCCGATCATCGCCAGGTGAAGTCCCACGGTCTCATCCTCAAACTTCGGCCACAGAAGCCCCGGCGTATCCAGAAGCTCCAGCGTCTTATTCAGACGGATCCACTGGTTCCCCTTCGTGACCCCCGGCTTATTGCCCGTTTTCGCGCACGCCCTGCCGGCGAAGGAATTGATAAACGTGGACTTTCCCACG
Source organism: uncultured Lachnospiraceae bacterium (assembly GCA_947588005.1). Classification (GTDB taxonomy): domain Bacteria; phylum Bacillota; class Clostridia; order Lachnospirales; family Lachnospiraceae; genus UBA3402. Next base: position 379 of record CANPYE010000169.1, on the reverse strand, counting down.
TTGGGAATCCCAACGACCATGGCGCGGACCGGTCTTCCGACGATGCCCCTTCTGCGGTCCCGCTCGAGCTTCTCGCGGCATACCTCCTGCACCGCCGCATTCACCTTCTTAAGCTGGGCGCCGTTTCTGGCGTCAGCCTTTACGACCGCATAGCCCTTCGATGTAAAATACCGCTCCCAGGCCGCATTCTCCGCTTCGCCGGCCAGATCCGCCTTATTTAGAAGAATCAGCCGCGCTCTGCCCGCGCCGAGACTGTCTATATCCGGATTCCTGCTGGAGATGGGCACCCGGGCGTCCAGCACCTCGATCAGCAGATCGACCAGCTTTACGTCCTCTTTCATGGCCCGCCGCGCTTTCGTCATATGTCCCGGATACCACT
>CANPYE010000168.1 GCA_947588005.1 uncultured Lachnospiraceae bacterium | reverse complement strand
AGATTCGAGGTACTGAATCCCTTAACATTGGGAAATTCTGCCTGCAGATCAAGACTGACCTGTTCAACGATTCCCTTGCCCCATTTTTCTTCAGCTCGTCTGATGACGAGATCCCGGCCGAGCCGCCAGTTAAAAAGAAGCTGTTCGGAATTCACTTTGACAGCGGCTTTTATCTGCGCATTGCGAAAACGCTGTTTGATTTCATGCAGCCACTGAACATACTCGCTGTCAAGGTTTACATTCCGGGAACGCACAACCGTAAGAGTTTCATTAGACTGATTCCTCACCAGAGCGCACCTCCTTCTTCCCAGTGACATACTCAAAAATAAGAGATTTTTTGTATTCTTCGATGGTGCTGATTTGCTCACGCTTCTGGGTGATGATTTCGTCTATCTCAGCACATTTGGCGTCGAGATAATCGGCTATGTCTTGTTGCTCGCTAACGGAAGGATATGGAATATATGTGTTCCCGAAATCTGCAAAGGCAATATTTTTCCCATCTCTGAGCGTCATAGTGTAAGAGTTCATCTTTTCTATGAATCCGCTCTCTTTGAAAAGATATTTGTAATACCCATCCGCTATATCAACTGTGGGGTAAAATACCTGATAAGCCGGAGAAACCACACCCTCATATTCTGAATACTCAAATCCTCCCTGAAAACTGCGCAGACTGATGCAATAGTCACCTTTATGTATCGTCTTTAAGAGCCTCAGATCTGCCTTTTCATTGAGCTTGACTGCACTCATTCTGGAAAGTTCCTCATAAAGTGATTGCGGAATAACACCATATTTTTGCGTCGGAGATAATAGTTGCAGCTCAATTATATTTCCGCGCAGGTTGCGTTGCTCAAACAGATATTTTCCTTTTTTCATTTTCCACGATGAAGGAATTGCTCCGCCCCATTCCTCACCGCTGTCCTTCATCTCCGCATCTGGGTTCAGCCCTTTTGTGACCGCCTCGGTGATGACGGAACACTTATATTGCTCCAGCGTGTCAATCTGCTCCTGAATCTCGACAGTCAGCGCGTCGATTTCGGCACACTTAGTGTCGAGGAAAGAGGCTATAAGGTGTTGCTCGGATAGGGGCGGCTCAATTAAATGCAATTTTGATAATTCTCCGTAATTCAAACCCTGCCTAACACCATTTCCCATATTGTATAATACTTTTACGATATCGTAGGCGAACAATAAATAGTAAAAATAATTTGAATTGATTTGCTTTTGGGGACGAATAGTAACATACGCCGATGTAATTATGCCTTGCTCTTTGACTAAGCCTGTTCTTAGACTTCTTTTATCATTTTGAAGATCAGTCAGCCTAAGAACAATGTCACCCTCTGATACAATATTGTATCCATTAAAGTTTTCAGGAAGTAGCCCCTCAGAAGTATTTATATCTTTTCGGACTATTTTACCATAGCTCAGAGAAAGCAAATTAGATTCGTCTCCAGAATAATTTCTTTGCTTGTGTTCGGTGAAATAGTAATATACTGGGTGAATATTCCACGACACAGGAACGCTTCCAATCCACTCAATCCCGCTGTCTTTCATTTCTCGCATTGTCCGTCACCTCACTCAAACAACTTCGCCACCCGCTCGGACACGGAAAGCTCCAGCTCCATAAACCGGGCTTCCAGTTCCTCGCTGGGCGTGGGCTGCTGGTACTTGTAAAAATAGCGGGTAAACGGTATCTCCGCGCCAGTCTTGATCACCGGCTTTTTTGCGGAAAGATTTTCCTCGAAAAACGCTTTGGCATCTGGAATATGGGGCAACACCTCACGCGCCATGTAGGTATCGATGTCCTCCTCGAATTTAACGATCTCGATATCCTTCGTCTCCTTGTCATAGATGATCTCGCCCTTGTGGTCACGCTGGATCTCTGCCTGCTTGTCCATCACAGAAAGCCCGTCCGCAATACGCTCTAACAGCTTTTTGTCAGCAGTAACCTGTACCAACACATTTGACAAGATAGGCATAAAGGCATTGAGAGAGTAGAAGATTTCCTCCGATACGGCGGCCTCCAACGCGGCGACGATAGCGTCATACACGGGCTTGTTGTTTATGTAGTTCTCCAGCTTCTTCTTATTCTTGCCAGTCAGATCTTCCGCATTTTCAAGCTCGTTAATCTTTGCCTCATCATAGAGTGCCGACATATTCATCGCTAACCGCTTCCTCTACGCCCTCTGGCGCATCCTTGCCGCCCCATGCTTGTCCAAACGGCGGATTTTCCAAAACAAACCGCATCTTCGTGTCTCTAAAGCAGTCTGCTTTCATGGTGTCCTGATAACAGATGTTCTCCTCGTCCTGCACTTTGATGAGCATTTCTGCAAGGCACATGGCGTAGGATTCCGGATTAATCTCCTGCCCGAACAGCCGCACGTCTGCAGTGGGATTGTACCGCTTGATGAAGTTGTATCCTGTGGAGAGCATACCGCCCGTGCCGCACGCCTGATCAAGTATGGTGATAACCTTCCCGTCGTCGAAGATGTCGTCACAGCCCTCAGCAAGCAGAATATTGACCATGAGCTTGATGATATCCCGCCCAGTGTAGTGGTCGCCAGCCTCAGCATTTTCAGAAAATTTACGAATCAGTTCCTCGAAAATATATCCCATCTTCACGTTGTCGATGGTGCGCGGGTCGAGATCAATCTCGGAGAACGCCTTGACCACGGAAAGCAGCCGATTGTTCTTGTCCATCTTGTCGATCTGCTTATAAAAATCAAGGCCGCGCTCATTGGAGGCAATGATCTCCTGCACGTTAGGGGAGAACCCTTGAATATAACTTTTGAAATTCGCGGCAAGATGATCCGGGTCATTCACCAACTCAGCCAAGTCATAATGACTTGTATTGTAAAGATGAAAACCGGAGATTCGATACATCGCCTTCGCGGGGAAAGTCGGGTTCTTTTCATACTGCTCCAAAACCGCTTTTTTCGTGGGAGCAAGGGCACACTCGAAGCGCCGGATGATCGTCATGGGGATGATGACATCCTTATATTTGTCGCTCTGATACGTTCCGCGCAGCTTGTTTGCGATAGACCAGATAAAGTTTACTTCTGTGGTAACATCGACTGGGGAATCGTCCCACATCGCATCAATAATTGTTCTGTCAGCCATTGTTTTACCTCAATTCTTTTCATTGTCATTATCAGAAGCAGCGCGTTTGACATATTTCCCGCTCTTGATTCTCGCATCCTTCGGCTTCGGCTCATCGTCCGGTATTGCCCACGAGTAATCAATCCTGACTGCACCGGGGACACGACCCCCCGCGCACAAAATTTGTATGCGCCGGGTTGAAATTCCCCAGCGTTCCGCTGTTTGACGAATGGACAGATATTTCATTCTTCTCGCCCCCTGACAACAAATCTTTTTCCATATATTGTACTCGATATTGCGAATAAAATCAAGATAATTTTCTCATTCGACCGAAGACTTATAGCTGTACTATTATGATTGATGCTATATTCTGTTCTGCGCTGCTATTAACTATTATTGGGGAAGCACAATCGTAATACTCAGCCTTCCATTCTCATACCCGGCCGAGATCGTTCCGTTCATCTGCTCCACCAGCGTCCTTGCGATCGCCAGACCCAGGCCGGTCGATTTTCTCGCGGCTTCAACCGTATAAAAGCGGTCAAATAATCTCCCCACCTGCACTTCATTTAATCCTGACGCCGTATTAGCAAAAGTAATGGTACCAGCTTCCGATAATGTGATATCCAGATCGCCGTCGCTGTATTTGACCGCGTTGTTTAAAAGATTGGAGAATACGCGAACCAGAGCGGAACGGTCGAGCATCCGGATCACCTTCTTTTCGGGGATCCGGATCGCAGGCACGATATTCCGCTCTTTCAGCGCGGCGTAGAAGGAGGCGACGCACGCTTCCAGCACGCCGCCCACATTGACCGGCTCGCTCGTTCCGCTGTTTTCTGCGGAAATGATCATCGAATACCGGAACAGCTCTTCCGTCAGCTGCGTTAAAAGCTCCGCCCGGTCACGGATAATGTGAAGATACTGTTCTGCCCGTTCACTCTTTTCTTCCGCCTCAAGCAGATCCAGATAGCCGCAGATGGCTGTCAGCGGCGTCCGCAGATCATGGGAAATGTTCGTAACCGCGTTCTTGAGCTCCAGGTCTCCCTGTTTAAAGCGGCGCCTTGCTTCCCGCAGTTTCTTAAGTTCCCTGTTTATGCTGTTTGCCAGGCGGCGCATATTCCGATCCGCGGAAGAAATGTCGATCAGCGTATTGGTATCGGTCATGAGCCTGCCGGCAAAGGCGCTCTCGATCTCCTTCGCGGCAGTTCGCAGGGCATGTATTTTGAGAATCAGTAAAATGATGACGACTGCCATAATGCTGACAATTATAATACTGAAAGCCAAAATGCCGTCAGGCGTCCGTGACCATAGTTTCATTACAAGCTCCTTTGCTGTTAATTTTGCGGTTCCGGTTCAATCGTCGCTCGGTTCTGCTCCAGTTATCTCCGGTGTTCCTCTGCAAGCATTTTCAGAATTTCATTTCAATCACCGTATATTCTTCTTTTTGAACGCGAATATCCCGCCCGCCGTCGTAACGGCCGTAATAAACAGCGAAGAAACGATCATCCGAATCGGATGTATGACCTCAAGCTGCCACATCCGCAGTCCCTGTCCCGTCGGCAGAAAGTCAACGACAAAATCATAGATTTCCCGCCTCAGTCCGGTAACATAGTTCGGATTCGGGGAAGGTTCTGTCATATCGAGCCCATTCTGGGTGATCTGAACGCCGCTTACCATTTCCGGCTCGCTGAGGCCGTTGTAGATCATACTTGCCAAAAGCAGCAGGCCAATGAACAACAGAACAGAAATGAGAAACGTATTGGCTTTGCCGGACGAAAGCATATTGATCACCGTAAAGATCGCGGACAAAGCCAGAACGAACAGGACGGCGATCAGCAGGAAGCTTAACAGCCGCAAAACGCCTATTTTCCAGAATCCTAGCGTGGGAACCGCGACGAGCGCGCCGACGAGCCATACCGACATGATCATAAGCGTCGCCGCAAATGTCGTGATCAGGCTTGCCAGGTAGATGTCCGCTCTTGTGTGCCCGACGATGATCTTATTCCGGATCGTTCCATCGTTATATTCTGTCCCGAAAAACATACTGCCGCACACCGAGCAGAACAGTCCGATCGATAACGCGAAGTGGAAGTAATATTGATCAATGGAATATTGATATTCCGACATATCCGCGGTCGCCTGCCTGCATCCATTTAACATAAACATGACCGCATATACGAGCATGGCTCCCATACAGAGCCAGAACAGCTTATCCTTCCAAAGCCTTGCAAAATTTGACCGTAGCAGTTTATTCATTCTTTCCGCCTCCCACCAGACTCACATAATAGCTTTCCAGACTTTCATCCCTCTCCTGCGCCGAGA
>CANPYE010000167.1 GCA_947588005.1 uncultured Lachnospiraceae bacterium | reverse complement strand
AATCTGGATCTTCGGACCGTGGTTCATGTAGGCGACGAGCTGGAAGCCAAGGTCGTGAAGGTCAATGACGGAGAGGGCCAGGTGGCGCTGTCCTATAAGCGGCTGGCGGCAGACCGCGGCAACAAGCGTCTGGAAGACGCGTTTAACAATCAGGAGGTTCTGACCGCGAAGGTGGCGCAGGTTCTGGACGGCGGCTTAAGCGTTGTCGTCGAGGAAGCAAGGGTGTTTATCCCGGCCAGCCTCGTGTCGGATGTTTACGAGAGAGACCTGTCCAAGTTTGCGGGACAGGAGATCGAATTTGTGATTACCGAGTTCAATCCCCGCCGCAGAAGGATCATCGGCGACCGCAAGCAGCTGATGGTGGCACGCAAGAAAGCGATGCAGGAAGCCCTGTTCGCCCGTATCCAGGTAGGCGATGTGGTAGAGGGCGTTATCAAGAACGTGACCGATTTCGGAGCGTTCATCGATTTGGGCGGCGCGGACGGACTGCTTCATATCTCTGAGATGTCCTGGGGACGCGTGGAGAACCCGAAGAAGGTCTTTAAGGCTGGTCAGACGCTGACCACGCTGATCAAGGATATCCATGGCGACAAGATCGCGTTAAGCCTTAAGTTCCCGGATCAGAATCCGTGGACGGACGCGGCGGAGAAGTATGCGGTGGGCAATATCGTCACCGGCCGTGTGGCCAGGATGACGGATTTCGGCGCTTTTGTGGAGCTGGAGCCGGGCGTGGACGCCCTGCTGCATGTGTCCCAGATCTCCCGCGAACATGTGGATAAGCCGGCGGATGTGCTGACCATCGGGCAGGAGATCGAGGCGAAGATCGTGGACTTCAACGAGGCGGACCGGAAGATCAGCTTAAGCATCAAGGCCCTGCAGGCCGCGCCGGAGAAGAAAGCTCCGGTTGAAGAGCCGGATGTGGCGGATGTGGACGTAGAGGCTGTGGGCGCGCAGCTGGCGGAAGAAGAACAGTAAGAGAAGACGGATAAGCGTATGAATGGGCATTCGGCCGGAATGAACGGCCGGGTGCCTTTTTGCATCTGGGTGTGAAGTGTTTCATCAGCGGCCGGTTGTTTTGGTCAACATCTGCATACAAACTGCAGCCGGTCAGTCTGCATGCAAATCGCCGCTGCTCAGCGTTTGCATGATAGGTCTGTGCAAGAATTTCCTGTCAGTGTCATAGTTTGAAAAAAGATCAATTAATATATTGACATATAATATTATATGACATATAATATTATACAAACAGATAGCAAATGGTGCTGCATTTCACATCCGGAATAGAATCCGTGAAAGCGGGAAAGGTAGTAAGGAGTTGAGGCTGTATGGTATTTAATACGGGAACGGCGCTTTTGGATGCGATCGTGCTGGCGGTGGTCTCGGAGGATGCGAGGGGTACCTATGGGTATAAGATCACCCAGGACGTGCGCAGGGCGATCGATGTGTCGGAATCCACCCTGTATCCGGTGCTCAGACGGCTGCAGAAGGACGCCTGTTTGGAAACCTATGATATGGCGATCGACGGCCGTAACCGCCGGTACTACAGGATCACGGAGAAGGGCCGGGTTCAGCTGAATCTGTATAAGAGCGAGTGGGCCGGTTATTCCGCCAGGATCACCAGAATATTCGAGGAGGCGCGGATATGAACAGAGACGAATTTATGAACAGAGTGGAATATCTGCTCTCGGATCTTCCGGAGGAGGAGAAGACGGACGCGCTGGATTACTACCGCGGTTATCTGGATGAAGCCGGCGATGCGGAGGAAGAAGTTCTGCGGGAATTTGGAAGCCCGGAGCGGATCGCTTCGATCATTCGGTCGGACCTGCAGGGCGGCCTTGCGGATGGCGGGGAGTTCACGGATACCGGATATACGGATGAGAGGTTTAAAGAGCCGGGCTACCGCCTGGCCCGGCGGGAGCAGGAAGCTGAGCGGAAGACCGGGTATGCGGGAGAGGGCAGTGCTTCGGCCGGTTCGTACAGGACGCAGAATACGGAAGGAAGCGGAATGAATCCCGGCCAGGATACGCGCGGAGCGCGGGGAACATATCAGGGAGAGCCGGGAGCTTACAACGGAGCAGGCAGTGCCGGAGGTTATGGCAGTACAGGCGCTGCCGGAGGTTATGGCGCGGGCGGAAACGGCGGTACCGGAGGATACGGCAGTGCTGGCGGTGGCGCAGGTGGAAATGGCGGCGCCGGCGGCCGTGCCGGTTCCAACCTGGCTACGAAGGTGCTCTGGATCATTCTGGCGGTGATCCTTGCCTCCGCGGTCCTTCCGTCGCTTCTGGGCTTTGCGGGCGGTGCTGTCGGGGTTCTGGTGGCTGTACTTGCGGTGCTGTGCGTGTTTGTATTTCTGACCGCGATCCTTACGCTGGTATTTCTGATTGCGGGGGCCGCGGTGATCATAGCCGGGATCGCGGCCGCGTTTGTGAATCCGGTTGATGGACTTATGTGTGTCGGGGTTGGTCTTATAATGCTTGCCATGGGGCTGATCGGGATCGTGCTGTCCGTGCTGCTTTACGGAAGATTCCTGCCTTGGCTCATCAGGGGCGCTGGGGACGGATTGAACAGTATGCTGCATCGAAGGAGGCGTACGGCATGAACCGATTTATCAAATATGTGCTGATCGCCGCTGCGGTCTGCTTCGCGGCGGGGATCCTGATGAGCGGCTGCGCGGGCGTTATGGGCGGTACGTTTTTCCGGGGCTATGACGAAAGCCGGGTATTGTCCGGGAAACAGCTGGGCGGATTTATTGGGAACATTGTCAGGAACAGTCTGCGCGGAGAGCTTTCAGGCGCGCGCGAGGATATTTCCGGCGATGAAACGAATATGCTGGTCAATGTATATCCAGCCGCGGATATCCGCGATTTTGAGATCAAGGCCGCTCCTTCGCGGATCCTGATTCAGGAGGGAGAGACGGATCCATATATCCGGGTCGAGCGGACGTCGGATAAGATCGTTCTAAAGGATAAGCTTTCTGACAGCCGTTTAGAGATTTCCTTTGAGAATGCGCGCGGGATCGTTAATCTGCCGGAGGGCGAGATGGTCCGGATCACGATTCCGGCAGGACAGCAGTTTCGGAAGGTAGAGATGGAAGCGGCTGCATCCAGTATCGAGGTCGATCGGATCCGGGCGGAGGAAATGGATATTTCCGCCGAGGCCGCATCCATTGTGATCGGCAGCGCGTCGGCAGACGATCTGAAGCTGGAGGCGGACGGAGGCAGTATCGAGATCGGCGAAGGCGCGGCGGAGACGCTTAAGATTGAAAGCGCCGCCGGAAGCGTGAATTACACCGGCGCGGCGGAGCGCTCGGTAGAGGCGGAGACCGAGGTCGGGAGGGTCGTCCTTACGCTGGACGGTTCGGCGGAAGATTTTAATTTTCGGACGGAAACGGAGATAGGAGAGATAAAGGTGGAAGACCTTGCGGACTCGGAGGGCGGTCTCAGAGGAAAACAGACGATCCGGCACGACGGAGCGGAAAAGACGGCGAAGCTGGACTGCAGCATGGGCGTCATAGAGATGAATTTTCGCTAACGAGTGAAACCGGAACGGATGAAGCTGGAACGAATGAAGCCGGAACGAGTGGAGCCGGAATGAATGAAACAGGGACGGATGAAATTCGAACGAGTGAAGCTGGAACGAAAGAGCGGCCGGAACGAGTGGAGATAAAACGCCGGACGGAAAGGAACATTTATCATGATAAAGACAGTATTATTTGATCTGGACGGGACATTGCTGCCAATGGACCAGGAGCTTTTCGTAAAGGACTATCTGGGCCGTCTGGCCGCATATCTGGCGCCTTACGGATATGAGCCGCAGAAGCTGATTGAGACGGTCTGGAAAGGCGTCGGGGCCATGGTCATGAATGATGGAAGCTGCAGGAATGAAATGCGCTTCTGGCAGGCATTCGCCGCCGCGTTCGGCGAGGATCGCATGGCGGATCGGCCGCGGATCGAGGAGTTTTACCGGACCGAGTTTCAGAAGGTGAGAGAAAGCTGTGGGTTTAATCCCCGGTCGGCCGGACTGATCGGCTCTCTTAAGGCAGAGGGGTACCGCCTGATACTGGCGACGAATCCGATCTTCCCCGCCGCGGCCACGGAGAGCCGTATCCGCTGGGCCGGTCTTGAACCGTCGGATTTTGAATTCTATACGACTTATGAGAACATCAATTACTGTAAGCCGAATCTTAATTATTACAGGGAGATCCTGAAACGGATGGATCTGGCGGCGCAGGAGTGCCTGATGACTGGCAATGACGCCGGGGAGGACATGGTCGCGGAGACGCTTGGCATGAACGTGTTTCTGCTCACCGACTGTCTGATCAGCCGGGGGCAGGATATATCGAAATATCCGAACGGCGGATTTGACGAGCTGTTAGATTATATCAGGAAGCAGGGAAAGTGATACAGAAAGACGGAAAGCGTTTCACCGGCACGCTTTCTGCACACTGCCGCAGAAAGGGGCCGCAAAAAAGGGGGCCGCTTACACGGCCCCTGAAATAGTTCAGACGTTTTATTTGTCATCCTGCTTCAGATACAGATGTCTTGGAAGACCGTTCACCATCACGCACGGATAGTCGCCCTGGATCAGCGGGCTCACATAGTCGATGAAGTCTTCGGTCACATAGGTGCCATCCTTATTGATCCACTCGCGCGGCACCAGTTTCTCGTCGTTGGCGATCCTGTGGACGTCGTATACGCCGGTAGCCGACTGGTACGGATCGTTGGAGACGCGGTCGATGACGACCATCATGCCGGAATCGCCCTCGTCGGCGGCCTTCACAGCGGCGCCGCCGACCATGAACGCCTCGTTGATGTCGGTACGGGATGCCAGGTGGGAAGCGCTTCTCTGCAGGGTGGAGAACTCCACGGCGCGGGTCTTGCAGCCGATGGTGTGGGCCACAAGGTTGGCCAGATAGGTGGCGGAGCCTGTCAGCTGCTTATGGCCGAAGGCGTCCACATAATCGGAGCCGCCGCCCGCTTCGCTGACATAAGTACCGTCCTTCAGCTTGATGCCTTCGGAGATGGCCACAAATACGGTGGATTTCTTCGCCAGGAGGGATTTCACCTTCTCCAGGAACTTATCGATATCGAACGGGACCTCCGGAAGGTAGATCAGATCCACGCCCTCGCAGTCCTCGCCTTTGGCAAGCGCGGCGGCGCCGGTCAGCCATCCGGCGTTGCGGCCCATGATCTCGATGATGGTAACCTGCTCCTTCTTGTAGGAGAAGCCGTTGCCGTCGCGGATGATTTCCTTGGTGGAGGTAGCAATGTACTTGGCTGCGCTGCCGTAGCCGGGCGTATGGTCGGTCAGGGCCAGATCGTTGTCAATGGTCTTCGGAACGCCGACGAACTTCTGGCTCGCGCCGGTCAGCATCGCGTAATCGGACAGCTTCTTGATCGTGTCCATGGAATCGTTGC
>CANPYE010000166.1 GCA_947588005.1 uncultured Lachnospiraceae bacterium | reverse complement strand
TGCAAGGGCCTGCCGCGGTACAAGAGGCCGAAGAAGATCATTTTCGCCGAGGTGCCCAGAAATGCAACCGGCAAGATTGAGAAGCCGGCCCTGCGTAAGAAATATGGCGCCGAGTATCTGGTGGCGCAGCAGAACAGAAGCTAAAAGGAGGAACCTGTTATGAAACTTCTCGCACTTATCATCTATTTCGCTGTTATGGTCGGCATCGGCCTTTACTGCCGCAAGCACGCCACCGATGTGAACGGCTTCGTCCTGGGCGGACGTTCCGTCGGCCCGTGGCTGACCGCGTTTGCTTACGGCACGTCCTATTTCTCGGCGGTCGTCTTCGTCGGCTACGCCGGCCAGTTCGGCTGGAAATACGGCATTGCCGCCACCTGGGCCGGTATCGGCAACGCGATCATCGGTTCGCTGCTGGCGTGGGTCATCCTGGGCCGCAGGACCCGCATCATGACCCAGCATCTGGACTCCGCCACGATGCCGCAGTTTTTCGGACGGCGGTTTGACAGCCAGGCGCTTAAGATCGTGTCGTCGGCGATCATTTTCATTTTCCTGATCCCGTACACGGCGTCTCTGTATAACGGTTTGTCAAGACTGTTCGGTATGGCGTTCGATATCGACTACTCGGTCTGCATCATCCTGATGGCGGTTTTGACCGCGGTCTACGTCATCGCCGGCGGCTATATGGCTACCGCGATCAACGATTTCATCCAGGGCATCATCATGCTGATCGGTATTTCTGCGGTTATCGCGGCGGTCATCGGCAGCAAGGGCGGCCTGATGGCAGCCATGGACGGACTGGCGAAGGTTTCCGATCCGACCGTGTCCGAGACGCCGGGCGTCTTCAACTCTTTCCTGGGTCCGGATCCGCTGAATCTGATGTTCGTTGTGATCCTTACGTCCCTGGGAACCTGGGGACTGCCGCAGATGGTGCAGAAATTCTACGCCATCAAGAATGAGGAAGCGATCAAGAAGGGCACGATCATTTCTACGCTGTTCGCGCTGGTCGTGGCCGGCGGATGCTATTTCCTGGGCGGCTTCGGACGTCTGTTCTCCGATCAGATCGACATTGCGGCCAACGGTTACGACTCCGTGATCCCGACGATGCTGCAGAATTTAAGTCCGGCGCTGATCGCCCTGGTGGTGATCCTGGTGCTGTCGGCGTCCATGTCTACCCTGTCCTCTCTGGTGATCGCGTCCAGCTCTACGCTGACCATCGATTTCCTGAAAGGGCTGGTTATTAAGGAAATGGACGACAAGAAGCAGGTGCTCTTTATCCGTGGCCTGATCGTGGTCTTCATCGCGATCTCCGCGATCATCGCACTGATCCAGTATAAGAGCTCCGTGACCTTCATCGCTCAGCTGATGGGTATCTCCTGGGGCGCTCTGGCCGGCTCCTTCCTGGCGCCGTTCATGTACTCCCTGTACTGGAAGAAGACCACGAAGGCGTCCTGCTGGGCCTGCTTCATCTTCGGTTCCGGCATCATGCTGTTAAATATGCTGGTTCCCGGCATTTTCCCGGCGATCATGAAGTCGCCGATCAACTGCGGCTCCATCGCGATGCTGGCCGGCCTCGTCATCGTGCCGGTGGTCAGCTGGCTGACGCCGAAGCCCGACAAGAAGCTGGTGGACGACGCGTTTGCCTGCTATGAGAAGGAGAATGTCGTCGCGCAGAAGACGGCACTTGGCTAATTGCCACGTTTCGGATTGGGTCTGTGCTATAAAGAAATATCAAAAGGCTGTCGTGCCGGGATCGGTGCGGCGGCCTTTTTGTGGCTGCGCAGGCATGCGCGGAGGTGTGCGGGCGGCAGCTTTTTCGCCGCGCAAGCATGCGGAAATGGGCTTGCCCGGCACGCTTTTAGCGCTTTGAAGGCAGAGATTTGCAGGGATGCTGGACGAAAAGGGAGATATGTGATATACTATTTATTATTGATGCCGAAAGCGGATTTATCCCTGTAAGGAGATTATTTATGAAACCCAGAAAAACCCTGACCGGCCAGTTGGGCCTGTATATGCAGTGGCCGATCTTTCTCGCGGTCCTGGTGATCGTCACGAACATAGTCGTCGGCTTCGTCGATGTGGGAGCGGCCCTGGCTATGAGCGGTTTTACGATCGTATATCTGTTGCTGTCGATTCTGCTGTACACGTTTTCGCGGCGGAAGCTTCTGGCAGGTATGGTGGAGTTTTCCGCGGATTACGCCTGGATCCAGAAGAAGCTTCTGTCGGATCTGGACATTCCGTATGTAGTCACGGACCAGAGCGGCCGTCTGCTGTGGATGAACGATTTGTTCACAGAGATGGTGCGGGAGGCCCATGGTAAGAATAATTCCCTCATTTCCATGTTCCCGGAGGTCACGAAGGAAATACTCCAGGGCGTGGAGGAGAAGACCAGTATCCATACCACGTTCGGCGAGCGCAGCTACCGGATGGATCTGAAGCTGGTGCCGATGGAGGATCTGGAGCCGGAGGAAGACGACGGGACGGGCGCGGACGGCGGCAGCGTGACGAAGCTGATCACCTCCATGTCCTCGACGCCGGACCTGATCGCAGTCTACCTTTTTGATGAGACGGAGATCCTGCGTTTTCAGAAGGAGATCACGGATCAGAAGATGGTGGCCGGACTTATTTATCTGGATAACTATGACGAGGCGCTGGAGAGCGTGGAGGAAGTCCGCCGTTCTCTTTTGATGGCGCTGATCGAGCGGCGCATCAACAAATATATCGCCGGCTTTAACGGTGTTGTGAAGAAGATGGAGAAGGACAAGTATTTCTTCGTCATCAAGCAGCAGCATGTGGCGGAGCTGCGGGAGCAGCGCTTCTCCATTCTGGAGGATGTAAAGTCGGTGAACATCGGCAATGAGATGGCCGTGACTTTAAGCATCGGACTGGGCATGGACGGCGATTCCTACGGGCAGAATTATGAATTTGCCCGCATGGCAATCGATATGGCGCTGGGCCGAGGCGGCGACCAGGCCGTGATCAAGAGCAATGAGAAGATCGAATATTTCGGCGGCAAGTCCCAGCAGCAGGAGAAGACCACCCGCGTGAAGGCCCGCGTGAAGGCCCACGCGCTGCAGGAGCTGATCGGCACGAAGGAGAAGCTGCTGATTATGGGCCACCGGCTGAGCGATATCGATTCCTTCGGGGCGGCGGTGGGTATTTACCGGATCGCGGCCGCGCTGGACCGTAAGGCCCATATTGTGATCAATGACGTTACCTCGTCGGTAAGGCCCATGTATGAACGGTTCACGCCGGCGGCGGGCTATCCGGAGGATATGTTCCTTACGGGCAGCGAGGCGCTTGAGAAGGCGGACGCGAATACGCTTCTCGTGGTGGTGGACGTGAACCGTCCGGCGATCACGGAGGAGCCGGAGCTTCTTAAGAAAGTGAAGACGATCGTTGTGCTGGATCATCACCGCCAGAGCAGCGATATCATCGATAACGCGGTGCTCTCCTACGTGGAGCCGAATGCTTCTTCGGCCTGCGAGATGGTCGCCGAGGTAGTGCAGTATATTGCCAATGGGATTCGGCTCCGTCCGCAGGAGGCGGACGCCATGTACGCGGGAATTATTATCGATACGAATTATTTCAATAATCAGACCGGCGTCAGAACCTTTGAGGCGGCAGCCTATCTGCGGCGCAGCGGCGCGGACATGACGCGGGTGCGCAAGGCCTTCCGCGAGGAGATGGTCAATTATCAGGCGCGCGCCCACGCGGTAGGACACGCGGAGGTGTTCGAGGGGGCGTTCGCGATCAGCGAATGTCCGTCGGCAGGTATCGAGAACCCGACGATCGTAGCGGCCCAGGCGGCCAATGAGCTGCTGGGGATCCGGGGCGTTAAGGCGTCGGTGGTGCTTTCTGAGTATAACGGAGTTATTTTCTTAAGCGCCCGTTCCATGGACGAGGTGAATGTGCAGGTGATGATGGAGAAGCTGGGCGGCGGCGGCCACCGTTCCATCGCGGGAGCGCAGCTTAGGGGCGTGACGATGGATGAGGCGAAGGAGCAGTTAAAGACGGTGATCCGGGAAATGATCGAGGCCGGAGATGTGAAGTAGGGAGGATTAAGACTATGGAGATCGTATTGCTGGAAGATGTGAAGGCGTTAGGGAAGAAAGGGCAGGTTGTGAAGGTAAGCGACGGATACGCCCGCAATTTCATCCTGCCGAAGAAGCTTGGCGTGGAGGCCACGCCGAAGAACCTGAATGAGCTGAAGCTGCAGAAGGCGAATGAAGAGCGGCTGGCGGCTAAACAGCTGGCGGAAGCGAAGGAGCTCGGAGAGAAGCTGAACGCGTCGAAGGTAACGCTGGCTATCAAGGCCGGTGAGAACGGCAAGGCGTTCGGTTCTGTGTCCGGTAAGGAGATTGCGGCCGCGGCGGCCTCTCAGCTGGGACTGGAGCTGGATAAGAAGAAGCTGGTGCTGCCGGAGCCGATCAAGGCGCTGGGAACCTACGAAGTACCGGTGAAGCTGCATAAGGACGTGGCGGCGAAGCTGACGGTGGAAGTTGTGGCGGAGTGAGAGGCGGCCGGCGGCGAAGGCCGGCGGTGCGGAACGTACTGCGCGGCAGGAATCCGGCGGCAGAGACGGGCGGTGCGGAACGCACGGTGCGGCGGGGATCCGGCGGCAGAGACGGGCGGCGCGGAACGCACGGTGCGGCGGAGGCCGGTAGTGTTGGCGAGGACCGGCACGAATAAGAGGAACGGAGGCAGATCGATATGCCGATGGAAGACGCATTGATCAAGCGTGTGCTTCCACACAGCATTGAGGCAGAGCAGTCGGTGATCGGCTCAATGCTGATGGACCGGGAAGCGATCATTACCGCTACGGAAGCCGTGGCGGCGGAAGATTTTTACCAGCACCAGTATGGCGTCATGTTCGAGGCCATGGTGGAGCTGTTCAATGAAGGCAAGCCGGTGGATCTGGTGACGCTTCAGGATCGTTTGAAGGAGAAGGACGTGCCTCCGGAGGTGTCCAGCCTGGAATTTGTCCGCGATATCATTACCACGGTTCCGACCTCGGCCAATGTGCGGTATTACGCGAATATTGTCCGGGAGAAGGCGATCCTGCGGCGGCTGATCCATATTAACGAAGATATTTCCAATAACTGCTATCTTGGGCGGGAGCCCATGGACGATATTCTCGGAGACACGGAGAAGCGAATCTTCGATCTGCTCCAGAGCCGGACGAGCCGGGATCTGGTGCCGATCCGGCAGGTGACGCTGGACGTGCTCGACAAGATCGAGGAAGCGTCCCGCTCGAAGGATATCGTGACCGGCGTGCCGACCGGCTTTGTGGATTTGGACTATAAGACGTCCGGTTTCCAGCCGTCGGATCTGATCCTGCTGGCGGCCCGGCCTTCGATGGGGAAGACTGCGTTTGTGCTGAATATACTGGATTACGTGTCGGTGCGGCGGGAGAAGCCCTGCATGGTCTTCAGCCTTGAGATGTCCAAGGAGCAGCTGGTGCAGCGTATGATCGCCATGGAATCCAATGTGAATACCCAGAAGCTGCGCAC
>CANPYE010000165.1 GCA_947588005.1 uncultured Lachnospiraceae bacterium | reverse complement strand
CCGCCCACCAGGGACATGATCATGATATTGATCACCGCCTGTACCGCGTATTTTTTGGCAAATTCGCCCCAGCCGAAATTGCCTCCGGCGGCGTTCTCCACCGCGACGCTGTAATCCCCCTGGATCAGGCTCAGGGCAAGCTGAAGCTTATTGGCTTTCTTATCGCTTATGACCGCCCCGTCCAGTCCGCAAAACAGCGCCATTGCCTGGTTCAGCGTCAGGTCGAACCGCTCCGTCTGCTCCTTCAGCGTCTTCTGCATCGAGTCGATATCCGGCGAGATCAGCATCGACACGCGGCTTCCCCATATCTCCATCTGCGACTCGATGAATTCGTTGATAAAACGGACCATCGGCTGCAGCAGTTCTTCCTTTGTCTCCGGCTTCAGCGGCAGGGCCATCTTGACCATATCCGTTATGCCGAATTTCCCGTCGTACTGGTCATAATTCGCCGCCCAGGCGTTGGGCATATCGATCGTCAGAAACTGCTGCAGATCCGTCAGGATCTTCATGCATACCAGCTTCTCGGTCTGCTCGATGGTCTCCCTGATGGATTTCACTTCCTTTTCAAGCGCCCTGAGCTTTTCCTCGGATCTTGCCTGATTCTTCTGCAGTTCCGCCACGGATTTCTCCTTGACGAGCCGGTCCTGCGCGATCTCCTTCTCCGCCTCCCGGTATATGTTCGCCATATTCGCCAGAACGGACTGGTATTTCGCCAGCACCTTGTCGCTGGAGCTTAAGAAGCTTTCCAGCGCCGCCTGGAATTCCGGCAGTCCCGTGCCCGTCGCCTCGCGCCCTGCCTTCCGCGCCAGGAACGCGCCGTACGCGTCGATAAAGAACACACGGTTCTTGTACAATTCCTCATCCAATACGCCGTCGGCCGTGAAAACCGGCTTCAGCACCGTTCTGCACTGTTTTTTGATCGCCTCCGGATCATTCGACTGGTTTATGCGGTTGACGACGAAGAACACGTTTCGCGGCTTCGGCTCGGCAAACGCGAAATGCAGTTTGATATACTGCTTTTCCAGATCCGAAAACAGATGCACCGCGTCCAGAAGGAATATGACCGCGTTGGCCTGCGGAATAAAGGTATTCGTCGTTTTCGTGCGGGCGACCGCTTCTCCCAGTCCGGGAGAGTCGATCAGCTGTACGCCGTCGCGGAACAGTTCGTGCTCGCTTTCGATCGTCACATAATCCACATCGCTGAAGCGGTCGCAGCCTCCCGTATCCTCGATCCGGTTAATATCCTCGTCCGTGAGCTTATACTCCTGCATAAAGCGGTTAAACGGCAGGATCTCCGGGACCGCGGATCCGTTTTTAAATATTTTCACATTCGCGGTGTCTTTTCCGTACAGCACCTGGCTGATCACGGCCGTCGCCGCCGTAGCGCCGACCGGCAGAAGCTCCTTTCCCACCAGCGCGTTGATGGTCGTGCTCTTCCCGTTCTTGAACGTTCCCATTACCAGGACCTTGAAGATGCTTCCCTTCAGCTCCTCCGCCTTATCGCTCAGGATCTTCGCGGCGGTATTTCTGTTCAGTCCGGCTGCCGCCGCCACTCCGTCCACGGTTCCTCCCGCCGGTCCGACCAGCACGCTGCATTCGGCCACCGCCCGCTGCATTTCATCTGCTTTCTTCTTAAAATCCTTGATTCCCATCGTCTCTCTCCTTTTCGTTTTATCCAATCTGCCGGATCTCTGTTTCCAGCTGATCCAGCTTTTCTTTCTGATCGGAAGCGTCCTTCCTTAATTCCTTAAGGACAGCCGACAGGCGCTCCTGCAGCGCGTCGTAGCAGTCCGATACAAGCCCGTCCGCGGCGCTTTCCATCTCCGCGAACGCCTGGCCCATCTTTTCCCGGACCTCCTTAAGGCATTTGTCCGATATTTCCCGTCCTTCCTGCAAAAGCTTCTCTTTCGCCGCTTCCTGCGCCCCGCTGTTCATCTGGTACCCGATCAGCACCATCAGCGCTCCCGGGATAAAGGAACTGCAGAGCAGCGCGATCCCGCCGGCCGCCATAACGCATTTGGGCAGAAGTCCCGGAATCGTCCCCGTCCGGTTCCTGTCGAACAGCGCGCCGGCGCCGCTCATTTTCAGGTCCTCGTCCTGCGCGGTAAAGCCGGCCCTCTCCTGCTGTCCCTTCAGGAGGTCTTCCAGACTGTTATATTCATCCTCGCTGAGATACTGCCGAAGCGCCTTCTCCGCATTCTGACCGATATAGCCGTCAATATCGGCGTCGATGCGCGCGGCCGCGGCCTCCAGCCTGCCCTTCAGCGTCTCCCCGATGAAGGTCTCCCATTCTCCCATGATGTAGCCCGCGAGCGCATTCTGCAGCTGCCGGATATCGTCTTCCTCCTCGATCCCGGCCTTTATGTTCTCACGAAGCTCCGAATGGAAGCGCACCAGTTCGGACTGCGACTCCGTCTTCATTTCCTCCAGATAGTACATCCGGATATAACGCACCGTCTGTTCCCTGCCGGCCGTCAGCCCGCCGGACGCGTCTTCCAGATGGCGGATCAGATCCTGCGTCTCTCTGAGGCTGCGCTCGCGCTCCGCCTTCACGCTGTTCAGGCGCTCCCTGGTTCTCCCGCAGACCTCCTTTTCCAGCCGCTCTCTCCGCTTCCGAGCGACGTTCTCCGTATCCAGGCTTTCGTTCTCCCACACAGAACGCAGCTGGCGCAGCTTTTCCCGGTCGTCCGTCCGGATCACGTTCTCTCCGTCCCCTCCGACAAAGGAAATCAGCTGGCGGAGCACATCCTGCCTCCCTTCTTCCTCCATGACCTTAGACATGCCGGTCAGGAAATAGACGCCGACAGAAAGTTCCTCCTTCCGGATCAGGCGTCGCTCCTCCATAGCAAGAAGCCGGGACGCGGAAAGGGCCATGCACAGCTCGTCCGCCGCCAGCTGCATATCCTGCAGCCGAATATCCCGGTATTCTTCCGCTGAACCGGCCGCCAGCAGGCGCACGCCCCGGATCGCCCGATCCGGCGCCGCATACAGACGGAAACGCAGGATCGGAAGCGTTTCCTCGCTGTCCAGCGAAACCGTCTCCTCCAGTTCCTCTTTCATTTCCGAAAGCGGGATCCTTTTTTCACTCTCTCCGTCCTCAATGCAGCAGGCGGTCTCGTCCCCCTCCCGAAGCTCGATGAGAAAGCTTCGGTTCGCAGTGATCCCTTCCAGTTCTTCCATCCCTGTCAGATCCGCCAGAAGCGCCATCGCCGTATGGTTATTCCCTATGATCCCCACCGTAAACGAGGCTCGCTCCAGTTCTTCCCTCTGCTGGCCCGCGAATCCGGCAATTTCCTGCATTCCGTATCGCTCTGCAATTGCCAGGCAGCTCTCCAGTTTATTATCCGCCATATATCCCCATCCTTTCCTGATTCTTTTCCCGCGTTCAGATGATGCGCAGCAGATCGCTGACCTTCTCATTCAGCTCCTCTGTCGCGATCAGCTTCCTGTCTTCCGGGAATGGTTTTTTTGCAGCCCTGTAATACAGCTCTGAATCCGCGAAATATTCCAGCGCCTCCAGACGCTTGTAGATCATCGGATGGGACTGGAAATATTCATTCAGCTTTCCGAGAACCTGCCGGTTCTGCAGCCTTCTTCCCTGCATGATGTAATGACTGATATCCACTTCCTCCACATCCGTGAATCCGCCGACGATTTTAAGCAGCGCCATCTGCGCCGTCTGGAGACTTCCGCAGGCGATCAGGCCGATACGGTCCGCCGTAACCTCTGAGCATCTGTTCCAGCAGTTTAACGGAAGCACCGCGATACTGGAGAGCGCAGGCCCGATAACCGGAAGATAGCCGCCCATGATCTGCGCCAGGGAGCCGGCCGTGTGGTATACCATATGCTCCATCGCGATGTGCCCGCATTCATGCGCTATGATGAACTGCAGCTCCCCGCCGCTTAAAAGCTTCGGAGCGTAATTGCTGATCACAATGAACGGGTTCTCGTCCGTTCCCGTCGCAAACGCGTTGATCCCCTCAAATTCATTGCTAATCACCGTATACGGCACATGGATCCCCAGGGCGTCCGCGGACGCTTTCAGAAGTCCGTACAGTTCCGGAAAGTTCTTATCGTCCAGAACGATCCCTGTCGCCAGCGTCGGCCCGAACTGCAGGGATACCAGCTGGTTTAAAGGTTCCTTTAGCAGTTCGTTTACATGTGCTGCCTCCAGGACTCCAACCAGTGCCTTGTCTACCGGATGGGCGATCTCTTTTATGTTGATCTCCACATGATTCCGGGATTTCCATTCAAGTCCTTTCCGCACAATATTGATCTTTTTCTCTGTTTTTGCGCTTCCCATCTTCTTCTCCTTTCCCGCTTGCGGCTGACGGTCCGCTTCTTCTTCGACTTTAATATACAACATCTCCCCCTTCTTTTGGTGTTCTGGCAGAAGACTTTTTCTCGCCGCCACAGGTCAGGAGATTGTATTTTCAGCCGATCTATTATATAATGTGGGAATACAGAAAGCGTGCCACCGGCACACTTTCTGCATGAAAACACGAAAAAAGCATCACCGACGCTTTCTCCGCATGGAAATACAGGCAGAACGTTACCGGCGCTTTTTTCGCATGGAAATGCAGGCAGAACGTTACTGGCGCTTTCTTCGCATGGAAATACAGGCAGAGCGTCACCGGCGCTTTCTTCGCAAGGAAGTGCAGACAGAACGTCACCGGCGCCCCGCCTGCATGAAAATACGAAAACGCGCCCCGCGGACGAGGCCGCCGCGCCGGACAAAAGATCGGATCAGAGACAAGGAGGTACACCGGATGAACGGACAGAAAAAACGCCTGACTACCACGCAGCTTTTATCGCTCATCCGACGGTCCAGGCATTTCACGGTCGTAGACGAAGCGCTGGGGAACATGGAACAATCCCCGGATTTCTGCCAGTATCTGTACAAAATCATGGAGGAGCGGCACATCAACGCCAAGGAAGTGATCCGGCGAAGCGGCATCGAGCGCTCCTACTTCTACCATATCTTAAGCGGTCAGAAGACGCCCTCCCGAAATATGCTTCTGCGGATCAGCCGCTGCATCGGCGCCAGCTTAGACGAGACCAACCAGCTCCTGCGGCTGGCGGCGCTTGGTTCCCTCTATGCCAAGGTACGGCGGGACGCGGGGATTATTTTCTGCATTGAGAACGGATATACGATGCGGCAGACCAATGAATTTTTAAAGGAACTGAACGAAGCGCCGCTCTATCAGGATGAATAAGGCGCGCCGGAACGCGGCCGATGCGATCTGCCGGTACGGCAACAGGAGATTGAGATTGTATGTCAGATATACCGAGATTTGAAGAACCATCCTATGAAACGGAGCTGCCGGAAGAGCTGAAAGGACAGTACCGCATCTGCTCCTGCCTCCGGCGGGAGGACGGCTACGGAACCTATCTGGTGACCGATACAGACAGCGGGCGGCCGATGATCTTTAAGACCGCCTCCGACCCCATTTCCATGCGGATTCTGACAAATGAACAGGCGATCCTTCAGGATATCCACAATTCGCCGTGCAGGGAGCTGGCGGATACCTTTCCCGTGATCAGCCGCTGCCGGACCGGGGAAGGCCGCGCATGGTACCTGCGCAGCTACATTCCGGGCAGCACGCTGGAGGAATTATGCGAATCCGGCAAAGAAAAACCGGGACTGCCCACGCGGCAGGTCTTTCACTATATGATCCAGCTGACCGAGCTTCTGACGTTTCTCCATTCCATGAAGCCCAGCATTATCCACCGGGACATCAA
>CANPYE010000164.1 GCA_947588005.1 uncultured Lachnospiraceae bacterium | reverse complement strand
CTGGCGCGGCGCGGCTTCGATATGATCGGCGTGGACGTGTCGGAGGAAATGCTGCAGGCGGCCATGGAGAAGCGCGCACAGTCCGGGCTGGATATCCTGTACCTTTTGCAGGATATGCGCGAGTTCGAGCTTTACGGCACGGTGGCGGCGGCGGTCAGTATCTGCGACAGCATGAATTACCTGACGGAGTATGGGGATCTGGTAACGGTTCTGAAGCTGGTGAATAACTATCTGGATCCGGAGGGCGTATTCATTTTCGATCTGAATACGATCCATAAGTACCGGGATGAGATCGGGGAGGAGACTATTGCGGAGAGCCGCGAGGACGCCGGATTCATCTGGGAGAATTATTATGACGAGGACAGCCGGATCAATGAATACGATCTGACGCTGTTTGTGCGGGAAGACGGGGACCTGTACCGGCGGTACGACGAGACCCATTTCCAGAGGGCTTATGAGCTTGCGGAGATCAGGCGGGCGGCGGAGGAGGCCGGGATGGAGTTTGTGACTGCTTATGACGCCTTTACCCGCGAGGCGCCGCGCGAGGACAGCGAGAGGATCTATGTGGTGCTGCGGGAACACGGGAAAGCATCCGGCTGCGACGTAAAGACTGTGTGAACATGCCGAGATGAAGGCGAGGGTCCTTGCGGCAACATGGGATGCACCAGGCTGAGTGCAGAGCGATCGTGTGAAAGTGTTGGACCGAAGATGAGGAGACTGCCGGAGTGCCGGGGGATGCCCGGCTGGAGCGCACTGAGACTTGCCGGGCGTAATCGGCCTGTAGCCGTACCGACAGTATTATGGCGGAAAAAAAGCCGGAAAGGGAGCAGATAGAATATGGCAGATTATATTATACGGGCCACGGCGGCCGGCGGGCAGGTAAGGGCCTTTGCGTCGACGACCAGGGACGTGGTGGAGACGGCCCGGGCCGGACATAATACGAGTCCGGTAGCGACGGCGGCGCTGGGCCGTCTTTTGACAGCGGCCGGCATGATGGGGAGCATGATGAAGGGAGAAGACGATCTTCTGACGATCAAGATCCAGGGAGACGGTCCGATCGGAAGCCTGACGGTGACGGCGGATTCGAAGGGCGACGTAAAAGGCTACGTGGCCAATCCCCAGGTGATGCTCCCGCCCAACGCCCAGGGTAAGCTGGATGTGGGCGGCGCTTTGGGGATCGGAGTGCTCAGCGTGATTATGGATATCGGATTGAAGGAGCCTTATGTGGGGCAGACGATCCTTGTAAGCGGCGAGATCGCCGAGGATTTGACCTATTATTACGCCACGTCGGAGCAGACGCCGTCGTCGGTGGCGCTGGGCGTCCTGATGAATAAGGACAATACGGTGCGGCAGGCCGGCGGATTTATTATCCAGATGATGCCGGGCGCGTCGGATGAGATCGCGGCGAAGATCGAGGAAAAGCTGGCGGGAATTTCGTCGGTGACCGCGCTTTTGGACGCGGGACAGGCGCCGGAGGATATGCTTGAAACGCTTCTGGGCGATCTCGGTCTTGAGATCACGGACCGGCTGGATACACGGTTCTACTGCGGATGCAATAAGGCGCGGGTAGAGAAGGCGCTGATCAGTATCGGAAAGAAGGATCTGCAGGAAATGATCGACGACGGCAAGCCGATCGAGGCGGGGTGTCATTTCTGCGGGAAGAAGTATACGTTTACGGTGCCGGAGCTGGAGGAACTGCTGCGTAAAGCGGAGAGAAAGTAAGGGGAGTGCGCCGAAGCGGTATAACTGCGTGACAGGACAGGAAATACGGGGATTTCATCTGGAATCGCGGAGACGGAATGCGGGCAGAGCGTCACTGGCGCTCTCCTTGCATGGAAATACGAAAAGAGCCAGCCCCTTGCTGGTTGGGGTGGCTCTCCGTCGTAATCTGCTGGTGTGTCTGTATCGATACTACATAAATAAAGGTACACTGCTGATTAAAGTTTTGTTACATTGGTAGCCTGTGGTCCCTTAGCGCCTTCCACTACGTCGAACTCTACAGCGGCGCCTTCTTCGAGGGTCTTGTAGCCTTCCATGTTCAGACCGGAATAATGTACGAAGACATCCTTGCCGCTCTCATCACAGATAAAGCCGTAGCCCTTCTGGTTGTTAAACCACTTAACTGTACCTTTGCTCATGACTGATACCTCCAAAAGAAAAGATAGTTTTTGCTGCTCAAAAATTCGCAACTGTAGTAAGAATAGCATAATTGTAAAAAAGTGTCAAATATTTTCCGAGAAATATTCCGAAAAGTACCGAAAAAAGTACAAACAAACAGGAGGAATTTGCTGTGTTGTGGCTGAACGCGTGGCATCATTTCGTGACGATCACCGAGCATAAATTGCTTGTCATGAAGAATTGTTTCCGGGTGGGGCTCTATAAACAGGGACTTTTGCATGATCTGTCCAAATACTCTCCCGAGGAATTTTGGACCGGCGTGAAATACTATCAGGGAACGCGCAGCCCCAATGCGGCGGAGCGGGAGGAGAAGGGCTATTCCCTCGCCTGGCTGCATCACAAGGGACGCAATAAGCATCATTTCGAATACTGGCTCGATTTCTCCCTGGGAGAGCCGAAAGGGCTGATTGGACAGAAGATGCCGGTGAATTATGTGGTGGAGATGGTCATGGATCGGATCGCCGCGTGCCGGGTATACCGTGGAAAGGATTATACGGATTCCAGTCCGCTTGAATATTACAAATGGGAGCGGCCCCATGTGAAACCGGTGATGCATCCGGATACGAACCGGCTGCTGGAAAAGATCCTGGTGATGTTAAGCCGCGAAGGCGAGGAAAAGACGTTCCGGTATCTGCGGCGGCTGTTAAAGAAGGGGACGTATTGAAGCGTATATTTTTATTTGTGTCCGGCAAACTATAAGAGGAAATGAATCAGTCTGCGGAGGGCCGGACATGGGTGAAAATCAGGAAACGAAAAAGTCGGAGAAAGAGAGCGAACGAAAGGTAGACGATCCGCTTAAGGAGTATGGGCAGCTGACCCTGGACGGAGGCGGACGAAGGCAGAAGATCCATCTGCTGTCTATTATCGGCGAGGTGGAGGGACATGAGAACGCGCCGGGCAGCAGCAAGACCACCAAGTACGACCATGTGCTGCCGAGCCTGGCGGCCATCGAGGACAATGAAGAAGTGGAAGGGCTGCTGGTCCTTTTAAATACCTCCGGCGGGGATGTGGACGCGGGACTTGCGATCGCGGAAATGATCGCGTCCTTAAGCATTCCCACGGTTTCCCTGGTGCTCGGCGGGAGCCATTCCATCGGGGTTCCGCTGGCGGTGTCCACAAATTATTCTTTTATCGTGCCGACCGGCACTATGATGATCCATCCGGTTCGGATGAGCGGTATGGTGATCGGCGCGTCCCAGACCTATGAGTATTTTGAAATGATTCAGGACCGGATCTTAAGCTTTATCACGCAGCATTCCTCCATCGGCTACGATCAGGTTAAAGATTTGATGCTGAATACCAAAATGCTGACCAGGGATCTGGGCACCGTGCTCGTGGGACGGGAGGCGGTGGAAAACGGCCTGATCGATGAAGTCGGCGGGATCCGGGAGGCTCTCGCGAAGCTTCATCAGATGATTTCGGACGGCGGCCAGCGCAGGCGTTAGGTTTCCATGCAGGCAGGGCGCCAGTGACGCTCTGCTTGTATTCACGGGAAATTTGAAGCTGTGTTTGCCTTGCAATTTTCTCCCATATTTTGTATACTATACTTCGATGGGTTGAGCTTAAGGAGGCAGACAGAACGTGGCGAACAGTACGAATCGCAAAAAAACCGCGGGAAGCGGTAAAAAGACGTCCGGGTCCAAAGCGAAAAGCAGCGGGCGCAGAACGCCGGAGCCGGAACCGGAGAACAGTTTCCTTCCGGCCGAGGTATTTATCCTGACGTCGTTTGCTGCGGCGGTACTCTTATTTTTGAGCAATTTCAGGCTCTGCGGCAGTCTGGGCGGTGTTCTCCGCTCGGTGCAGCTGGGCCTCTTTGGCATGATCGGATTCGCGGCTCCGCTCCTGCTCTTTGTGGGGACATGCTTTGCGTTGGCCAATCAGGGAAGTGCCCTGGCGCGTGTCAAGCTGGCGGCTGTGCTCGTGGGCGTGTGGGCGCTGTGCGGGCTTGCGGAGATGGTATTCGGGGCCGGTTATGTGCCCGGACAGAAGATTTCGGAGATCTATGTGCGCTGCGCGGAGAGCGGCTTTGGAGGCGGCGTGCTGGGCGGCGTGCTGGTCGTGGGCATCGGCTCGCTTCTGGGAACGATCGGTGTCTATCTGATCCTTCTTGTGGTGTTGGTGATCTGCGCCGTCTGCATTACGGAGAAGTCGGTGGTTTCCGTGGTGAAGCGGGGCGGCGGGAAGGCGTATCAGTACGCGAAGGAGGACGCGGACCGCAGGAGAGTGGTCCGGGAGGAGAAAAAGGAAGAACGCAGGCGTCTGCGGGAGGAGCAGAAGGTACGCGGCGTGAACTTAAATTCCACGAAGCTTGAGGATATTTCAGAGGATGAGGCGGACGGCGGCGCGGCAGACGGCGGGGCCGCTTATGACGATGGTTCTGCGCGGGAGAATGACGGCGGCCGGAACGGCGGCGGCCGGGAGCGTATCCAGGACGGCAGCCGGGATCGCATCCAGGGCGGCAGCCGGGAGGATTCGGATTATGTCCGGGAAGGCGGCAGCGCGGACCGCGGTCGGAGTGACGGTTTGGAGGACAGCTCCGGCGAAGCGGAAAGATGGACGGTAGATTATGACGATTATGGCCCGTCAGAGGCGTACGGATCCGGGAAAAACGCGGCCGGAACAGGCCGCGGACCCAAGCTGGTAAGCGGGCCGGAATTTGATCCGGAGCTGGGCAACCAGGGCTTTATGGACGGGCTTCTGCCGGATGAATATAAAAACGGCGGCGGAAAGAGCATCAGCCGGGCCGACGTATTTACGGGCAATATTACAAGACCTCCGGTCTACATCGATCCGGAGGACGATTCGGTGCCGTTTGACGCCTGGGAGGTTACACGGGGACAGCAGGCGGAACAGGGCGATGCTGGCCGGAGCGGATATGCGGACGGGTATACGGATGAGTATACGGGTGAGTATACGGAGACGTACGGAGAGTTTTCCGCGGACGGCAGAACGGCGGATACGGAGAACTGGCAGGAAATTACAGTCGGCAGCGCGGCGCGCGGGTCCGGCGACACGGATACATACGGCGGCGTGGTGAAAGGCGGCGCCGTTACCGTGGAGGAAGGCACAAAGAAGGTTGTGACCGCCGCGGGCAAGATCATTGAGAGCGATACGGAGGCGCTTCAGAAGAAGCTGGAGAGCCGCCGCCAGGAAGCGCGCGAGGAGAAATTCGCGGGCGCGGACGCAGAAGCCGCGCGGTCGCTGGGCCGTATGGGTCCGCAGGGAAGCGGCGCCGCGGTGGCACAGGGCAGACCAGCCGGCGCGGCTGCGGGAACGCAGACGGCTCAGGGCAGACCAGCCGGCGCGGCTGCGGGAACGCAGACGGCGCCTGTGGCAAAGCCGAAGCCTGCAGTGAAGAAGAAATATGTATTTCCGCCGATGAATCTGCTGATCCGGGGAGCGGGCGGCAGCGGGAACCGGCCGGACAAGGAGTATCGGGAGACCGCGATCAAGCTGCAGCAGACCCTGCGGGATTTCGGTGTGGGCGTGACGGTGACCAATGTAAGCTGCGGGCCGTCCGTGACGCGCTATGAGCTGCATCCGGAGCAGGGCGTGAAGGTCAGCCGCATCGTGGGG
>CANPYE010000163.1 GCA_947588005.1 uncultured Lachnospiraceae bacterium | reverse complement strand
GAGCGGGAGGAACCCCACGTTCATGATTATATGAAGCTGGTGTTCGTTATGTCCGGCCACAGCCGCTACCGGATCGAGGGGAAGATCTATGACCTGACGGAAGGCGACGTGCTGATCATTAATCCCGGAACGAAGCATCACGCCATTCCGGAAGAAGACGGCGCGGCTCCCTGCGTGGAATTTTACCTGGGCGCCAACGATTTCCAGATCCGCGATCTGCCCGCCAACTGCCTGCCGCTGCCGCCGGACGGCTTTATCCTCCATACGGAGGGCGAGCTGCGGCAGCGTCTGGAACGGATCTGCGCGGCTCTGGAAGCGGAGAACGCGGTATACCGCCGCGGCCGGTACTACATGATGCGCTCCTATCTGATACAGGCCATGGTGCTGATCGTCCGCGAGCAGTGCGAGACCGAGGAAATGCGCAAGGGCTTCGCCTTTGAATCGGCCAGCCGCAAATATGTGGTCGAGCAGATCATGAATTATTTCGAAGAACATTACGGCGAGAAGATCTCTTTAGATCAGATCGCGGAGAATATGTACCTGAGCCCCTATTACATCTCGAAGGTATTCAAGAGCGAAACCGGCGAGACGCCGATCCGGCACCTGATCGATATCCGGCTGTCGCGGGCGAAGGAGCTTTTAGAGAACGGCTGGGGCGGCAGCATCAAGGAAGTGGCCGCCGCCGTCGGCTACGACGACGCGTACCATTTCAGCAAGCTGTTTAAGAAAAAATACGGCATATCGCCGCTGCAGATGAAGAAAGCGTGAAAGACGCCGCCCATACCGCTTTAACCGCGGCAGGGGCAGCGTCTTTCTGTTTATATTTCCATGCGAGCAAGGCGCCGGTGACGCCTTGCTCGTATTATTCTACCGTCTTCAAACTCTCGACCATGTCTACCTTCTTCAGCTTAAAGTGGGCCGCTATATTCACGATCACAGAGAACAACACCGTCAGGACCGCCGCCAGCACGTACGCGTAGGGCGGCGCCGTGCGGCCGAACATAACCAGATTGACCTCCACGGTAAGAACCAGCCAGGAATGCAGGAAACGTCCCATGACCAGTCCCAGAAGGATTCCGAAGGCCGTCAGGAAAATATTCTCGCGGTAAACGTAAGCCGTAGTCTCCCGGTCATAGAAGCCCAGCACCTTCAGCGTAGCCAGTTCGCGGGTGCGCTCGGTGATATTGATATTCGTCAGGTTATACAGGACCACAAACGCCAGAGCCGCCGCCGCCACGATAATAATGACGACCGCGTAGTCGATGGCGTTCATGCTGTCCGTAAAGCTGTCGCGGATCGTTGCTATGTAGGAGTAGGATGTAACCGCGTCCATTTCCATCAGATCCACGCTCACCCGCTCCGACTGAGCCAGTCCGGCGGCGTCATTGTACCGAATCATGGCTACATTCTTCTCCGGCGTTTCGCCAAACAGCGCCTCGTAGACAGCCCCGGACATATAGACATAGTGCTGGACGTAATTCTCCACAATATCCGCCACCGCGGCCGTAACTCGCTCATCATCCTTCTCCAGCGTGATCGTGTCTCCCGTATGGACATCCAGAAGCTCCGACAGCTTCTCGCTGATCAGAACGCCTTCGTCCGGCAGGATCACCTTTTCATCGTCCAGACGGTGCCGCAGATCGATAAACTGTGTAAATTCATCCATATCCTCGATCGCGAACACATTCACATCGTAGGCCAGGCCGGTCGTCGACGCCTCGGCCATGGACTGGCTGGCGACCAGATAGTCCTCGATATTCTCATTGTCCGCCAGATACGCCTCGGCCTGGGCCAGTTCCTCCGGATCTGCGTCCGCGTCCAGACCGACCGTCGCGTCGTAGAGCGATATCTCGTCAAACTGCTTGTTCAGGATCGCAAAAATGGAATCATGCAGGCCGAAGCCGGTCACGATCAGGGCCGTACAGCCGCCGATCCCGATAACGGTCATCCAGAAACGCCTCTTGTAACGGAACAGGTTGCGCATGGTCACCTTCCACGTAAAGGACAGCCGGCTCCACAGGGGGCGGACATACTCCAGAAAGACCCGCTTGCCCGGCTTGGGCGCGCGGGGGCGCATCAGATTGGCCGGCGTGTCCACCAGCGTGGACAGGCATGCCCAGAGTCCCGCGCCGGTGGTGCAGACCACGGCGGCTAGAACGGATACCACATAGGTCGTCATCTGGTTCTTAAACCGCAGGGCGGGGATATTGTACATGATATTAAACGCGTTGGCAATGACGCCGGGGATCAGCGTACATCCCAGCGCCAGGCCGAGCACGCCGCCGATCAGACTGGCCGACAGGGCGTAGCCGATGTATTTCTTCGAAATGGACAGACGCGAGAAGCCCAGGGCCTTCAGCGCGCCGATCTGGGTTCGCTGCTCTTCCACCATTCTGGTCATCGTGGTCAGGCAGGCCAGGGCCGCTACCAGGAAGAAGATCACCGGGAAAATGTTCGCCAGATTGCCGATGCGCTCCGAGTCCTGCCCGTAGCCCTCGAAACCGGCGTTGGTGTTGCGTCCGAGAACGTACCACTCACATTCCTTCACATCGGCAAGCTCCGCCCTGGCGTCGTCCAGTTCCGCCTGGGCGTCGTCCAGCTTCTTCTGCGCGTCCGCGATCTTCTCGTCAGCCTCCTTCTTGCCGTCCTCGTATTCCACCAGGCCGTCGGCGTATTCCCTTTCGCCGTCGTTCAGCTCCTCAAGCGCGTCGTCCAGTTCCCTCTGCCCGTCCACGCGGGCATCCTGAAGCTCCGCCACGCCGTCATTATACTCATTCCAGCCGTCAGCAAGCTCCTGCTCGCCGTCCTCGATCTCGACGCGGGCGTCATCCAGCTCTTTCTTCGCGTCGTCCAGTTCGGTCTTGCCGTCAGCAAGCTCCTTCTCCGCGTCGTCCAGCTCGATCCTGCCGTCATCCAGCTCCTTCTTCGCGTCGTCCAGTTCCTTCTTCGCGTCGTTTAACTGGGAACGGGCGGAGTCGAGTTCGGCCTGGGCGGAGCTGAGCTGAGACTGGGCTTCAGCAAGTCTCGCCTCAGCAATTACTAGTTCCTCACGGGTGACCGGAAGCAGCGAATACGCCGCCTTTAATTGTTCCTTTCCCTCTTCCAAGGTGTTTCTTCTTGCCTCTCCCTGCGAGGCAGCCGCCGCAAGATAGCCTACCTGCTGGGCTTTTTCCGCGTATCCCGGACTTGCGGGGTTCATCCGGCTGAATTCCTCTCGCGCAGTCTGATACTGTTCTTCAATCATATCGATCTGCTTAATAGCATGATCTATCTCCTCGCTTCGCGCGTCTAACTGCGCATATGCGTCCACCGCACTTTGATAATCGTCTCTATTCTTCTCATACTCCCTCCGCCCGGATTCATAAGCCGACACCCCGCTGGCCAGTTCCGACTGGCCGTTTTCATACTCTCTCTGGCCGTCCTCGTATTTCTTTAAACCGTCCTCATACTCCGCCTTTCCGTCCTCATATTCCTTCACTCCGTCCTCATACTCGGCAAGGGCGTCCTGATACTCCGAAAGGCCGTCCGCGTATTCCTTCTTTCCGTCGGCCAGTTCCTTCTCCGCATCCAGAAGCTCTTGATGCGCGTCGGCAAGCTCCCTCTCCGCGTCGGCGATCTCCTGATCGTATGTATCGATTCCTTCGTAATAATCCTTCCAGCCGTCGTCCAGCTCCTGCCGGGCGTCCGCAAGCTCCTTCTCCGCGTCCGACAGCTCCTTATCCGCATCCTCGCGGACGTCCGCCAGTTCCTGACGCGCGTCGTCCAGTTCCGCCTGGGCGTCGTCGATCTCCTCCTGCGCGTCGCCCGTGACAGAAGCGTAGCGAAGCCCGGCCCGCTCGTCCGCCAGCCCGTCCAGACTGTCTAAAAGCGCGTCCAGCCGCTTGTCGTACTCGTCCCCATAGCTGTCCAGCTCCCTTAAGCCATCAACGGTAAAATACGCCATGGTATAGTAATCGTAATGAAAATTCTCCTCCGGGACATATAAGAAACCATCGACGGAACCGCCGCCCAGGGAAGATGTCCCGCGGTCGGTTCCCACATAAAGAGGACTATCCACGATGCCCACGATCGTATAAGACAGATTCTCCAGATCGCCTTCATTGGCCTCATCCAGAACCAGATTCATCTGATCGCCCACCTTAAGACCCAGCTCGATCAGCAGGAGCCGCTCCGTAACACATTCGTCAGCCGCTTCCGGCATCCGCCCTTCCCGGACTTCCAGCAGATTCAGCTCCCGGGGCATGGAACGGACACTGACAATGGCGTCCTGGGCGATGGCGTCCACCGACCAGATGCCTTCCACCTTCTCAACGCCGTCCGAAGCCGCCAGCACCTCCAGATCCTCGTCTGTCAGCCCCAGCGTCGAGATTACGTAAGCATCCATCAGGTTCGTGCGGTCATAATACATATCGGCGGTATACTGCATATCCGGCGCCGTGGTCCGAAGACCCGCCAGAAATGCGACCGCCAATGCGGATAATATCAGAATCGATAAATAACGGCTGAATGTATTTTTTACTTCACGGAAGGCATCCGTCGTAAGGCGGTTCCTGCGCAGGCGCTTCCGCCCTTTCCCGCCTACCATTCGATCTCCTCCACCGGCGTCGGATGGTCATTCTGCTCGATGGCCGCCACCTTGCCGTTCTTCACATGGATCACCCGATCCGCCATCGGCGTGATCGCCGTATTATGGGTGATGACCACCACGGTCATGCCGCCCTGGCGGCAGGTGTCCTGCAAAAGCTTTAATATCGCCTTGCCGGTCACATAATCCAGCGCCCCCGTCGGCTCGTCGCACAGCAAAAGCTTGGGATTCTTCGCCAGCGCCCTGGCGATCGCCACCCTCTGCTGCTCGCCGCCGGACAGCTGCGCCGGGAAATTGCCCAGCCGGTCCCCCAGGCCCACATGCTCCAGCACCGTCTTCGCGTCCAGCGGATCGTCGCAGATCTGGGCAGCCAGCTCCACATTCTCCAGGGCCGTCAGGTTCTGGACCAGATTATAGAACTGGAACACGAAGCCGATATCATGCCGCCGGTAGCCGGTCAGCTGCCTGGAATTATAGTCGCTGACCTTCGCGCCATCCACAATGATCGTGCCGCCGGAGCAGGCGTCCATACCGCCCAGCATATTCAGCACCGTCGTCTTGCCGGCGCCGGAAGGCCCCACGATTACGGCGAATTCGCCCTTTTCGATGGCGAAGTTTACGCCGTCCACCGCGTTGATGGTCACTTCACCCATCTGATATATTTTCTTAACATTCTCAAAGGATATGTAGCTCAAAATGTCACCGCCCGCGTATTCTTCGCGCCAGTTTCCGAGTCTTATGTCTCTTGCCGCAAGTATTATCATTGTAGCCTTTTTTCTATTTTCTTGTCAAGAAGCGCGGGGGAGATTTCATAGTTTCTTAATAAGAAGGGCGTCACTGGCGCCTTGCTTGCATGGAAACAAAACACCGGGTACCGCAAACGCGATACCCGGCATTCCTGGTTTCTTAACCTTTTCTCTTTTGAATGTCTGACAGCCCCCTGTCAAACGCCGTCCTTTTTAGTCACCACTTATTTACTGTGCCAGATGCGTGGTCAGACCCTCGTTGTACAGCTCCATTCTGTCGTCAATGACATCCTGATAGCCTGCATCCAGGTACTCCTGCGCATACTGGTCATACAGAGCGTCGAACTCGGCCGGATCCGCCTGAACCAGCTTATCGCGGTACTCGACGTACTTGGCCTGCAGCTCGGTGCCGTACTCGGTCGCGCCCTCAACAGCGCCGCC
>CANPYE010000162.1 GCA_947588005.1 uncultured Lachnospiraceae bacterium | reverse complement strand
TCTGCCATGAACACATATGAGAACACGTTTGAAAAGGCCCGCGGATTTATCTATCGCAATGCCCGCCCCCTGGATCTGGCAATGTTTAAGTACCGCTTTGAGAACGGTTCCCGCAAAGACGTGATAACCGCTCTGTCGGCTTATCAGAATCCGGACGGAGGTTTCGGCTGGGGAGTGGAAGCCGACAATTTTAATCCAGATTCCCTGCCCATGGGCGTCTGGAAGGCGACGGAGTATCTTCGTGAGATCGGCGGGATCGAACCGGAGCACCCGATGATCCGGGGCATCCTGCGGTATCTGGAAGGCGGCGACGGCTTTGACGCGGTGCGGGACCAGTGGGCGAACACGGTTCCCTCGAACAACGACTATCCCTGCGCGGTCTGGTGGAAATATTCGGAAACAGGCAGCTCTTTTGAATACGGGCAGAGCGTCACAGGCGCTTTGTCCGCATGGAAATATAATCCCACAGCTGCGCTGGCGGGTTTCCTGATTCGGTACGCCGCGCCGGACAGTGCTCTGCGTGAAAAGGGTGTCCGGATCGCGAAAGCGGCGGCGGAATGGTTTCTAAAGGACGCCCCGGTGGAGCGGCACATTGCGGGCTGTTTTATCTCGCTGTACGAGTATTGCGCGGACGCCGGCGTTATGCCCTTCGACGGAGAAGCGATGTTAAAAAAGCTGAAAGAGATCGTGGACAGGTCCATCTGCCGCGACGTCTCGCGCTGGGGGGAGTATATTCCGAGACCGTCAGCGTTTCTGACCTCGCGCAGCAGCAGGTTTTACAGCGAAGACCTTGAGGAGCTCTGCCGTGCCGAGTGCGAATATATCAAAAACACGCAGCTTCCTGACGGCTCTTTTCATGTTCCCTGGGCGTGGGGGAACGACTATAAGGAGTGGTATGTCGCTGAAAACTGGTGCAAGACCATCATCGCTATGGAAAATATGCTGTTTTTGCGGGAGTTTGAAGATCGGTAAATACGAGAAGGGTGTTATTGGCGTTCTTTCTTGCATAGAAATGAATGGGACCAGTGAATGCATTTTGCAGATGCACGCGCTGGTCCCTTTTTCACTGTATTTAGCAGATGGTTTTGAAGCCGTTTAGGGCTTTACGCCGCGGGCAAACGATTCTGCTCAGAAAAGCGCTTTACAGGCAGCTTTTCATGACTGCATAAGCGCCGTCGGTTTCTACCGCCTTCAGAATCTTTGCGACTTCCGCTTCGAATCCCGGAATCTCAGACAGATCGCAGCCCCAGAAGTCCGTATTCGTGCAGACGGCGTGGGTCAGCGCCTCGGCGGAATCGTCCCTGTGGCTGTAGTAGAATTCCAGCACCGCGCGGTCGTCGGAGATCGTGTAGGTGTCGCCCTTCGGACGGCTGGCGGTCAGGCCGGCGTCGGTCAGCTCGGTGCCGCGGTAGAACGCGATGTAGAACGCGAAGGAGGCGGTGATGCAGGCCGGAAGCTTCCCGAACTTGTCCACATAGCCAAGGAGGGACGGCATCACGCGAGCCTTCCATTTGGAGGTGGAGTTGAGGGAAATGGACAACAGCGCGTGGTCGATGAACGGATTCTTGAAGCGTTCCGTGACGGCCGCCGCGAAGTCCAGGCATTCTTCCTTCGGCAGGGACAGGGTGGGAATGATCTCGTCGTAAATGGTCCTGCTCATGAAGCCCTGGATCACCTCGTCGTTCATGCAGTCGCGGACGATGTCCTGCCCGGCCAGATACGCGCCCATGATCATGGAGGTGTGGGCGCCGTTTAAGATGCGGACCTTTCTCTGCTTATAGGGCTTGTGGTTGTCGGTGATCAGGACCGGCAGACCCGCTTCTGCGAACGGCAGCTCTTTCTTCAGGGAATCAGGACCTTCGATGACCCAGAAGCCGAACACCTCGCCGGTGTCGATCAGATTGTCCTCGTAACCGTTTTCTTCATTGATAGCCGCCGCTTCGCTGCGGGGATAGCCGGTGACGATGCGGTCCACCAGGGTGGAGCAGAAGATATTTTCTTCCTTGATCCAGCGGACGAAATCCTCCGGCAGCTGCCACTGGGCGGCGTACTGAAGCACGCATTTCTCCAGTTCCTTACCGTTGTCGTCGATGAGCTCGCAGGAAAGGATCACGAAGCCCTTGCCGGCCTCGGAGCCGAACTTCAGATAGCGGCGGTAGAGAAGCTGGGTCAGCTTGGCCGGATAGCTGGACGGAGGCGTTTCCGCAAACGTGCAGCTCGGGTCATAGACGATACCGGCCTCGGTGGTATTGCAGGCAATGTAGCGCAGATCGGGGTTGTCGGCGCAGGCCATGACGGCGTCGTAATCGCTGTAACTGTTTAGGCACCGGCTGACGCAGGAAATGATCCGCTTGTTGTTGACCTTCTGACCGTTTTCGAAGCCGCGCAGGTAAAGGGTGTAAAGGCCCTGCTGCTCGTTGATGACGTCGGCCAGGTTGAAGCCGCCGCGGTTGGGGATCGGCTGAACCAGCACAACCTTGCTGTTAAAGCCGGCCTTTTCATTCATCGTATCAATAAAATAGTCTACGAAGGCGCGCAGGAAATTTCCCTCGCCGAACTGCAGCACCCGCTCCGGGGCGTCCGGAAGAAGATAGCCGTCATAGTTTAATTCTTTTAAGGTCTGGTAGCACAACTTTTTCATGGGTTTGTACCTCCTTGATATTTGTTTTGTATTACAGCGTCACGCCCTGCTTAAAGATCGCCATGTCGTGGAAGCCGGCCTTCTCGGACTTGACCTCCTCGCCGGAGGCCACCGCGATCACATAGTCGAACAGCCGGTCGCGAAGCTCGGTGGGATCCGTTCCCTCTACCAGCACGCCGCAGTTGAAATCGATCCAGTTGTTCTTCTTCGCGTTCAGGGCGGAGTTGCTGGAGATCTTCACTGTGGGTACCGGAGAGGCGAAGGGCGTGCCGCGTCCCGTGGTAAACAGGACGATGTGCGCGCCGGACGCTGCCAGGGCCGTGGACGCCACCAGGTCGTTGCCGGGAGCGCTTAAGAGGTTCAGACCCTTCTCGCTCACCTTCTCGCCGTAGGCCAGGACGCCCCGTACCGGCGCGCTGCCGGATTTCTGGGTGCAGCCCATGGATTTGTCCTCCAGCGTGGAGATGCCGCCTTTTTTGTTGCCGGGGGACGGATTCTCGTAAATGGTCTGGTTATGGCTGGTGAAATAGTTCTTGAAATCGTTGATCAGGGCCACGGTCTTCTCGAACAGGGCTTCATTTTCACAGCGGTTCATCAGAAGCGTCTCCGCGCCGAACATCTCCGGAACTTCTGTCAGGATCGTGGTGCCGCCCTTGCTGATCAGCAGATCGGAGAACGCGCCCACGGTCGGATTGGCCGTGATGCCGGACAGGCCGTCGGAGCCGCCGCATTTCATGCCGATGATCAGCTCGCTGACATCGATGGGTTCCCTGGAAAATGTCTTCGCGTAATCAGCCAGTTCTTTCACAAGCGCCAGCCCGTCGGCGATCTCGTCGTCCGATTCCTGGGATACCAGGAATTTGACGCGGCGTTCGTCGTAGGGGCCGATGTATTTCTTCAGTTCGCCGATATTGCTGTTCTCGCAGCCCAGGCCCAGAACCAGCACGCCGCCGGCGTTGGGGTGGTTAATCAGGTCCGCGAGGATCGTGCGGGTATGCTCCTGATCGTCTCCCATCTGGGAGCAGCCGTAGGGGTGGGGGAAGGCGGCAATGGCTTCGACGCTTCCGCCGACCAGGGACTGGGCTTTCCGCTCGATGGCCGTGGCCACGTTATTCACGCAGCCGACGGTGGGGATGATCCAGATCTCGTTGCGGACGCCCACTTTGCCGTTCTCGCGCCGGTAACCCTGAAAGAAGCGCTTCTCCGTGGGCGGCAGCTCGACGGCTTTCTTATCGTAAGTATAGGTCAGCAGATCGCCGAGGGCCGTCTTCATGTTGTGGACATGGATCCATTGGCCGGCCTTCACCGGCTCCTTCGTGATGCCGATGGGATAGCCGTATTTGATAACCGGCTCGCCCTCTTTTAAGTCGGTCAGTGCGAACTTATGGCCCTGGGGAATATCCTCGGCCAGGGTGACGGTTATGCCGCCTGCGGAGATCTCCGTCCCTGCGCTTAAGGGGCGCAGGGCGACGGCGACCTTATCGTCAGGGTGGATGCGGATAAAGGACTGTTCCATAGGTGGTCCCTCCTGCATTACAGATTGAATCCGAAATATCGGACGGCGTTCTTATAGGAAATGCCTTCCACGATCTCCTTCAGGGACTTCATGTCCGCCGGATACTCGCCGTTTTCGACCCAGCCGCCGATCAGATTGCACATAATGCGGCGGAAATACTCGTGACGGGTGTAGGACAGAAAGCTTCTGGAGTCGGTCAGCATGCCGATGAAGTTGCCCAGGCAGCCTAAGTTGGCTAAGGACGTCATCTGCTCGGTCATGCCTACTTTATGATCATTGAACCACCAGGCGGAACCCTGCTGGATGCGTCCGGCGACGCCTGCGCCCTGGAAGCAGCCGATGATCGTGCCGATGGCCGCGTTGTCGTTGGGATTCAGGGAGTAAAGGATCGTCTTCGGGATCTCGTTGGTAGCGCTTAACGCGTTCAGGAAATCGGCGGTCTGTGCGGACGGCGCGTAGTCGTTGATGCAGTCGAAGCCGGTGTCGGGGCCAAGCTGCTCGTACATATAGGCGTTGTTGTCGCGCTTGCAGCCGTAGTGGAGCTGCATGACCCAGCCGAGCCGGTTGTATTCCTTTGCCAGGAATAAGAGCACGGCGGTCTTGTATTTCCTCTGGCCTTCCGTGGAGACCGGCTCGCCGGCCAGTGCCCGGCGCAGGATGTCGTTCACTTCCGCGTCGGTGGCGGGAGCGTACATCACATATTCAAGACCGTGGTCGGATACGCAGCAGCCGTTAGCCGCAAAATATTCCATACGGTTTTTGAGGGCATCCTTTAAGGTACACCAGCATTCCACCTTCACGCCGCTGGCCGCGGACAGCTTCTCAATGTAAGCCTTGAAATCCGGCTTCTCGATGTTGACGGCCTTGTCCGGTCTCCAGGCCGGAAGGACCTGTACGTCGAAGGAGTCGTCCGCCGCGATCTTTTTGTGCCACTCCAGCGTATCTACAGGATCGTCGGTGGTGCAGATCAGGGTCACGTTGGACTGCTTAATGATATTGCGGACGGTCATGGAGTCCTCATGCAGCTTCGCGTTGCACAGGTTCCAGACTTCCTCGGCGGTGTCGCCGTTTAAATACCCCTCATAGCCGAAATACCGGCGCAGCTCCAGATGGCTCCAGTGGTACAGCGGGTTGCCGATCAGCTTCGGCAGGGTCTCCGCCCATTTCTGGAACTTCTCACGGTCGCTGGCGTCGCCGGTTATGTACTTCTCGTCTACGCCGTTCGAGCGCATCTGGCGCCATTTGTAATGGTCGCCGCCCAGCCATACCTGTGTGATGTTGTCGAACTTCCGGTTCTCGGCAATCTCCTGCGGGTTGATGTGGCAGTGATAGTCTAAAACCGGCATCTTCTCGGCATACTCGTGGTACAGCGTCTGCGCTGTTTCCGCGGAAAGCAGAAAGTCCTTGTCCATAAATTGCTTCATGATATACCCCTCCTTGTAAATATTTACATTATAGTACCATTATAGTTTGAATGGCAGGAAAATGCAAGAAATATCATTGGAAAGATGGCCGGGCGGGCCTGGGCTGATTTTTGCGGACCGCGCCGGTTAAGCCGAAAGAAGATCGCGGACGTGCGTCAGCGCCAACAGACCGCCGTAGCACAGGGACAAAACTCCTCGGGTCTTCGACACTTGTAACTGAATAAAATCCCCACAATCCGCAGAAATGCGGTATTTTTTTGTCAAATTTCTCT
>CANPYE010000161.1 GCA_947588005.1 uncultured Lachnospiraceae bacterium | reverse complement strand
GGCTGGTCTTATTTTTATATTCTCATTTACAAAATCTACGATTTATTTGTAGTTATTGTGGTTCAATAACATAAATAGATAGCCTCCCAACCAGGTTTTCGCAGTGTTTGCATTATATATGGCTTTCGGACAGGCTCCTTCGGAGGACGCGCACAATGCGGCCCTGTCTTTTGTTCCAGCTTCGCCCGAACTCCGAAGCGGCGCAGATATAATCTCTTTCAGGATCATACCCATAGAGGGTTGCCAGAAATCAAATTCCGGATTACAATTGTTATGGTTCAATCACCTTACAATGATCGGAAACGGAGAATTTGTATGTTAAAGACCAGAATCCAAATGAGCTGTCTCGGCGTCATCATCTGCGGCATCAGCGTCGGAATGTTCCGCACCGCGGCCCTGGGCGTAGATCCCTTCCAGTCGCTCATGAGCGGCTTAAACGGCGTAATTCCCATCAGCTTCGGTACGCTTTACGTGATCGCCAACGCCGTGCTTTTACTGTTTTCCCTGGTCTTCGACCGGCACAAGATCGGCCTCGCGACGCTGATCAATCTGACGCTTCTGGGCTATGCGGCGGAATATTCGCAGCTGCTCTTTGAAACCCTCCTGCCGGGCCTGACATTTCCGGCAAGCCTCCTGCTGCTGGCCGTCGCCCTCATCGTCATGTGCTTCGGCTCCGCGCTCTATTTCAACGCCGATCTCGGCGTCTCCACCTACGACGCCGTTTCTCTTATCCTGTCGGAGAAACAGACGCGGGTCAGCTTCCGCGTCTGCCGCATCGCAAGCGATCTCGTATGCGTTCTGCTGGGCGCGCTGCTCTGCCATATCTCCGGCATGAGCCTGAAAGAGATCACCGGCGTCGTCGGGATCGGCACGGTGCTGACCGCCTTCTGCATGGGCCCGCTGATCAGCTTTTTCTCTGACCGGCTGCCGCTGCGGAGGAAGAAACCGCATACGTCCTGATGCCGATAAACTATTGTTCAGGCAAACGCCATCCTGCGATGTCAAAGACTCATTTCTTCGCCTGTTTTGACGCGGCACCCGCCTTCGCTCTCTCAATAACTTTCTTATAGGGCATCAGCATCCCTTCGTTCATCTGATTGCCCATCTTCCTCATAACCGCCGGCTGGGACAGAAGCGCCCCTACCAGGTACATCTTAATGACAGTCCCTTTCTTCTTCTGTGGAAAATCATACTGGCCGTGAGCCTTGTAGAACCGATGATCCGCCTTCATCATGCCCTGCATCAGATAGATCAGGTCGCGGAAGATCTTCATGCCGCCGACGCCGTAGAAATTCTGCGGCTCCGCGTACCGGCGCTTAATCGCGTAGGTCAGGTTCGCCGCCATCTGATCGATGGCATGGTCCGGATCCGTCTCGTCCGCGGCCACCCCGGCCAGATAGTTGCCGCCCACCTGGGCGCGGCCTTCGACGATCATCTGCAGGTTAAATTCCCGGCTGTAACTGCCGCTGACCAGATAGCCCATCGGCATCCCCATGGTCACGGTGCGATGGCCGTTGCAGAACTGGCGGTCGTCGTACATCTTAAAGACCGGCCCCATGGAATGGTTCTGAATGGAAAATGCGTACACAATAGCCTGGGCCGTCTGGATGTGATTGCGAAGATACTCGTCAAAACCGTCTGCATAAACACACTTGCCGGATGTGGCGCAATGGAAGCACCCCAGGCAGCCGCCTTTAAACGGATACTCACGCAGATTGACGATCCGGCTGGCAAACGGGAGCACGGCCCGGAACCGGGCGATCATATCCGCAAGCTGCCGATCGCCGGAAGCGCAGTCTGTGACAATGACCACATCGCCGGGCTTGTCCGATGCGGCCGACCCAGCTGGCCCGGACTCACGCCTGTTCTGTACAGCCGCCTTCTCTCCCGGCACTGTTACCGCCGCGTGTCTTGCCGGCGCCTGCGGCGCCGGGGCCGGTTCATAAATCCCCTTCTTCATCTGCCAGATCACATGATCAAAGAAGGCAAGCGCCTCCTTCTGCCCTTTCGGCATCGTCAGATCATCCATATCCGCCGACAGTCCGCGGATGAATCTCATACCCATGTCCTGACAGTTCTCCTGAATATACCGATGGGCCGTCACGTCGTAGAAATGCTTCGACGTGGTGATCTGCGTCGCGTACTTACCCGCCGTCGCCGCATCCGACGCCTTCAGAAGCTCAATAAACTTATGCAGCTGGCTGGGCGCGATAAACGTATAGACCGGATAGGAAAATACCAGCAGATCCGCCCATTCAACCGCTTCCCTGATTTCCGAGAAATCTCTCTCCATCGCACGGATGCGCTGCCCCACATGGATCACCCGAAACGAATGCTTCGGCCGCTTCACCTCCAGATAAAGAGACGTCTGAAGCGTAATGCTATACTGTCCCTTGGGACTTCCATTCAAAACGAGAATATTCATAGTACTGCCCCTTTCTTTTCGGTTGTCTCTTTTTAATTGTATCACGCCCCTTTCCTTCCGTCGAGCAAAACATAAAGATTCATTGTGTCATTGCCGGATTTATGGTATAATCTCGTCAGAGATTATACCCGCGGCGGTTCGGTGTCCGAGCGAAGCGAGGACAAAACACCGGACCGAACCGTGCGCATCCCCCGGAGGAAACATGTCCGGAGGACATGGTACAATAGTATTGTTGATAAAAATAGATAAGGGGCAGATTCAAATGAAAGAGAAAATAAATCGATTCTCACCGGCGGCATTATTTTTTATCATATGGTTTTTTTTCGCTGTATGCTCTGTTATTTTTTTACTTCTCACGCACGGGGACAGGCTTGATGTCCTTGTATTCGTCGGAGGAATGAACCGTTTTATGGATTTCTTCAACCATATTTCGTATGTTATGAGAGACGATCCCGGTAATGTCTATTCCGTAAGCGCTCATGCCTGCTTTCCGCCTTTTATCTATATCATGTTTTTCCTGTTCGGAAAGATCATTCCTGCAGGCTCTACAATCATGGGCAATACCGAGGCCACTTCGCCCTACGCCCTGCTCCTCTATATCTGGTACAGCGTGATCGTTTCCTCCGTCCTCTCCTATCTGATCAGCAAACTGTATAAGAACCGCTTTTCTCTGCTTCTTACCGCAATGATCCTTACCTCCAATGTCTATATTTTCAGCGTTATCGAGAGAGGCAACACGGCGGTTTTAGTATTTCTGCTTCTGGCAGGCGTTTTTCTCCTGCGCGATAACCCCAGATGGTATTGGCGTGAATTAGCGCTCATCTTTATCGCAATGGCTGCCGGGATCAAAATCTATCCCGCCGTTTTCGGGATCCTTTATCTGTTTGAAAAGCGTTGGGCCGAAGCCGCCCGTCTGATCCTCTACGGAATCCTTTTCTTTTTCGGTCCGTTCGTCTTTTTCGGGGGGCTCGCCGGACTGCATCAGTTTATTGAAAATTCCTTAGCTATACAGACATCGGGCGCCAGCGGCTTCGCATGTCTCAAATCCTTCATTACGTATTTTTCGGATATCCGGGGACTGAATATCTCCGAAACCTTCTTGAATCTGATCGTTATTTTATACTTTCTTCTGGCGCTCGGAGCCGTATATGCTGCCGAAACCATGTGGAAAAAGACGTTTTTTCTCTGCAGCATCATGATCCTCTGCCCATTCTGGAGCGGCTCCTATACGCATATCTATCTGGCTCTCCCGCTGGTACTGTTCGTGGCGGGACAGGACAGCAAAAAGAAAAACGTCTTTCATTTTACAGACTACATCTATGCCGTCCTGTTTGCCTGCACATTTTCCTTCTTCACTCTGGCCAGCAACCGTGTCGCGTATATAACCGGTCAGGATCTTCCCACACTGGTAAGGTATCTTCCGATCTACATTATGAATTTTTTGATGTTATGTGAAATTTATTCCATAAATATCATTCCGTCATTCGTATCTTTTATGAAAAAACGCTGACCTATTATTCTCCCGGCGCGGTACTGCCGCACGGGAAAGAGAGGAGACATTTATGAAAAAAACATTTCGTACCATCACAGCCTTCGCCGTGATCTTCCTGCTGACCGCCGCAACCATCGCGGCCTGCGGAGGCGGCAAATCCGGCAGCAGCGCGGCGAACAGTTACATGGTCATGACTACCGCGGCCTCAATGGACAGCTATTCCAACGAATACGACGGATCTGCCATGGCCCCGGCCGCCAATTATGCCGCAGAAACCGCCGCGGAAACTGCCGCCTGGGCATCAGAAGAAGGATGGGACGCCGAATCCGCCGAGATCGCTTACGACAGCGGCCTGTCGGCCGCAGCCGGCGAACCATCTCCTGCGGGAGGGAACAACGGCGGGACTTCGGATCCGGACAATGCCGCGGCTGCCAAAGCTGCCCGTAAACTGATCCGTACTGTGAACTTAAACGTGGAGACTACAGAATTTGACGATCTGCTCGCCAG
This sequence comes from uncultured Lachnospiraceae bacterium, assembly GCA_947588005.1. Taxonomy (GTDB): domain Bacteria; phylum Bacillota; class Clostridia; order Lachnospirales; family Lachnospiraceae; genus UBA3402. The sequence continues at coordinate 1,552 of CANPYE010000161.1, read as the reverse complement.
CATCAACCAGTTCGTGGATGCCAGCGGCGGCTATATCGAGCAGTCCGATCTGTCCGGCAGAAGTATCTCCGGCGGCAGCGGACGGCGCTATGCTTCCATCACCGCCCGGGTTCCATCCGCGCAGGTAGACGCATTTCTCAGCCAGATGAATGAGAAAAGCAATGTGACCTACCGCTCCGAGAACGTTCAGGACGTGACGCTTCAGTACACCGATATCGAAAGCCGCAAGAAATCCCTGACCATTGAGCAGGAGCGGCTGTGGGAATTGCTGGAGAAGGCCGATTCCCTGGATGCGGTCATCGCGCTGGAGGAGCGGCTCTCCGAGATCCGCTACGAGCTGGAGCGGTTCGAATCCCAGCTCCGTACCTATGACAATCAGGTGGACTACAGCACCGTCTACATCAGCATCGACGAGGTAGCCGTCTTCACCCCCACCGAGCCGGATTCTGTCATGACCCGCATCCAGAAAGGCTTCACCCGCAACTTAAAGAACGTGGGGAACGGATTCGTGGACTTCTTCGTGTGGTTCGTTTCGTCCCTGCCGACGCTTCTCGTCTGGGCGGTATTGATCGCGGTCATCGCACTGATCGTGCGTGCCGTCATAAAGCGCTGGCGCGGAAACGGTCCGCGTACGCCTGGACAAGCGAAGCTGCCGGGCCGGGGCAAAGCCGCCGCAGCACAGACTGCCGCCCAATCAACGCAAACCGTGTCGGCCCGAACGCAGGCGCAGGCACAGACGCCGGCAGACGCAGTGCCGCAGGCAGATCAGACCGCCCCGACGCCTTCGGCCAAAGATACACAGTCTCAGGATGACTCTTCATCCGGCACTCTTCCGCAGTCATAATTATACAGAAGAAAACGCATACTGACGTAATACAGACCGCCGGAGCCCCTGACAGTTTAACCGTTAAGAGTTTCGGCGGCATTTATCAGACTTCTATCCGCACGCAAAATCGGGCAGGCGTCAATGCCTTCTGCTAGAATATAGCACAGACAGGCAAGGAGGAAAATACCCATGGCAGCAACCGACTGGATTACCGGACTGCAGCGCTCCATCGACTACATCGAAGACCACCTGCTGGAAGACATCGACTATGAAGCCGCAGCGGCGCAGAGTTTCTCGTCCAGCTTTCATTTTCAGCGGATCTTCAGTATTCTCTGCGGCTACACGCTGGGCGAATACATCCGTAACCGAAGGTTGTCCCTAGCCGGCACGGAACTGGCCTCCGGCGATATTAAGGTGATCGACACGGCGCTGAAATACGGCTATGAAAGCCCCGACAGCTTCGCCCGGGCGTTCCAGCGTTTCCACGGCGTACTGCCTTCGCAGGTAAAGGCCGGCGGCTGCCGCCTGCGGTCATTTTCCCGGCTTGTACTTAAATTCTCAATGGAAGGCGGTACAAACATGAATTACAGAGGATGTGAAGCATCCCATCGCCGATTATCTCGGCCTGCTGAACCAGCGGATCCGGATCCTGACCGAATGGATGCCGGACATGGGCTTTGAACTGGCTGAGGGGCCGGAACTGGCCGTCTACCAGTGGATGCCCCG
>CANPYE010000160.1 GCA_947588005.1 uncultured Lachnospiraceae bacterium | reverse complement strand
GGAGTCGCTTTAGGGTTCGTCGGCAACTACGCCCCTTGTGGACTTTCACCACAGACTGACGGCGTGCCCGTCATACGAAAAACCCCGGAAGATCTCTCTTCCGGGGTCTAATTCACTGGGCTAGAAGGATTCGAACCTTCACAATGACGGAGTCAGAGTCCGTTGCCTTACCATTTGGCGATAGCCCATTAAACGGATGTCGATGTCTCTCACAGCGACGGAACATATTATACATCAAGAACCCTGATGCGTCAAGTGGTTTTTTTCAAAAAAATCGGCGGATCCGAAAGCTCCCGGCGGAGCTTCTTTATGGCCCGGTGATACCGGGACAGCACCGTAGAAAGCGGAAGATTCAGGACGGCTGCGATCTCCCGGTGCTTCATCGACGCGATCACATGAAGATAGATCAGCCGCCTCTCCTGATCCGTAAGAACCGACAGGGCTTTCATAAGCGTCTCCCGCTCCGCGGGCCGCTCTCCGGCCATATCCTCCGAATACGGCTGCCAGGAAGGATCCTCCGTATCCAGGCTTTCCAGACTGACCGCCGGATGGAGCGCCCGGCGGCGCAGAAACGCGTAGCAGCGGTTTCGGGCAATCGTAAACAGCCAGGCCGTCGGCTTACCGGAAGACGTATAGTCGCCGCACCGGTCCCAGACCGTAAGAAAAGTATCCTGCATCGCTTCCTCTGCGTCCTGCGGATTCTGAAGGATCGAGAGGGCGTACGCATAGACCGCGCGGGCCTCCGCCTCGTAAAAGCTCTGAAACGCTTCCCGGTCCCCCCGCTGCATACGCCGCAGATATTCGTCATAGATCTTCTGGTCGCTCTGTGTAGGCAGTCTGTACATAAAAAACCTCCGGGGCCTTAGTCCGGCTCCGGAGATTCTGCACAGTACGTATTCTCAACCGTCATCACACAATAGCATCTCTGGTCGGCGCTGTGTACCTGATCCGAAACCTTCGATCTTATTGTGTCCCGCATCTCGGCATTATAATCGCGGGGAACCACCAGATCGAAGATCAGATTAATGCGTTCCGTCCCGTCGACCACACGGAAATCATGAAAGCTTAACCGGCCGTCCAGCCCCGCCAGCACGCCGCTTACCATTTCCCGGTACAGGGCGGTCCGCTCGTCATGGGTCTCCACCGGATCCATATGGATCACCAGGAAGATCCCGAGGCTGTGGGCGCAGTCGCGCTCGATGCGGTCAATGATCTCGTGACTTTCCCGGATATCCACCTCGCTGGCCACCTCCGCGTGAATCGTAGCCATACTGTGGGTCGGCCCGTAATTATGTACGATCAGGTCATGGGTGCCGATAATGCCGTCGTAGCTTTCGACAAACTCCGTAATCTTCCGGTAAACGTCCGCATCGACAGGCTCTCCAATCAGCGGAGCCAGCGTGTCGCGCGCAATGCCAAAGCCGGCCAGAAGAACCGCCGCGGAAACCAGAAGCCCGATGAAACCGTCGATATTGATCCCCAGGATCCCAAAGACCAGAATCGATGCGATCGTCGCGGACGTAGCGGCGACATCTCCCATGGCGTCCGCGGCCGTGGCCGTCATGACCGAGGAACGGATGCGTTTCCCCAGCGTCCGGTTAAAAACAGCCAGCCAGCACTTGACCAGAACCGACAGAGCCAGAATCAGAACGGCGATCCAACTGAACGCAAGCTCCTCCGGATGGCGGATCTTGCTTACAGAGGACTTAAACAGCTCTAAGCCCACCTGGATCACGAAAATGGATACCACAAACGCGGCGATATACTCGATGCGCCCGTGGCCGAAGGGATGATCCGCGTCCGCCGGCTTCTCCGCCATCCGGACGCCCACAAACCCGACAATGGAGCCGGCCGCGTCGGATAAATTATTGAACGCGTCCGCCATGACCGAAATACTCCCCGCCAGAATCCCGATCGCAAGCTTCACGGCAAACAGAAAAAGATTACAGCAGATTCCCACTATGCTTGCCAGCACGCCGTAGGCGGTGCGGACGGAAACGTCCTCCGTCTGCTCATAGTTTTTCACAAATTTCTTAACCAGAAAATCCGTCATGTTCCGATTCCCCCTTACCGGATTGCCCTCCGCGCGCCCTTCCGCGCAGCCTGCGAACCAGCGCCGCCACGATTACCATAAAAAGCGTTCCGAAGCAGACGCCCGCCACGTCCAGCCACACATCGTCCACCTGAGCGGAGCGTCCCTCCGTAAATAACTGAAGCGTCTCGTCAAAAAAAGGCAGGAACAGACTTAAAAATGCTTCCGCAGCCACCCGCAAAGGCATCGTCAGCCGCCAGCTGCGCAGGCAGTTCCAGAGCAGCAGGCCCAGAAGCGCAAATTCCGCGAAATGCGCCGTCTTCCTCACGATGTGGTCCGTAAGCCACGAGCTGTCAAATCCCATCCGGTCAAGAGCGGTCTGCAGCATTAACAGCACCGTTCCGCTCTGCTGCGCCGACTCCACCGCCGGCGTCAGAGAATTATGGTAAATAAATCCGAGGTATAAAAGGACGATCCCCGTCCATATATATCTTCCATTTTTCCTGCAAAAAACGCTGATCCGTTCCATGTTCACCCTCCGCTCCCATTTTCCCATTCCAGTACAAACTCATGTTTATGCGTAGCTGTGAATCCCCGGAATAAACGTGTTCACACCGATATAGGTAAACAGCACGCAGACAAATCCGATCACCGCGAACCACGCGGCGCGGCGCCCTCTCCATCCTTTGTTCAGACGCAGATGCAGATAGAGAGCATAAATGATCCAGGTGATCAAAGACCAGGTTTCCTTCGGATCCCAGGACCAGTAACTGCCCCAGGCCCGTTCGGCCCAGATGGCGCCGGTAATGATGACAAAGGTCAGAAAGAGAAATCCCAGCGACACCGCCCGGTAGCTGATAATATCCAGCCGGTCGTAGTCAGGGATATTCTTCTTCCAGAAATCGTGGTTCTCCCGCCCCTGTTTTAAAAGAAACATGAGCGACACCGCGAACGATACGCCGAATGCGCCGTAGGAAACGATCGCCGTTGACACATGGATGCCCAGCCAGTTGCTTCTGAGAGCCGGCATCAGCTCCCGCACTTCCCGGCTCTGCATAGCGGCATAGCCGATCAGCAGGAAGATCACCGGCGTTACGAAGGTTCCCAGCGCCCGGAAATGATATTTTCTCACAAACACCAGAAAGCAAAGGCAGATGCCCCAGGCAAAGCTGGTAGCGAACTCGTACTGATTGGTCATCGGAAGCCTCCTCGCGCCGACGCCGCGGACGACAAGGGCCGCCGTATGCAGCACGAACGCCGCAGTAATGACCCACCCGGCAAGCTGTGCCGCCTTCTCATTCTTCATTGCAAAAAAGACAAAATATAGCACCATGGACACAAGATAAAGAACCATGACTGCTGTAAACAGCGTATTTTCGATCGCAAGAAACTGGCTGCTGTCCATTGTTTATCCTCCTTACCGGTTTCATTTTTGAATCATCGTCCCGGCGATATCTGCTTCATCCGTCTACTCTGTCTGTTTATTTCCGTCCTTTTCCGGGAGGCCCGCCGGGGCTTTGCCGCCGTATTTTGACAGTTCTTCCAGAAAATACGCCCCTGCCTTCCGGCTTCTGCCGGCCAGCAGCCAAGTTCCGTCGCTTCTCTGCACGGCCCAGACTTCCTCCGGCGGCAGATAGAAAGCCAGCACCAGCGACAGCATGACCAGCAGTCCGCCCGCGGCCGCCACCGGCGTAAACGGATCGCGTTTGATCTGGATCAGGGTATACTGCTGCGGATTCGTGAAGCGGATGCCGTAATCCTCCACCGTGATGATCTCATCCTCTGTCAGCACATTCATTCCCAGGATCCGGTCGTTGTAATAAAGCGTATAAAGATAGCCGGGATTATGCAGCGCGGGCGACGCCGTCGCAGGCATACCGTCTTCACCGCGGACATAATCCGGATAGAACGCGTTCAGCACCACCGCCAGCCCTTCCATATCCTCGATCAGGGCATACTCACCGGCGCAGATCACGCCTTCCTGCAGAAGTTCGCTGCCCTTATAGATCTGCACGTTGGCAGCCCAGCCGGTGGAATTCTGGTAGAATTTCATGCCGTAAATAGTCAGAGGATGATTCACGCTGACCGTTCCGGCGATTCCGGTTTCTCCTGCAGCTCCGGTGACTCCGGCAGTTCCAACGGTTTCGTCGGCTCCGGTGATTCCGATTTCGGTGGTTTCTGTTCCGGAAGCTCCGGCCGCAGCCGGATTCTCCCCGGCACGCATCACGGTCATGTCCGTTTCGTACTGCTCAACGGTATCGTCTTCCCGCAGCTTTACCCGGAAATCATCGATCCGAAGTTCATAGCCGGTATTTCCGATCGGCTTCGTCTGGCCAGGAACGCCATAGACCGAATACTGCACCTGGAACATCTGCCCCAGTCCAAAACCCGCGATGACCACCAGCATTCCCAGATGGCACAGCCACGCGCCCCAGACGCCGGCCCGGCGGCGCACCGCGTAGCGGGTAGGAACAGACTCCGGTCCGGCGGCGCCTTCCGCGCTTCCTGCGCTGTCTTCCGTCTGTGCCGGCCGCGCCACCGCCATAACCCCGCGTGTCACATTCCGAAATCCCAGCCGCTTAAATATCTCCTCCGGTTCCTCCACCGTCACAGCTGCCGGAACTCCATCCCATTCAGCGATGCGTTTCGTCGCGGTGAAGCCCTCCTTCATCCGTTTTCTCAGCGCCGGAAAACGCAGCACATTACAAGCCAGAAGATTAACACACAAAAACAGCGTCAAGCCCACGAACCACCAGCAATGAAACACATCGTCCAGATGAAACAGCAGGATGGCTCCTGCCAGGGACTCCGCGTAATTTGCCGTATAGTAAGCCGCCGTCTGCCCCTGCGGGATCAGGCTGCCCGCAGTGCAGGCCACAGCCAGTATCACCAGCAGAATGACCGCGCATTTCATCGAGCATAAGAACCGGCCCGCTTTCTTTAATCGATCCATCGTAATCTCCTCCGGCGCGTCCGCGCGTCTTCCGCCGCGCAGCACATCCCACCGCTTCGATATATAAACAAGGGCCGGCAGTCACACCCCCGGCCCTCTCATTCCCGCGCAGGCAGAACGCCAGCGACGCTCTGTTTGTATTTCCGTGCAAGCAGGGCGCCAACGACGTCCTGCTTGTATTTCCATGCAAGCAAGGCGCCAGCGACGCCTTGCTTGTATTTTCCCATCAAAAGCCCAAAAGTCCCATGGCTTCCGCCGTCAGTTCCTCGCACTTGTCCAGGCACTTCCTGGCCAGCGCTGAATTGTGAGCGCCCTCGCTGTTCTCCACATAGCAGAAATCCCAGTACCACTGGGCGCTGCGGTACAGCGAGCGGATCTCGTTCAGCTGATCCTCGCTCATCTCACCGGCTGTCACCTGCGCCGCCAGGGCCTCCTTCAGTTCTACCAGCTTCTGTCCCAGTTCCGTCTCACGGCCTGTGATCTCTGTCTGGATCTCCTTCACCTTCGCCGTCATATCCGTCTCGCCATGACACTGCACGCAGGTATCCAGGATCGCCTGATTCTCCAGAGGGCTCTCCCACTTATGGCTAGTGTAGGTCGTTCTCTTTTCCGTCACAACCGCCATATGGCAGTCGGCGCAGCTCATACCAAAGCCGACATGGGCGCTTCCGGCTCCCAGATACGTCTCAAACTCCGGATGCTGGGCCTTCAGCATCCCGGTACCCGTACTCTCCTGTGTCCAGTCGGAAAAGCCCATCGCATCATAATACGCCAGGATCGCTTCCGGATCCATAGCCGCCACACTGGTGTAAGGCATCATGGTCTCCTTCGTATCCGGCGCGAAATAATACTCAATATGGCACTGCCCGCAGGACAATGTGGCCGGATCGATGGAATCCATCTCGCTGCCCAGCGCATTCTTCACATACGAATGGGTCACAACAAGCTGACCGCCGCTGCCGGCCTGGTTCTCATGGCAGTTATAGCAGCTGAT